>JAKSCD010000350.1 GCA_022360775.1 Sneathiellales bacterium | reverse complement strand
GGTAATAGGCCGACAGATCTCCGCGTTTTAACGTGGCAGCAAGCGCGAGGTTATAAAGGATCTGCCCGACAACGGAAGCGGCGACAAATCCCCACTGCTCGGTGGTCAGCCAGAAATCCGCACCGATCAGAAGACCATGGATCAATCCGGTAAAGGATATCCCGAAACACAGGGCGATAAAGGCGATTTCAGGTTCGTTGTCTTTTTTGGCAAGAAGGTTCCAAAGGGGATGCAGGGCGGCAGAGAAAAGGACAAGCAGGGTAATGGTGAGGGTCAATTCAGGGTCTTTCCAGGCAGGACTTCAGGGAGCTTCGGTGGGTAACTGGTTCGTTGTGAGGAAGGCCTTCACACTCCTGAGCTCCAGCTTCTCCTTCAGACAGACGAGAGATTCGGTCATTTTCGCCTGACAATCAAGGAGAGGGATGGCAACAAGGCGCGAATCATAGCCAAATTCCGGCTTACTGACGATTCCCACACCGATATTGGCCGCTACGGCTTCCTTTGCCGCCTCTCTTCCTTGAACTTCCAGCGCAACACTCATGTTTAGGTTCAGTCTGGCAAATTCGCTCTCGATATGATTGCGTGTGCGTGATCCTTCCTCTCGTAAAATAAGATCGGCGCCATCCGCAAGGTCTTTCAGCATCAGGCCACTCCGATCGGCCCAGGGATGCGTTTTGGAGACAAATGCGACAAGGGGGTCTTCACATAGAGTAAGGGAATGGAAGCGATCATCCTGTTCCATATCCGCTACTATTCCCAGATCATAGGAAAAATTCATAAGACCACCGAGGATTTCTTCCGCATTCCCGATACTCAGCGATACCGAAATACCGCCGTAAACCTCCCGGAATTTCCCGATCAGGGGAATGACATGCAAGGGGGTATCTGCAGCGATATTCAGATGACCCTTTTCCAGTTTCTGATGAGCAGAAAGAAGATCAACTGCTTGTTTTTCCAGTTCAAATTTCCGGGTGGTAATGAGCAGAAGTTGCTCGCCAAGCTGGGTCAGCCTGACCACACGCTTGTGCCGGTGGAAAAGAAGAACCCCAAAGCGTTCTTCCAGTTTTTTGACCTGATCGGAAAGGGCAGGTTGCGTAAGTCCAAGATGATTGGCGGCTTTGGAGAAGCCGCCTTGTGTTGCGACGGCGTGAAACGCCCGGAGCTGTGAATGATACATAAGTTCAATCTATAATTTAAATAACAAATAAAACTTATAATTATGTTACGAAAAGGAGTATTCTCTGGTCAAGGGGATAGGGAGAATCTCCGGATCAGAATCTAAAAATGTGGATTTTTTGTGCAAAAATTTGGGAATACGCACAAAATTCCAGCATTTTCAAAGAAATTAGCAGGAGATTTTGATCAAATATTAAATTAAAGTTGCAAAATGACGATTGTCATAAAACCATAACAAAATGCATTCATTAGTGCAGCGTATATCCGGAACGTAAAAAACCTGGCTTGAGGCCGGGGGTACAGAACGGAAACTTGGGCGTCTAACAGAACGGAGCTAGCCATGAAGTCTCAAATTGTAAAATCGGTTCTTGCCAGCGTGGCAGGTGTTGTAGCCATAGCCGGCGCAGCTTCTGCAGCTGAACTTACAGTCTACACAGCAGTTGAAGCTGAAGACCTGAAGAAATACGCTGCAAAATTTAATGAGGATCACCCTGATATCAAAATCAACTGGGTTCGTGATTCCACCGGTATCATTACAGCCAAGTTGCTGGCTGAAAAAAATAACCCTAAAGCTGACATCGTCTGGGGCCTCGCGGCAACAAGCCTGATGCTGCTGGGTGAAGAAGGTATGCTGGAAGCCTATTC
>JAKSCD010000308.1 GCA_022360775.1 Sneathiellales bacterium | reverse complement strand
GTTGCGTACTATCCGGGCCGGGACAATATCAGAATGAGCCCCATACCAGTCCGCAACCCCCCGGGTGCCCACCATCAAACCGTCAAGCTGGCGATAAATCTCAAGCTCGTGGCGATGCACAAGCGAGCAGCCATGCTTCTCCGCGGCAAACATCTCACCCGTGCGGCCAGAACGTCCGCTATATTCCGGATATTCAACGCCGTCATAAATCAGCGGACAGCCCATTTGATCCTTCACATAACGCGCAGCCTCAAGCCCAAGGGAATCATGCAGCAAGCATATATCATAAATCTCTTCGGAAACTCGACACTCAACCCAGTCCGAAAAACCAAATACACGATCAAAATGTCGCTTCCAGATTTTCCCTGTTCTCATCAAAGCTGTACTTCCTTATGAACCAAGCCGATGTTCATCGACGAAACCCGAGGGTCAAGGGCGCTCTTATGGATACCGCAGCCGGGCGGAACATAACGGTCAGTCCGGCGGGAAGTGGAGGCGTGTTAGTCCCCAAATTTCTAAGATCTATGCAAGCGTCTAGAGAATGACATAACAGGGAACCGTTTTTCTCCTCTATCAGAGGAGTATCTTCTTTAAGGGGATGAATATTGAGCGCCTCAAACTCAATTTCGGCAAGATAGTCATCCTGTCCACTTTTCTCAGCATCCTTCATAAAATAGAAGGAGCTTTCAGCATTTACCTGCTTAAAGAATGCGACAACTTTCTCCAGCTGTTCCTTCTGATCCGTATCTGCATTTTTTTCTTTAACGGACGCAGCATCCTCAATCAGGACAATTTTCGAGCAATTCGGTACGACATCTTTAACTTTGCTCAAAATTTTATCATCTGTTGTCACAGGAAAACCAAGCGCGTAATCTATCTGATATTTCTGACACCAATCAATGGCTTGTGTAAATTGATCACGTACAGCCAGAGGATAGGTCCAATCTGCTCCTTCGATCGAGAGAATAACCGAAAAGCCGTTTATAGACCCTGACTGCCCCGCACCGTTGCCAATTCTTCCTACGAGATCACGAAGCAAGCGCTCTCCACTGAGCAAATTCCAGTCATATCCATAGTCAGCCATCATTTCAGCCCAAAAAGGGTCTGATTTAAAGCGTTCGGCATCTGAATAGGTAAGGTAATTAGCCCAGTCCCCGACAACGCCCTTACGCATATGCCCCTGCTTTTCCTGATGCTGGCGACCGGTTGCCTTCCCAAAATCTGTTTCCTCAAGGCAGGCTTGCACGATGTCATCGTCTCTGGAAACTCCCAGAAAGTCAAAAATCTCACTGGTTATCTTTTTAAAGTCCTGATGTAAGTCTTCATATTTGAAGCTATGTACTGAAGGGGAATCCTGAATTGCTGCAAAGCCTTCAAAATACCGGCGCGTTCTTCCCATCGCAGCATCAAAACTGCTTTGCTGATCTGTCCACTGCGCACCTGTTCTCTGATAGGAGATCAGGACATCTCTTGGGTCCCGAATGATATACAGGAATTTAGCTTCTGGCACTGCTGTCAGCATTTCCGGAAGCACAACGGAATTTGCAGGGGATTTTGTTACAAATCTACTAGGCAATTCATAAACACTGTTTTTAGCGGACGCGACTTTGGAAAGCTTTCGAGCCAGGGTCTTTTTACTAATACCTTGCTTTAGATTGTGAAACTCTACCTGACCCGGTACCTCAAAAATCTCAGGATGTGCCGCTAACACCCGACGCGACCATGTGGTTCCTCCCCGCGCGAAACCACCGAGAAAAATCCCTTTCGAAAAATCAATATTTTCTGACGGAAAGGCGTTTAATATGCCCGATTGTCCGATCTTTTCTTTCCGTGCGTTCTGTCTAACAGTCTTTTCTGATTGAGGAGCGTTTGCATGACCACCTTCCATACGATCATCCTGAGCCTGTTTTTTGTAAACCAGGTTTCTTAGCGAGCTATATATTGGCTTTAGTTTTCCCAATTTTTATTCCTCAAACTTCCTCAAACAGATCATATTGATCTTAAGGTCGGTGGCTCTTCGTGTAGTGTTTCACAAAATCGATATCATACTGTACAACACCCGCTCTGAAATTATCCGGATGATTGATCAGGAACACATTGCTTTTACCCTGAATTTTTTCCGCCAACCCGGAAAAATACTGATTTTTATTCTTTTTTTCCGGATGTCTGACAATGGTTTTATTCTTTCGCCAGATATTGGCCAGGCTCTCCTGAAGGGAGAGTTTTTCAAGCCTTTCTTTATTATAAAACTGACTTGAGCTTGCATTAAGCAGATCACTCAGTTCTATTGGAAGTGTGCGATTGCCTCGTACCACAACCCGTCCCACTTCATCTCCGTGATGATTGATCAGATTGACATTCGGAAAGCGTTTACGCATTTCCAACAGGTTACTTTGTAATTGCTGCTCCATTCCCTCTAAGGCTTCTGAGAGTGTATATTTGTCAAAAACCCTGCCAAAAACCCCATCTCTAAGCTTAAGGATTTCCCGTTCAATATTCTCTTTTTTTTCTGCCCATTTGATAAAGGCTGCATCATCTCCGTCAAATACCCTGAAGCGGATCCATGAAGACAAGGGGCCGGCATGCATTCCAATTCGCACATTCTTCTCCGGCAAGTGCCTGAATATGGAATAGGGCGTCTTCATGCATTTATCTAAAGGGCTAAATCCCCAATTTAGGAAAAACGTGCTTATATACCCAAAACGCATATTTACATCGGCTATGGAAAGTGCGGCAAGAATATCCCATGCATGAACATCGTGATATAAATAAAGGAAAGGCTTCTGCACATCGGCTTGCCGAAATTCGTCAACGGCGCGTGTTTTATACCCGCCCTGCTCGAAGAGTTGCATCAGCGCAAGGTATTTTTCCTGCCAGCCTTTAAAAAGAGGGCGCAATCGTTCAAGAACTTCATCTGGCCCGTAATTTTCAAAACACTTGTCGAGCTGTTCCCAATCCCTCAGATCCAGATAGCGAAGGACATCATGCTTGCGTCCTTCGTTGAGGCTCCTTGCAAGTTTACTGACGAGATAATCCAGGTCAGGGGTCTCTATTGGTTTACGATGCCAAAACCGAAATCTTGTCGACCGTTTAAAGACCATTTAAGTTCCCGATAATCATGAATTTACAATGACGTTTTCAAAGGGCAAACTACGGCTGGAATTCAAACTTACGCGCACCCACCCTCACTGGGTATTACAACTCGAGCTCAATGTACAGACTTCAAGTATTTCTGCAATGAAATGATAACCTATAATAGAAAAAAATTCAGGCAACACCCCTTTATTAAAGCAGCCCGATATCGTTTGTCCTCCATAATTGCTGCTGGGAAACTCTCCCCACAACATATCGGGATTCTGGAAGAATGGGACAAGTTGTTTACGCAATATTCAACGGTGGAAATGGGCAATCTGGAAAGCCTCAAAGCCATTCCCCCAAAAAACTGGGAGGGTCTGCTTCCTTTACTGGAGAATAAAGACGCAATAAATATTTTTTTTAACAGCATTTCACGACATTTTTGGGCTGTTCAGGAAAAATATGCGCGTTTCCTTGATATCATTGAGCACCATCACTACCAGGTGATGTCACTGCGCGATCTGAAAAAGACGTCTGCGACAAAAAAAATTGCTGTTCTCTATCACGATACTCATGCGTGGGATATTCTGCCCGCCATTATTCTGCTTGCTGAAAACAGGCGCAGAAATATGACATCAACCTTTTTTATTAATTGGCGGTTCGCACCAGAAGATCATGAAAGCACACCAGCCTATCTATGCCTGTGTAAGCTTGCCAAATATTGTAACTGCGAAATTGGCCTTCATTCTTCCCCTTTATCCTCCTGGATCCGAAGCTCCTGCTTCAAAAACGACCCGATAGAATTTGAGAATTGGTGCCAAAGCGATAATTTTGAAAAGGACCTGACATCAATAATATTGGGAAATGGCAAGACGAGCTTTGGGCAGCTGTCGGGCGATAAGTGGAAAGAAAATGCCAAGCAACTCGCCTATAGCCAGGCCACAAGCTTACAGGAACATGTCTCTGACCTGCAACATACCAACCCCCATGGCGACGAAATCGGGCGCTTCTTGTTTCACCTCAACAAGCAGAAGAACGATCCTCTCATCAGATCTTTTTTTGCAGGACCTTTTTACCAAAAAGAGATCCTGGACTATTGTAATCTGGAGGACAGTATTCTTACTTTTCAGTCGGAACGGCAGGAGTTTGTTCAGCATTTATGGGAGCCGACTTATATTCATGACCCGAAAAAATCACTTAAGGCCGAACTCGCAAACGGCAAGATAAAGCTGATCCTCAATCATCCTCGAAAAATTTATTTGGACAAATTAGGCCTCTAAGCGGCCGCATAAAGCTTGTTCAGGATTTTCTGCTGAACTAAACTCCGTGCGAAGAACGGAATAAATACATGTATTGGTACGCTGAGGAAACAGAGTTGAATGCTTCCAATTGACTTAAAAGAATGGAAAACAGCTTTTGCAATTCACTTGCGTATTGTGTGGGCCCTCATTATTCGCGAGACAAGAACACGATTTGGACGGCAGAAAATTGGATATCTGTGGGCATTTATTCTTCCCCTTCTGCAAATAGCCGTTTTCTACGGAATTAGAAGTTATGCCGGGCGTATAACACCTGTAGGAATGCCGCTGGAACTGGTACTTGTTACAGGATTTATCCCCTGGTTTCTTTTTTCGGATACACGAAGTCAATGTACGAATTCCATTCGCGGTAATAGAAATTTGCTAACCTACCCCCTGGTGACCGTATATGATGTTGTGATTGCAAGGATGATACTGGAATTTGCAACAAAAATAGTTGTTTTCTGCTTACTCCTCGCTTTAGCCAATGTCGCTCTGGAAACCGAGATTAATGTTCATGACGCGGTTGGGTGCATTTTTATGGCCACGTGCCTTGCAATTTTTGGAATGGCTTTTGGACATATCGTCTCCTGCCTCAGTTTTTATATTCGTGCATTAAACGAAGTCGTTGGGGCCTGTTTCCGCGTTATGTTTTTTACAAGTGGTGTTTTCTTTATCATCTCCGATCTGCCTGCTGCTTTTCGAGATATTGTTCTTCTAAATCCTGCAGCACATATGATTGATCAGTTTCGAGGTTTTTATTTTACAAGCTATGCCGCGCGTTACAGCAATATTGAATACATCCTTCAAAGTCTGCTCGTTATTCTGATCATTATGTTCCTGGTCGACTCCGCAACAAAACAAAAACAGATGGTTGCCGAGCAATGATTGTTTTTCATAATGTGTCAAAAGGCTACCCGACCAAAAACGGATATAGAAGTATTCTCCGTGACATCACGATGGCACTGCCAACCGATAAACATATCGGGATTTTAGGACGCAACGGTTCTGGGAAATCAACCATTCTACGTATGATTGGCGGGTCCGAGCGACCTGATCGAGGACGGATCACCATTAGTGATGCCCGTGTCTCCTGGCCGCTCGGCTTCGCAGGTGGTTTTCATGCTGATCTTACAGCAAAAGAGAACATACGCTTCATTTCACGGATATATTCAGCAGATATTCGATACGTTACTGAATTTGTTGAGGATTTCGCAGAAATCGGCGAATATATTGATATGCCGATGAAAACCTATTCATCGGGTATGCGTTCACGAATTGCATTCGGGTTAAGCTTAGCCATTGACTTTGATTTCTATTTGATTGATGAAATCACCTCGGTTGGTGATGCCTGGTTCAGGGACAAGGCGCAAAAAGCCTTTGCAGCCAGACGTCACCGCTCTGGATTGATTATGGTGTCTCATAATCCTGGCACGATCCGAAACTATTGTGATACAGGTCTTGTTCTTAAAGATTCGAGATTTATAGGCTTTGAGGATATTGAAGACGCTATTAAGTTTTACAAAAAGGGCCAGTAAAAGTTGAATATCCCGGCAAAAAGCGACCCTTCGCCACAGGGAAAGAGTGTTCAGGCAACCTCTGGAAAAGAGGTGACCTCTCAGACACTCTATGAAACTGCACCCAGAGCAAATGGATTTCAAAAGAAGTCCTCAACAGGATTTCTCGTCCTTTTGGGATATATCTTGCTGGTTTTAGTCCCAAGCGGCTTTGCAACGATCTACTACTATTTCGTCGCTTCTGACATCTATGTCAGTGAAATGCGCTTGATTGTAAAAAACTCGGGTTCCTCTTCAGCTAGCGCATCCATCGCTGGCGGTCTTATGGGAACGCTGGGGCGCGGTGCGGGAAGCCAAGACCTAAATATGGTCGCCGAATATTTACATTCAAATGACCTGATGGAAAAATTGACGGCAAGGGTCCCCTTAAGAGAAATCTACTCCAATCCAAAAATAGACTCTCTTGCTCGTCTACCTGCAGAAGCCACCCAGGAAGATTTCAAAGCCTATTTTGAAGATTTTGTCGTTATCCAGGATGACGGCACGGGAACCCTGGAAGTAAAAGTGAAAGCATTTACGGCAGAAGAAGCCACAATGATTGCACTTGAACTTGTTGATTTATCCGAAATCATGGTTGATCAGGTTTCCTTCAGGGCAAAACAGGATTCTATTAAATTCGCTGAACGGGAACTGGAAAAAGCAAAAGATAATTACCTTCTTTCTGCACGCGATCTGACGGAATACAGGAATAACTCACAATTTGTCGATCCGAATGTAAATGCTGTCTCCATTATGACACTGGTTGCAAATCTGGAAACCCAGATTGCTGAAGCGCGAACAGATATGGCTCAGATGAAAACCTATCTGGCGGATAGCAGCCCACAGGTTGCAGCGATAAAATCCAAGATCGCTGCCCTTCAAAAAGAAAAAAACAGGGAGCTGTCGCGCCTTGGAAGTGCAAAAACTGACGATGTCAGTGAACAGCTTGAAAAATTTGAGGCCTTGCAGCTATTTGTTGAAGTGAACCGGAAAATCTATGAAGACACTCTGGTGACTTTGGACGCTGTCAGAAATGAGGCGGCAAGACAAAATGTATATCTTGTACCTTTTGTTCCACCCAGTTTTCCGGACGAATCCACCGAACCTCTGCGTCTGAAAGAAGTGCTCTCCATCTTTGTTGGCCTGTCGATTATCTATGGACTCTTCATGCTTATTGGCTCCGCCATTCATGAGCATGTTCGCACCTAGTGAGAGAATTTTGGGATTTTTCTCATCAAGACCGGGCGTTCATTTCAACGAAAAAACGTCCCTATCTATTAGTCCAGTGCTTGGAGATATCTTTATTCCCCGTAAAGATCTCCTTGCAAAAGCGATGGACTTCATTGAGGAAGGGTCTGGACATCTGGACGATGAAATCCGGTTTTCACTACGTTGCTATCTGAATTTTCTGAAAATACCTCAAGCCTGGCCTACGGATAACCAATCCTATGCCATTGTTGATTTCAAGTATTCATCGATGGGCCCCAGTAATCTCAGTTCCCGCATTCAACATAACTTTGATACTCTGATCTATCATTACGAACGCCCTTCATTTCGAAAGAATAAAAACTCCGACTGGATTTCAAAGATAGCTCGCAGTCACTGTGTTCTCAGTAAATCCCCGACACTTGTTATTTTTGCTCTCCTTCTCGATATTCCTGTTATTGAGGAACGAAACGGTCAGTTCTTTCAACGAAAGCCTTTAACAGAAGTTGAACAGGAACACCTTCTTTACGGTTTGCTGACAGAAGGAATTTGGCGGCTCCCGCCCTCGCTCCCCCTAGAGATGCTGCCTGATATATTAAGAGATCTTGCTCCAGGACAAAAACTGGCAAGTCTCTTATCAGACAAAATCGCTTGCTTTGGATTTTCAAAATGGAAGCGTAAAAACCTCAGGAAAGCTCTTCGTCCTTCAAAGCTACGCTTCTTTGAAGAGCTCGAAAAAGGGGTCGAGTGGGGTTTTCAAAGGCATGCGAACTTACTGTGCTGGTCCTCGAAGATGACGCGTTCTGCAAAAGAGACCGATATATCGGGAAATTTCAGAATTTTACATATGGAAGATGGATTTATCCGGTCTAAAGGATTGGGTGCGCATCTTACTCCGGCGCAATCTCTTGTCATTGACAGGCAGGGAATTTACTACGATCCAAATCAGCCTTCAGATCTCGAGACATTTTTAAACGCCCATAACTTTACTCATGACGAGCGAGAGCGGGCGCAAAAGCTCCGATCTACTATCCTCGAGAAACAACTGAACAAGTATAATCTACAGAACTCGACCATTGATCTTCCACCATCAGATCGGGAAAGTATTTTAGTCCCAGGTCAGGTTGAGGATGATGCTTCGATTTTTAAAGGGACTGGTCCTGTTAAAACCAATCTAGAGCTTCTTAAACAGGTCCGAACAGATTTCCCTGAAGCGCGTATAATCTATAAACCACATCCAGATGTTGAACTGGCTCAAAGACAGGGTGAGCTATCCAGGGACCGCGCTCTTTCCTATGCAGACCTGATCATCCGGGAGGGAACGATAGATCAGATAGCCCCTCTCATTGATCAAGTCGCAACCATGACTTCACTTCTCGGCTTTGAAGCCTTGCTGCGCGACGTGGCTGTTACAACCTATGGCGCCCCCTTTTATGCAGGGTGGGGGTTGACCTCGGACAAATATGACATCAAATTCCAGCGCCGGACAAGAAAGCTGAAGCTGGAGGAACTTATATTTGGCGCTTTGATAGAATATCCTTTTTATTTTGATAGTAATTTTTGTCCTGTTTCTCCCGAGACGTATCTTGAAAATTCCTTTTAGAACTTAAAATGATTTCGAAACGGGTCCAGTTGATCAAAATCATGGATCTTTATCGGCAATCTGCTCTATTGCCACAGAGGAGAAGTGATCTCCCCCTTAACAGGAACAGGATCGGGATTAATGTCTGACCAACCCGCTATTCATGCAGCCGCAATGCTCTATTCTTCGCAATCTGCTGATGAAAAGGCACTGCCTCGTTTCGTAGAAGCGATGAAGGCAAAAGGCTATGCTGTTGGTGGTATTCTTCAGGAAGTTATTCGCGACGATAATGGCGTCCGCCTTGGCGTTGATGCCATCGCTCTGGATAACGGCGAACGTTTTCCAATTGTCAGGCCCAGCAAGGAAGATATTGAAGCAGGCGCCTGCGGTTTAAATCGTTCGGTCCTTACTGAATCAAGCGCGATCCTGAGACGAGCCATTGCCAAACCGGTTGATCTTCTTGTGGTCGAAAAATTTGGCGAAAGCGAGCAGCAGGGCATTGGTCTTGCCGATGATATCCTTGCCGCCATGGCGGACGGCATTCCTACCCTGGTCGCAGTTCCAGAAGCAGCAAAACCGATCTGGGAAGAATTTACAGGTGGATTAAGCACCTTGCTTCCCGCCAAACTCTCCGCCCTTGAAAACTGGTGGGATACCCTCCGCTAGCCTTGTTCGCCCTCTTTATAGGCACCCGCTTTAAAGCTTCTGGCCTGGCGGCGTATTCTTTTTTTCACTTTTGTCCGTGCTTCCACCCGATCTGCTTTCTGAACAGCACCTCTAACAGCATCAATAGGGGCAGCAACAGGTGCACCGGATACGGATTTATTAAATCCGAGATTGGTCATATCAACAGCCCGGTGTTTTGCCGCTGTTTCTGACAGTTTGCTATTGGCAAGCTTCGCTTTCTGGGTCTTTTGCAGCTTGTCATTCTCAGCTTTTTGTTTTGCAGAAGGAGCTCCCTTTGGCTTTTTAGGGCGATTCTTAGAGAATTTCTTTTTACCCTTCTTTTTAGAGGTTGAGCCTTTAGCATCAGGTTTAGTCGCCTTTTCGGTTTGGGTTCCAACATTTTTTTTGGTGCCTGTACCGGGTTTTCCATGTCGGGACGCAAATGCCGTGTCCGAAACACTCACCATAAGAAACAGGGCAGCTGTGAAGAGCACGACTGCGGTCATTATCGATTTCATATTCTTTCTCCTTTTCCTCTATTCGGCAGGCGGGCTGTTCTCGGCGATATAAAAATCCCGATTATCGAAATCACTGATCCCTTGCAGATAGTCGAGGGCAGGATGAATATTGTTCTCATCCGCAGAAACATCTTTTAGGGAAAAGAGGATCAGGTCCTCTGGTGCAATGGCATAGCTCCAGATCCGAAGGGCAGCAATCGCCCCTTTAAACGGCGCCGAGACACCATCTCCTGTTCCGATCCACAAGCCTGCTGAAGGCAGGTCTTTAAAGGAAAAGCCTTCAAACCGTCCGACAAGCTTCGCATCAATATAAATCAGCAACTCATCTTCATAGTCACTGATCGCGACATAGTGCATTTTATCATCTGTAAAGTCGAAAGCCGCATAGACGGAACGATCCCCTGCAGCCACTTCAATCCCCTTGCGATCTGCAAGGATGGAGACCAGATACAACACGCCTTCCGGTCCGGCGTTCGAAAGAACAACCGGGTCATATCCGGGGTCCTTCTTCCAGCCCGGTGCGACCCAAAACTCGATAGTGCCGGTTTCCCGAATAGTGAGACCAGGATCTGCCTCAACGGCAATTCCGTTGGTACCATCGAATTCGGCGATATCCGGCACATAGGGCTTTTTCTGCCCGGCACTTCCGGGCACCGGGAAGAGAAACAGGCCAACAAGTCCCATTAAAATCAGGTATCTGAACATCGATTGGTCCTTTTCTTAAACACCATCAGGACACGCGTCTGAAACGCACATTCAGGTGAAAATCCGGCAGCCCCTTGGTCCCGATAGACCAGCGTATATCCCTGCTTTTCCCAACAGCCAGGCCTTTTTTAAACACAGTTGGCTGCTTGAAGCTTTTGCTATGATTGCGGAATTTCTTTTTATTGCTCGGGCGATAGCGCCAGGACATTTTATAGGCGACCACAAAACCGGCAATTTCGCTGCGTGTTCCCCTGATCGTCAGAAGGCCCGGGCTCGCCGATTTATATCTGTAACTTTTGGTTTTCTTCTTTTTACTGCAAGAAGCTGATAGCCCTTTATCCTTTGTCACTGTCAGCCTTTTACTCCGCTGCCCAAGAAAGGCCTCAGCGGAGAGAGTTCCAACAGCATCTTTCACAATCCAGTGTTTTTTGCCGGTACACCAGGTGTGCTTGACATAAATCTGCCATGTCTCAACAGGTTCTTTCTTTTTCGGGGAAACAAGCGGAAGCTGATTTGCAGTACTGAGCTCCCGGGTATTCTTCTGAATATACCGGTTGATCGCCTTTTTCAGATTTTGCCGGACATCCTGATAAATCTCAGGCTCTCCCGGAAAGTTCATCGGGTTCAGCAATTCATCAAGTGGCCTCAGATCCAGCAGAATGGGATAGGGTGTATTCCCCGCACTATATCCGTTTTCATTCCAGGACCCGTTTCCGCCAACTGCGACGAAAGTTGCACCTTCCTCGCCTATTGTCCCGGTGTTACTCGTTTTCTCACCAGCCTTGATCCCGTAATAGGCAGAACCTTTCTGGCCAAAGGTCTTTGCCCCCGCCTCCAACCTGAAACTGCCGTTGATTTCCGCTTTTTTTGTATAGGATTCTTCCGAAAAGGACTGGGTCATCTTGGCGGCTGCGCCATAGGTCACCGCATTTGGATAATGAGTTCCAAATTTTTCGAGCAGCGCATCATATTTATCATACCGCCGGGCATCCTCAACCGCATCCAGGAAATCGTCGGAAAGTGTGACATAGGGATGGTCCA
Organism: Sneathiellales bacterium; assembly: GCA_022360775.1. Taxonomy (GTDB): domain Bacteria; phylum Pseudomonadota; class Alphaproteobacteria; order Sneathiellales; family Sneathiellaceae; genus Sneathiella. Next base: position 21,957 of record JAKSCD010000308.1, on the reverse strand, counting down.
CCACCAGTGCATATTGTTTTGCTCTGGAATAGCCAATGGCTTGCGAAACCGTTTCGCTTTGCCGCATGCTTCGCATCATCCCGATACTCGCATCAAACCCAGCCTTGACGGTCACGGGAACAGCGCCCGCAGGGACTGTACCCTTGACTTTGGCACCGAAGCTATGGGCAATGGATTTCTGAATTTCGCTTTCACTGGAAACAAGGGATTTGCTGTAAATCGCTCCCTGACTGGCTTCCTGAACCAGGCTGAACCCAAGAGGGACGGTCCGTTTCTCTGTTATGACATAATTGCGAGGGTCAACCCGTGCAAAAACCTCGAATTTCGGATTTTGCAACAGATAAAAAGGATCCTGTTTAACAATGTCATAGCCTTTGCGGCTGGCTGACAGATTTTCAAGATTATAGCTGATGAGAAAGGCATCATTTGCAGCTATTTGAGATGACATTGTCGCTTTGGAGATCCCCGCCTTCGGCCGAATAAAGGATTTGTTGCCGATTTGCAGTCGAACCCGGCCACTTCGGGTCACATCAACCACCAATTGCTGTCCGTGAGGAAATCTTGCCGACGTCTGATAGGTCTTGCGAGGCCCCCCGCGCTTCAAAACTTCAGCAAGGGGGATACCGTCACTGCTGGTAAAGGCAATATAGCGGGTATAGGTAAGGCCTGTCGTGATAAATAAAGTTCGTTCGGGATCTTCACCGGTCTGAATATCAAGATATCCGGGGGTCGTATAGGTGCCATTGGAAAGGGCCAGCAATTCAGGAACATCACTGCCCCAGATATCCGCATTTTCAAACCGGCGATCCAGTGAAATAGCTCCCACCTCTCGCCAGACGCCATCCAGCCTGAACCAACAGAGCCCCTCCATCCCCCCGGTTACATTCTCTTCCAGTTCATCAAGACTGAAGCTTGCAAAGGTTCGCCGGGTAATCTTGTTGACCTGGTTTCTTGCCTCAATCCGGCCACGCGGGTCTTCATGATTTGGAATACCCTTTCCCTCATCACATCCAGCGAAAGCGGATCGCGGATTACTCGTTGGCGTACTTCCTTCTGCGAGGGCAACACCCGTGAGCCCCAAAACCAACAGAAAAGCAGACGCAATGTGGAATTGCGACCAAAGAACAGATTTGATCATTCCCTTTCCCTCTTTTGCACCACGCGCTTTTTTTTATTGTGAAGCTAAATGATAAAATCATAATAGGCTCCAAAAGGGGGAACGGATATGCGTAGCTTTACCCATTTTCAGGAGCCCGGGTTTGTCCGCGATGCCCGACACCATCCGCCCGGTAACACGGATTTGGGACCAGGACAGTCATGTGATTTTAAGGATGGAAAAAAGCAGTTTTTATGACAAAGAGTGAGGGTGATAAGGACAGGAAGATTAAATCCGTCGTCATTGCTGACGATCATATGATCGTGCGCAGTGGCCTTTTGCAAATCCTTGAGCGGCTGGACGATGTCAATGTGGTCGCAGAAGCAGATAACGGTCTTGCTGCTATTGCTGCCGTAAAAAGATATCAGCCGGATCTGTTGGTTCTTGACGCAGCAATGCCTCAGGCAAAAGGAATTGAAGTTCTTGCAGATTGCCGCAGATGGAGTTCCTCAACAGCAATTCTTCTTTTCACCGGATTTAAATCGGCAAACATCCTCAAGGACTGGTTACAAGCTGATGTGGAGGGGATCCTGCTGAAATCGAGTTCCGGTGAGGAAGTCGAAAAATCCGTACTGACCATTTTGGAAGGGGGACGGTATGTCTCTCAAGAAGCCAAGGACATCCTGGATAAGACGAATTTATCAGTCAAACTCACCAACAGGGAACGGGAAGTTCTGTCCATGATTGCAACGGGTCAGCAAAACGGAGAGATCGCAAAACGCCTGTTTTTAAGTATTCGCACCGTCGAAAAGCATCGCGCAAGCCTTATGGCGAAGCTGGGCGTTCATTCTGCATCAGAACTTCTTGTCCATGCGCTTAAGGAAGGGCTTTTGGACGAGAATAAACAACTCTAGATATTGCTCGTTTATTCAGTTTATTGGGAGCCGCCTGAATAAAATCGGCTTTTTTCAACAATCCTTGAACCTTTATACCGTCAGGTCCGACACATGGATTAGCGATATCACGCTAAACTCCAAATCAGGGGACCTGAACATGATGACATTTAAACTATTGGCTGCCTCTGTTGCGTTGGCAACAGCATTTAACCTTGTTGGCAACGCCCAGGCAGCGGGCGGAGCAAAAGAGACATTCGAGCGCACAAAGCCTCATATGAAAGTTTCTCCCACACCACAAAAGCCGGAAAGAAAGAAAGCCGGTAAACCAAATCGTGCGGTTGGCGGTTTCAAGCCAAAGCCGTTCGTAGATTTATATCCGGCAGCAAAATTTCCGGCAGGGCCTTTCCCTGGTGCACCGAACAGTGGTTTCTGTGGCACCAATAATGGTGGTGCTGCAAAATATATTCTGGTTGGTGCAAAGAATAACGGAACAAAAGCCGGTGGTCAGTTTATCAATCGCGTAACATTCCCAAACGCTCTGCCGTCAGAGCGCGTGATTGAAGATCCATATATCGATTCTGGACCTGGTTTTGGTACATCCTACATTGCTTTTCCGATCCCTGCATCTGCCTGGAAGAACGGCAAGGCAAAATATGTGATCAAGGTTGATTCCAAACTGGATGTTAAAGAAACCAATGAAGGAAACAATATTGCAACCGGATATTGTAAAGCGCCGGCAACCTAGGCGCTGAACATTTCAAAGTTACAAGCAAAATAATACGATTTGTCATACAGATCTGTATTATTTTGTGTTATGTAACCTGCTTAAAAGGTTACACTTAGAATGAATATTACTTGTGTAAAAGGAATTTAAGGATGTTTGAAAATCACTTTTCTGGCCCGGCGACCTGGCGAACCTCATCGAATTTTTCGCAGCTATTGAAAACAGTTATCGTGACGAGCGCGCTTGCTGTCGGCACCTCACTGATCACTATTCCGGATGTCTCGGCAGCTGACACGGCAAAGATAAAGCATATGTCGATCAAGACTGTGACAAATCAGGATCAGATTATCTATGTGATCTCCACTGACGGTAAGAAATGGAACAAGATCCAGTCCGGGAAGGTACATTTCAGGGCAAAGATGACCATTGATACAAAGTGGCCCGGTTATGTTTCAAGTGCTGCTGTCTATCTTGGTAAATGTAACGGCGCTGCCTGCGCTCCGACAGAACGGCTTTTTGAAGAAGTTGTGGGGGACAGGGATTTTTTTAGAACCTTGCCTATGAGTTTCAATCCAACAGCCCTGATGAAGGCGCCAATAGGGAAAGAGACATCAGCCAAGATCGGCAAGCATATTATTGACCGGTGCAACAAGCATTTGACACCGGGAGGTCCAACCGTGAAGAGATCATTCAGTGAGAATTTTGTTGTCACCCTGGGGGCAAGTTCCGGCAAGGCTACCTATTTTGATAATGTCCGCTTTGAAATATCTCCTCTTAATAAACCAACACATATCGCTCATTCAATTGTTCCAATGCCTGTCATCTGTCTGCCGGTGGAAAAAAAGCCTGAGCCGGTCAATCTGGATGTCGATGAGAAGGCACCGATGAAACTGAAAAAACTGGACTTGTTCCTGTCGACCTATTCAAATGCTGTCTCCAAGCCCTCGATCGGTCTTGAATGCAAGAAGGGTAAGATCCTGCTGCGCGCAGCGGCCAATCGCGAAGGACCCGTAAAGTTGAAATTGTGGACAAAGCTCGGACATAAGCAGGCGAAAAGCCAGCTGGTCAATGCCTGGGCAAAACCTGTTGGCGGCGGCAAATACCAGGCTGAGTTCGCAAAATGGGTTTCAGTCTCGAAAACCACGACCATCAAGGCGAAGGTGAATGATCTCACCACGAAGCCGACCGGTTTGAAGGTCGCCTGGAAAAAACTGAAACTCCAGTGCAAAACACCCGGTGTCGGAGGATTGTCACAACAGAAATAATGACAGTCAGCCTGCAGATGATATGAACAACAAATGTCTCTGGTATTAATGCTGGGGCTCTTCATTGCAATTGGATTACTCCGTTTCCTCTTGCAATAAGGTACGTAACCTATTAAATAGGTTACGTACCTGTTTTGACTTATGAGGCAATATGACAAGAACTTCCTTTGAATTCACGGCTGGTTGCCTCTCTTTAAATCTGGTTGATACGATTGCCAATCAGGCAACAACGCCCAATGATCTTCTGAAAAATCCGTCTGATCTGGGTCGGTGGCTTACACAGGCTATTCCCCATCTCGGGGATGAGCCTGACGTTTCCCGATCCGAGCTCAAGAAGATCAGGAAGCTTCGAGAAGCAATATTTCAGTCTGTAAATGCGATCGTCTCCGGCCAGGAACCAGACCCGATGGATATGGATTTTATAAATCAACTGGCTGCTGAACCGGACCTTCGCCCTCAATGGTCTTCAGGGCATATAGAACTCACATCAGGCGATACTGTGCGAGCGTCCTTCGCAGCAATTGCAGCAGATGCAGTTTTGTGCCTGAGCGAACCCTCATCAGATCGAATTAGAAGATGTGTTGAATGCCAGATGTTCTTTCTCGACAACACAAGAGCCCAAAACCGTCGCTGGTGCTCCTCTTCATCAGGATGCGGCAACCGCGCAAAAGTACGTCGGCATCGAGCTGCAAAGGCAAAGGCAGGGCGTCATGATGGATAAACGCGTCTGTTTCGATTTTGAAATTGAATTTTCAAATGGCGGCGGCATTCAAGGCCAGGGGTTTAGACTGGATATTGACGGAGATGACATCAAAGACGATGATCTGGCCGACTACATCATTGGTGACATGAATTTGCTGATGGTCGGTAAAGCACGGATCCTCAACAAAGAGATCATTGAAGAGCCGCATAAAAGAAACAAAAGCCAGACTGAAACTGCTGATCAAGCCGGAATTATAGTAGATCTTAGCCATTCCATGACGGCCACTGGTGAGCTTAAAGCCAACCAAATGGGGCTTGCCTCAATTACCGGCACATATCTGAGTACATCTCATGGATCTTCTCAGAAAAAAATAGAACTCGAAACTGTTTCCGGTTTGCAAGGCGTTGTTATCAGGGTTTCGGGAATGGAAGAAAGAGCCATTGACTGGACACATTTCGCCGCATCGTCAGTATCTGGAAAGGCAGTGCTTGTGGAAACGGGATGGAGAAAATTCCAAGACTCTGACAAGTATCTTGAAAACCACCCCTTTTTGACGGAAGCAGCGGCATCTTATCTTCAGAAGAAGGGTGCTGCTCTAGTCGGAATAGACTCGCTCAGCCTCGACGATACGCATCTGGAAACACAGCCAGCACGCGCTCTTCTCCTTGAAAGCAATATCCCGATTGTTATGCACCTAAAGAACCTGGAACAGTTGCCGAACTCTGGCTTCAAATTTTATGCTGTTCCATCAAAAATCCAGAATACAGGAAGTTCTCCGGTATGGGCTCATGCAAGGCTTTCTCATAAGAAGACCTAGATCCCGACAAGAGGCTGCATCAGTTTTCCGATAAGACCCCGGAATTGAAGAGGAGCTGTGGTCACCGCGAGGCAAATGCAATCCACATCCGTATCAGCAACCGGCTGATGATCCAGATCCCCATCCGCATCCTGGATATCTCCAACCGCATAGCGTCCGGTTTCATCGCAGAAGGAGCCTTGCAAAACCAACGTCATCTCGGACCCGCGATGGGTATGCATGGGAGTAACAAATCCAGGAGAAAGACGTAACAACCGAACATTCTCTCCCTCTTGCAGATCAAGAGGGAGAACATATTGCCGAATGCCGGGACCGACCCGCTTCCATTTCACATCTTCAATCCCATGCCCGAGAATATTCCGAAGCATTGCAGGTGTTGCTCTTTCCTGAAGCGTATCTGATGTTTCCATCGAAAGAGGCTCCTGCATCTCCTCAGAGACTTCAATCTTGGCAAACATGTCATCAAAGTCGAGTGACGTCAGGGTTGGAACGTCCAGTTCCTCAAGCAGGGCGCCACCAAGGGCTTCGGCTTCTCTTAGGCGGGCAGCGCAGTGATCGCAATATTCAAGATGACAATGAACAACCATGGCCTGCCCTTCGGAAAGGGCTCCTGCTGCATAGGCTAATATCATTTCATCGCTCAGATGGTGATTGATCATTGGTCCAATTCCGCAAGAATTGACCTTAGCTGTTTAAAAGCCAGTCTAATTCTTGATTTAACGGTTCCTAATGGGAGCGAAAGGCATTCGGCAATTTCCCCATGGCTCAAATCCTGAAAGAAGGACATCTTGATAATCTCTGACTGATTGGCCGGTAGCCGCGCAAGAGCTTTATGCATTTTATGCCCGATTTCCTTTTCGAACACAGATTGAGACTGGCTTTCCTCCATGACCAGATGTTTATGAAGATAGCTGTCATCTTCAAAAATATAGCTTTTTTCAGAACGGAAACGATCAATACGTCTGTTTCTTGCTATGGTAAAAATCCAGGTCGAAGACGCCGCTTTTGACGGATCATAGGTTTGTGCTTTTCGCCAGATCTGAACGAAAGTCTCTTGAATAAGCTCTTCAGCGATTTCCTCTGTGGTTCCAACTTTCAGAAAAAAGGATTTGAGTCTCGGTGCGTAAAAATCAAAAAGTGTCCGAAAAGAGCTTTTACATCTTTTCTTTCCAAGCGTCACAAGCAGGTCGTTTAACTGATCGGCAGTCAAATCCTGCCCCCCTTTTAATTGGCCTGCTTCAAGCTGCACTTTTTTCATGATCTTGTACACCCTTCGCATGAATTCGGATCTTTTACGGTCCATGCCCTTCTTTGGATCACTTATATTTTCTGTGATCCAAATCCCTTTCACTTCCATAAAAAAGAAAAGGCATCAGAAGGATAGATGAATGAAGATCGCCGTAATCGGAAGTGGAATTTCTGGATTATCAGCTGCGTGGCTGCTTTCCAAAAATCACGATGTGGATCTGTTTGAGAAAGATCATCGATTGGGTGGTCACGCCAATACCCAGATTGTCACTCTTGATCATAAAGAGGTGGCCGTTGATACCGGGTTTATTGTCTATAATAACCACACCTATCCAAACCTGACGGCTCTTTTTGATCTGTTGAAAATCGAAACATCCCCTACCACAATGTCGTTTGCCGTTTCGTCCCAGAAGGGTGCCCAGGAATATGCAGGATCCGGTTTAGCAGCCCTTTTTGCACGGCGCCTCAATCTTATCAATCCGGTATTTTTGAAGATGCTTCGGGATATCCGCCGGTTTTATGCTCATGCCCGCCTTGACGCCCAAAAAGAGCATTACAGCGAATACTCTCTGGGGCAATATCTTATTGAAAACAACTATAGTGCCGTCTTTAAGGACGATCATCTGTTGCCGATGGGGGCTGCGATCTGGTCAATGCCCATGGACCAGATGTTGGCTTTTCCGTTTAAAAGTTTTGTCCAGTTTTGCGACAATCACGGCCTGCTGCAACTTCGCGACCGTCCCCAATGGCGAACTGTTGTCGGGGGCTCAAAACAATATGTGGATCGGGTTGCCAGGGAAATCTCGGGCCGGATTTTCATGAATGCCACTATCGACAGTATTTCCCGCAAACCCGGCTCGGTAATCCTTCAGATGCGCGAAGGCATTGACAGAAAATATGATCATATCGTTTTTGCCTGTCATTCGGATCAGGCCCTTCGGCTCCTGAAAGCGGGAGCGGAAGGACCGACAGAGCAGGAAGAAGACATTCTTTCAGCTATTCGCTATCAGAAAAACCTGGCGATCCTGCATCGGGATGAAAGCCTGATGCCGAAACGCAGGAAAGTCTGGTCGGCCTGGAATTATATAAAGGGAAATTCTGACAATGTCGCACAATGTGTGAGTTACTGGATGAATGCCTTGCAGCCTTTACCGACAGAAAAGGATCTTTTCATAACCCTTAACCCCGTTCACCAGCCTCGCGAAGGCGATATTCTGAGAAGCTATGTTTATGCCCACCCGGTTTTTGATGAAGGGACAGAGCAGGCGAAACAAAAGATCTGGTCCCTGCAGGGACACAAGAGAACCTGGTTTTGCGGGGCCTATATGGGACACGGATTTCATGAAGACGGACTGCAGGCAGGCCTCGAGGTTGCCGAGCGCCTGGGCGGCCTGAAACGCCCCTGGACTGTCGAGAACCCCTCCGGGCGTCTTCATCTTCCTGAATTTACGCAAAGCTCCAATCAGGAGGCCGCGGAATGATCCCTCCTGATGAGCAAGAAATCGAACCTTTCAAATGCTACCAGGGGAAGGTCTATCACCAGCGTCATGACGCCATAAAACATCGACTTGTTTATAAAGTCTTTTCAGTATGTCTGGATCTGACGAACCCCGCAAAGACAACGCGGGATATCCCTTTCTTTTCGTTTAACCGCTTCAATTTGTTCAGCCTTCACGAGAAAGACCATATGGAGGAGGGATATGAGCGTCTTACTGAATATGTCCAGGACCTCCTGACCTGTTCTGGCATTTTCTCTTCTAATGAGGAGGTCCCGGCCCGCATTGAAATGCTGGCTTATCCCCGGTTTTTAGGACGGGCCTTTAATCCCCTTACCGTCTTTTTCTGCTACGGGAAAAATCAGGAAGTAAAAGCCATTCTTTACCAGGTTCGTAACACCTTTGGTCAAAGGCATCATTATGCCTTTAAAATTTCTGATGGGCTGAGCGCTCCTTATCGCCATAGCTGCGACAAGTGTTTTTATGTCTCCCCTTTTATCGAGATGGATTGTCATTACACGTTCAAGATAACTCCTCCAAAGGAGACCGTCTCCATCACGATAAATCAGGCGCAACAACAACAAGCCCTCCTGACCGCTTCCTTTCGGGGACGGAAACTGAAAATCAGTAGAAAGGCAATGCTTGCTCTTGCCCTCTCCTATTTTCAGATGGGCGGGAAAATACTTGCAGCCATTCACTGGGAGGCTCTCAAGCTCTGGATAAAGGGGGCAGCTTATCAGCAAAGACCCGACCCACCAGCCGTTCCTGTCACCGGTATTACGTCAAGCATTTCCAATAATAAAATATCGAAAGAGGGAGCCTCATGAGTCCTCATCAAAGTCAGCACAGTATCTCTCCCTCCCTGCCGGAGCTGAAAACCTTTTCCGATCGCTACACCATTGTTGACAATGCCTGGGCGTTTCTGTTGAACCGGATGCTCAAGGATTTGAAAGACGGGCATATAATCTGCATTCTGCCGAGTGGCCGCTTCCTGTCCTTTGGGGATGAAACTTTTGATCCCATATATATCCGGATCCGGACGGACCGGTTATTATTGAAATTACTCTCCGGAGATCCCTTGTCCCTCGCCGAAGGAAATCTGCAGGGAGACTGGTACTGTCACCATCTTGTTGATCTTTTTATTCTGCTGCAAAAAAACAGAAGCATTCTCGATCGCGCCCTTAACTCCGGATGGTTTAGCAAAAGAAATGCACGCCATTGGCACTTGAAACGGCAGAATACCAAGGCTGGAAGTCGGCGAAACATTGCCTTTCACTATGATCTTGGAAATGCCTTTTACAAATTGTGGCTTGATGAGAGCATGACCTATTCCTCTGCCTTCAGGCTTGAAGGAGAAAGTGAGGAAGATCTTGTCGCGGCGCAGGAGCGAAAATACGCTTATATCCTGGACCTGATGAATTTGAAGCAAGAAAGCTCCGTTCTGGAAATAGGGTGCGGCTGGGGGGCCATGGCCCTGAAAGCGGCCCGCGCAGGGCATAAGGTGAAGGGCGTAACGCTGTCAACGGAACAGCTAGCCTATGCAAAAGCGGCATCAGCCAGGGAGTCGCTTGAAGAACATATTGACCTTTCCCTTCAGGATTACCGGGATCTTGAAGGTGAATATGATGCAATTGTCTCCATTGAAATGATCGAGGCTGTGGGTGAAGAACACTGGCCGGTCTATTTTGAAACCATCAGTAATTGCCTGAAACCCGGTGGCCGTGCTGTTCTTCAGGCCATAACAATTGCTGAAGAACATTTTGAACATTACCGCAATAATGTGGATTTTATTCAGCGTTACATATTTCCAGGAGGATTTCTCCCCTCCCCCAAAGCGCTGGAAAAAGCAGTTCGACAGCAAGGCCTGAAGCTCCGCAGCCAGGAATTTTTCGGAATGGATTACGCAAAAACCCTGATCCACTGGAAACGGGAATTCCTTGCAAACTGGCCCAAGATAGAAGCTCTCGGGTTTGACGCGCGTTTTAAGCGCATGTGGCTTTATTATCTGGAATATTGCGAGGCGGGCTTTAAGGCCGGATCAATCAATGTCGGATTTTTTGTTATTGAGAAGCCGGCTTGAAGCTGGCCTTCTTCCTGACCAACCGAACAAACCATCCGATTACGGGAAGTTTTGCGTAAAAATGAAGACCGGAATCCCAGTAATCGTAATGGGCGCAAATCTTCCCTTCGGCGTTGAAACGAAGTTCTGTCATCCCTTTGAACATCCAGTCTCCAAGAACTGCAAAATAACAATTGAAATGCCAGCGCATGTAACAGGAACTTTCCGACCAGGCGACATCGAGAATTGTGAATTTCGGATTATCCACATCATCAAACATTTTCTGAAGAATGCCCATCACATGATCGCGTCCCCTGATATCGCTAAAGGGATCGATGAAATGAACGTCTTCACTCAGGATATCTTCAAGATCACCCAGATTGGCGGGAGACAGCGCCTCATAAAAATTCACATAGGCCTGTGCCGTGGCTTTTTGCTCAGCACGTGAATTTTCCGTCATGATTTCATCCTTTTCATTATCCGGAAATAGAGGAAATAAGGGAGTTTTTGCAAGAGTTTCAGCGTCAGGGTCATTTGCCAGGGAAAGCTGATTTGAAACGCCCCTTTATCCAGATCTTTCTTGATCCGGATTGCCGCTTCCTGTGGCTCCATAAGGTACGGCATCTTGAAAGAATTTTTATCTGTAAGCGGTGTTTTGACAAATCCCGGACAGATAACACTCAGGCTCAGGCCCCGTTGATCAAATTCAGGCTTCAGGGTTTCACAAAGATTGATAAGGGCTGCTTTTGTCGGACCATAAAGGGCTGCATTTGGCAACCCGCAATATCCGGCTAAAGAGGAAATGACAGCAAGATGCCCTGAACCCCTTGAAGAAAATTCAGCGACCGTTGCATCGACCAGGCCCGTGAATGCAAGATAATTAACCGCCATATGCTGACCGGCTTCCGCCTGGTTCAGCACCGAAAGTCCGCCGGGCTTGTAGCTGGCTGCACAATAGAGGACCAAATCGGGCATCAAATCCCCGGCCCTGAAATATTTGAAAGCCCTTTCAAAACAGTTTTCCTCCAGCACATCCAGAGGAAGTGACGATATATTGCCATTTTGCCCGCTCAAAGCCCCAAGCTTTTCTTCATTTCGGGCGGAAGCCGTGACTATCCAGCCAGCAGAACTGTAAATTTCTGCCAAGGCCTTTCCAATGCCCGAGCTTGCGCCGATGATCCAGATATGCTGTTTGCCGTGATCCATTTGACCCTCTTTACTGTTTTTACGGGTGAAACAGTGCAATAGATCTTCGAGCCCTCAAAAAATCACCTTAAAGACAGAAATTTTCCATAGAAAATAATTCAGTACCACCTTCCCCTGTCTGCTTGACGCAAAAAGCCGGCCTCCTTCAAGATATCCAGAACCGAATAAAAAAGAAAAACGGCGGCAGAAAATTCTCTGCCTTTTGGGGGCGAAAAATGCAGGTTATTTCAGAACCACTAAAGGTCACACCGATCTCCGGTGCACTGGGTGCAGAAATATCAGGAGTAGATTTACGAGATCCTTTGGAAGACGGTCTTATTGAGGAGATCCGCGCAGCCCTTCTTGAGTATCTGGTGATTTTCTTCCGCGATCAGGAGATTACGCCAGAGCAGCATATCGCTTTTGCGCGGAAATTTGGCAATCCGGTTGAATATCCACTCGTTAAAGGTCTGGAAGGCTATCCTGAAATCGTCTGTATTTTGAAACTGGAACATGAAACAGTGAATTTCGGAGGCCTCTGGCACTCAGATACCACCTATAAGGAAAAGCCGCCGCTTGGCTCCATTTTGCTGGCAAGAGAACTCCCCCCTTATGGAGGCGATACCCTTTTTTCCAATATGTATAAAGCATATGACGGGCTGTCCGGAGGATTGAAAGAAATACTTGGAAAGCTGAACGCCATCAATTCATCAGAAAATCCGCTCGCTAAATCCACACGACAGGCCCGGCTGGATGATAGTGGAAAAGCCTCTGCTGAGGCCGTCCTGGAAGCCGTCCATCCGGTGGTCAGAACTCATCCGGAAACCGGGAAGAGGTCCTTGTTCATTAATCCGGGTCATACAGTTCGCTTTGAAAATATGACCGTGGAAGAGAGTGAACCGCTTCTCGACTATCTCTATCAGGAACAAATCCGGCCAGAATATACCTGCCGGTTCGCCTGGCGGCGGGGATCAATCGCCTTTTGGGACAACCGTTCCTGCCAGCATAACCCGATCAATGACTATCATGGCTTCAAACGTCTGATGCACCGTGTGACGCTGGAAGGGGACCGCCCTCAATAGGGGATACCTTATGGCGAATGCGATTCCGGTGGACAAGGTCCCAAAGAGCCGTTAGACGTGCCGAATGCAAGATAATACCTCGTTGGAAATTTTACTGGTAACTCCGCCAGGCTTTGAAGAAATCTTACGCGCTGAAGTCACCGAAAAGGGATTTAAAAAGGCGAAAATCCTTACCGGGGGTGTCATCATCAAAGGAGGATGGCCGGAAGTCTATAGAGCAAATCTACAGCTTCGCGGAGCGAGCAAAGTACTTGTTCGGCTTGGAAGCTTTCGTGCTTTTCATCTATCGGAGCTTGATAAAAAAGCCCGGCAATTTCCCTGGAATGACTTCTTGAACCCTCGAACTCCGATACGAGTTGATGTCAGCACATCAAAGTCAAAAATCTATCACAAGAAAGCTGCGGTTGAGCGAATTGAGCGGGCTCTTGAGGAGATCCTGCACTGTGAAGCTGATCCAGAAGCGGGGTTGCAGATTAAAGTTCGCCTTTTCAAGGATATCTGCACCATCAGCCTGGATAGCTCCGGGGAGGGGTTGCACAAACGCGGCTCCAAAGAAGCACTTAACAAGGCGCCTCTTCGGGAGACACTGGCGGCTCTCTCTTTACGGGCCTGCGGTTTCAAGGGGAAGGAGCCCGTTATCGATCCCATGTGCGGATCCGGCACCTTTATTTTGGAAGCCGCCGAAATTGCATCCCGGCTTGATGCTGGTCGAAACCGGGCATTTGCCTTTGAAACTTTAAAAAACTTTGATCCGAAAGCCTGGAAGACTGTCAAAGAAAAAAGCAACCCTTGCGCAGTGGAAGATCGTTTTTTCGGTTTCGACCGCGATAAGGGGGCTATCAGCTTTGCCACAGCCAATGCTGAGCGCGCGCAAGTCTCTGCGATCACCTCCTTCACCCGGCAGACACTGAGCAATATCCAGGCACCGAAAGGCCCGGCCGGACTGATGATCACGAACCCGCCTTACGGAACGCGCATTGGAGATCAGAAAAAACTTCTGCCTCTCTATCAGTCTCTTGGTAACAAATTCCGTAGCGATTTTAACGGTTGGCGGCTTGGTCTGATCACGAATTCGGACCGGCTGGCCCACGCAACCGGCCTTGATTTCAAAAAGACACCGATTGCTTTTTCCCATGGCGGCATCAATGTGAAGCTGTATCAGACAGAAGGCTGAGGGCCCTCAAAAAGATAAATGTTTTAACAGAAAATCACGCATGACCCTTGTTTTATGGGGAAGATACCGACGGGAGGGAAGAAGGATCCAGATCGCGTTTTCGGTATTTGTTCCACTAACAGTCCAGGTTTCAAAAATCCGAACCAGTCTTCCCACCTCCAGTTCTGAATCAACAAGCCAGTCCGGAAGCAGCGCAATTCCGGCATCATTCTTCACGGCCTCCAGCATCGCAGCTGCGTTCGTCATCGTCATGGAAGGCTGGATAGGGACTTCATGGCGGTCCATCCGATTTTGAAAAAGCCAGATATTCCGAAACTCCCTGTAATCAAAGGAAAGCAAAGAGTGATTTTTGAGATCTTCAATCGCATTCACTGCCGGGCCGGATTTCAGATAGTGAGGAGAAGCCACCACGAAATATTCGACATTCCGCAATTTGCGAGCCGTCAAAGAACTGTCTTCAAGCTTGCCATGGCGCAGCGCGAGATCAATTCGGTCAGAGATCAGATCAAGCTGGCCGTCCGAGAAAATAAGATCGAGCTGGATGTGCGGATATAGACGCTGAAAGCTGGCAAGCAACGGTGCAATGGCTTTCTGGCCAAATGAGACAGACGCCGTCATGCGCAAGCGCCCCGAAGGGGTCATTTTTCCTTTCGCAACATGATCGGTGAAATGATCCATCTCTTCAAGAAACGGGGTTATTCGCTGAAAGAAAAGCTCCCCTTCTTCAGTGGGAGAGAGAGAACGGGTTGTCCGGTGGAACAGACGGACACTCAGACTGGCCTCCAGTTTTGAAACAGAGCGGGAAATGGAAGAGGGGGCAACATTCCTCGCTTTTGCAACCGACGCGAAATTTCCCGCATGATAAACTGCTTTGAAAATCTGGATTTGATCTATATTCATTCGTGCATAATACGCATCAGTTATTTGCTTTTCATTATATTTATTGCGTCATCGGATCTTAATAAACTGTTTCCGGCTTAATTTAGACAAGGAATACAAATGACCGATCGACCAAATCTTGCGGGAAAAACAGCTCTCGTAACCGGTGCAAGCCAGGGAATTGGATTTGCCATTTCAGAAAAACTGGCCGCCCAGGGGGCTCATGTCTTTATGCTTGCCCGCAATAAAAGCGCGCTGGAAGAAGCAACAACCGATCTTAAGGAAAAAGGGTATTCAGTTGCCTCCTTTTCCGGGGATGTCAGCCAGTATGAAAATGTCAAAATGGCAGTATCAACCTGTCTTGAGACCAAAGGATCACTTGATATTCTGGTCAATAATGCGGGGGTTATTGACCCTATCAGCCTGCTCGCGGAAAGTGACCCTGATGCATGGGGCAAAGCCGTGGATATCAATCTGAAAGGTGTTTATTTCGGTCTTCGCGCCGTGCTTCCGGTCATGACCAGACAAGGTGCAGGAACCATCATCAATATCAGTTCAGGGGCGGCAAACAGTATTCTGGAAGGATGGAGCCATTACTGTTCCACCAAGGCGGCAGCTAAAAAACTGACTGAAATCGCCCATAAGGAAACCGCTAATCCGGACATTCATATTATTGGTCTTTCCCCCGGATCCGTGGCAACGCAAATGATGAAAAAGATCAAGGCCTCAAACGTTAATCCAGTTAGCCAACTGGATTGGGACAGTCATATTTCCCCCGAATGGGTTGGCGAGGCTGTCCTCTTTCTCTGTGGCCCCGGGGGCAGTCACTATTCCGGTACCGATTTCTCGATAAAAACTCCAGAGGGCAGAAAAGCGGTTGGTTTGCCAATGGAAAATACAGCTGATGCCTGAAAGAGGGCCGGCCGCTCAAACATTCTGATCGGCAGGCCGTTATCACCCCTTAGTGTTGAACCTGCAACAGGACCGGCCCGGCCTCATACAGGCTGGTCCCCTCCCTGGCATCAGGACAGTCAATAATCACTGTTACTTCCGTTTTCCGGTCAAAAGCCTGATCAAGAGATTTAAGCTGCGCTTTTTCATGCTCATCAACACTATAATGAATAAAAATCGGTGGATCGAAATCCTTCTCCAGCTTCAATACATAGTCATTTCCCATAAATCTTTGCTTTTTCGAGGAGTTTGAACCGGGTTGCGGTTTTGCATATCTCTCCTTGCGCTCCACCGGCCGGCCGGCTGTTCTGAAACCGGGCTTTATTTTCGCTGGAAAAGAAAGGATCTGGTCATCTGCAAACAGTCCCCGGGGACGCAAAAGCCAAAAGAGAAGCAGGATCACGACGAAACTGAAGAAAAGTGCGATCGCCGCCAGAAGAACAATATAGGAAGCCTGATCCATAATGAGGGAAAGAACGCCTTCGATGTTGCTTCCACTCACCAATTCGTACCGTTCCCACATTTTCTCGTGAATGGCATAGGATTTAAAAGGGAGTGTGTTGAGGAAAAACGGGAAAAACAGCAATAACGTAATTGCAATGATCAAGCCGATCTGCTTGGAAAAATAGAAGAGTTGAGGACCATAATGAGCCTTGCCATACCGTGTCACGATATAGCGGCGATAAACCGTATTCAGATTTGCGGCGCCAATTTTGTCATTGAAGCATTCAAGCTCAATAACCTCTTTCGGATTTTCAAGGGAGGAAAGATAGACCTTTTCTTCGAGCCCCTTTCCCAGCAACATAAAAGCGCGGCTTTTACCAAACAGGAATATCTGAAAATTTGCCCAGAGAGAACCATAAAGAAGCCCTGCAACCAGAACCAGAAGATTTATGAAAATTAGCAGATATCGAAATTCGTCATAAGACCACCATTCAAGAAGAAATGTGCCGAGATCGACCTTGAAAAGCTCCAGCGCGAGGTAGTGGTAGAAATATCCGACCCCCGCAAAAAACAGTGTAAATCCGAAGACAAAAAACATGTCATCCCCTCTTGTCTCTTTATACCATGCAACTGATCGGTTAGTCGTCTATGTCCTTCAGGCGTTCAAAAAAAGTGGCAGGTCCCCCACTTGTTTTGAAAACGGGCTCATGCAAAAGTCCTGAACCCGATTGAGAGGCCCCTTCAATGCAGACACAAATCGCGCTTCGTGTATTTACAGATCATCCAAAAGGGGGCAATCCCTGCCTTGTCACTCTGAACGCGGATAATTTTTCAGAAGCTCAAATGAAGGAAATCGCAGCTAATTTCGGTCACGAATGCGCTTTTTTATTCAAAGCGGACCCTGAAGAAAACTGTGATTTCAGCCTTCGGTTTTTCCTCCCACTGGAAGAAACAGAAATGTGCGGTCACGCCACATTGGCCGCACTGTGGGCCCTGAAAGACCAAGGCAGAATTTCCGCCGGGAATTACAGGATTGGAACCAAAAGCGGTGTGATTGATACCAGGATTGGCACCGATGGCTCTCTTGCTTTTTCCCAGCCAAACGTTTTTTCTGAAACGCTTGATCCTGAAAAGAAATCGCGCATTCTTTCCTCTCTGAAGATTACAGAAAACGAGCTGGCAAACGGTGAGATTATAAATGCATGCACCAGCAGGATGAAAACGCTGGTTCCCCTTCAGTCGACGATGATCTTAAACAGCCTTTCCCCGGATTTTGACCAGGTGAAAGAGATATGCATGGAAATTGGCAGTACAGGCCTCTACCCTTATTGCAGGTCTGAACAGGATACTATGTTTCATGCCCGTCAATTTCCAAGATCCGCAGGATATCCCGAAGACGCCGCAACCGGTATTGCAGCGTCGGCCCTTGCCGGCGTGCTAAAGCAAACAGGCGTGATAAATTCACACAGAAGAATAACAGTGCTGCAAGGAGAGGCCATGGGTAATCCGTCCCGGCTGGATGTGGATTTTGAAGAAAGCACCGAAGGCGGAACGGGATACTGGATCCTCGGGCAATGTATAAAAATCGGGGAAACTTAACGGATGATGTCCTGCTGCTGAAATCTTTCACGAAACGCCTGGGGTGTTACCCCTCTTTTTGTTGCGAAAGCACGACGCAGATTTTCGTAATGACCAAACCCACTTAAATGGGCCACCTGTTTAAGTGGATGACCTGTTTGAAGCAGGAGATGCTCCGCCGCCTTAAACTTGAACCGGCGAAGGGCTTCTCCCGGATTTATGCCGTTATCCATTTTATAAAGGCGGATAAAATTCCTCTCACTCATGCCCAATTTCTGTGCCATTTTTAGAACCGTAATCCCCTCGGGCAGATTGTCTTTTACCCAGGAGTGCAGCTCGTCATATTTCCCGTCCGGATCCTGAAACTGGTTTTTAAGAGCACTGCTGAACTGATTTTGACCGCCAGGGCGTCTTGCAAAAACCACCAGTTCCTGCGCAATTTGTAAAGAAAGGGTCCGACCGAAATCTGCTTCCACCATGGCTAGGGCAAGATCAATGCCTGCCGTAACACCTGCTGAGGTCCAAAGACGGCCATCCTGCACGTAAATCCTGTTTTGCAGGATATTAAGCTTTGGAAATTCCTCCCTCAGACGATCACAATAGCGCCAATGGGTCACACAGGATTTATGATCCAGGAGTTTTGCGGCCGCCAGCAAGAAAGCCCCTGTGCAGATGGAGGCAATACGTGACGCTGATTTGGAGAGGATGTTGATTGCCTGAATTTCCGAAGGTTCTTGGTAATGCCTGAAAACCGCCCCGCCGCCGCTGATCAACAAGAGGTCAACAGACTGTTCCAGAAACGCTTCTGCAGCCTTTGTCTCGAACATGACGCCAACATCTGTAGTCACTGTCCCGCCCGATGCAGAAACAAATTCCACATCATATCCCCGGCTACTGTGAAAAACCTGCAAGGGTCCAGCAATATCCAGCATCAAGGTGCCGTCAAAAAGATAGAAAAGGAGTTTTCGTCGTTTATTCATAAGTGTTTGTCATAATATGTGTGATACACACTATTTACGCCAATAACATCTTCTGGACAATATCCCTTAACAACAAAAGGAGATATTGATGCTGGATCTGAGACCAAATTGCGAGCTTTGTGATAAAGACCTTCCCCCTCACGCGGAGGATGCCCGCATCTGCACCTATGAATGCACCTATTGTGCGGATTGCGTGGAGCAGGTGTTGCAGAATGTCTGCCCCAAATGTGGTGGTAATTTCGAAAAACGCCCCATCAGGCCCCAAAAAGCCTGGCGCACTGAATTTAAACTGGGCCTTGAATATAACCCGGCATCAAGCAAACGAATCCATAACAGATTTTCACTGGAAAACATCAAAGACCATGTGAAACGGATAGCCCACCTCGCGCCGAAAGATCGATAGAATCTACTTAACTTATTGATTTAATATCAAAATATTTTCTCTCCGGCTTCTATTTGACAAATCTACCGATCGATTGGTAGATTTAAAAAGGAAACGGAGGGAAATATCAAAAACCTTTCCTCCGGCAAAAATCAAAGAAGCCCTTCCCTTCTTCTGAATTGATACGGAGCAGAAATGACTGATTTTGAAACTCTGATTTATGAGAAAAATGACCGCATCGCGACGATTACCTTCAATCGTCCTGACAAATTCAACACCATTCGCCCTCCCATGTGGGATGAAATTGAAGCTGCTATCGGCCTTGCCAATCACGACAAGGATGTCCGGGTGATTATCCTGCAAGGTTCCGGCCACAGTTTCTGTGCCGGTTTTGATTTCTCTGACAATCTGGATCACTTTGATATGGGCGGTCTGGATATGCGCCCTGAACACTGGGATCCAGGTATTGATATGATTGTTGCCACGAACCCTTATCTTGGGCCGGTACCGAAATTCATGTCCATCTGGAAAAGTTCCAAGCCGGTTATTGCCAAAATCCACGGCTGGTGTGTCGGCGGCGGATCTGAAATGGCCCTCTGCGCCGATTTTGTCATTGCGGCTGATGATGCCCGTATCGGAACACCTTACTCTCGCGTCTGGGGCTGCCATCTGACCGGTATGTGGATCTATCGTCTCGGCCTTACAAAAGCCAAGAAATATGCCCTCACTGGCGACTCGCTCAGCGGTGAGGAAGCGGCTGAAATTGACCTGATTAACGAGGCCTGCCCTATTGACGAGCTGGATGAACGCACTCGATACTGGGCAGAACGGATGGCGAAAATCCCAACCACCCAGCTTGCCGCCATGAAGCTGATCGTCAACCAGGCTTATGACAATATGGGTCTGCAATCCACGCAGACACTGGGTCCAATTCTGGATGCCATGATGCGCAATACTGCCGAAGGCCGTGATTTTGTTCGGACCGCCATGGATCAAGGCGTTCAGCAGGCGGTCACCGATCGTGACGGTCCGTTTGAGGATTACAGTCAGGGGCCAGCACATATGAAGCCAGGCAAAGGCCGCAAATAATAATTAGAACCGGGCAGGTTTTTTCAACAAAGCCTGCCTGGAAAAGAAGGGGAAGCAAATCCATGGAAACAAAATCTGTCATTCTGACCGGTGGCGCCAGCGGCATCGGCCGGAAAACCGTACAGCATTTAACCGACCTTGGGATAGCTGTCGGAATTATCGATATTGATGACAGGGCGCTTCACCTTGCAGAAGAGCTGCGAGACAAGGGAGCAACCTGCTACGCCACTCTCGCAGACATCTCGGATGCAGGGGCCGTGCATCAGGCTGCGCAAATGCTCACCGAAAAAATCGGACCCGTACAGGGTCTCGTTAATAATGCAGGGATTGTAAATAATATAGCACCGCTTGAAAAAATGGCACAAAGCGCCTGGGAGAAAGAAATCGCTGTCAATCTGACAGGTACCTTTAATATGATCCGCGCGGTTATTCCGGCCATGCGGGATGCAGAATATGGTCGCATCGTCAATGTCTCCTCCGGTGCTGCCCGCGGCGGGCTGATCAATCAGGCAGGTTATTCCGCCAGTAAAGCCGGTATTCTTGGCCTGACCCGCGCGGTTACGCTTGAATATGCTCGCCATAATATCTCCTGCAATGCAGTTCTGCCCGGGATGACAGAAACCGAAAAGGTCGCGGCAATGCCAGGCGTTATCAAAGACGCGGCCCTCGCCATGACCCCGGCCGGGCGATTTGGCGACATGGCTGAAGCTTCCCATCTGATCGCATTTCTGCTAAGCGCAGAGGCAGGCTTTATCAACGGAGCAGACATCGACATCAACGGGGGCGCCCATTTGAATGTCATGCCCCTTGGCAGCCGAAAGGAAGCAACCCGTCAGCAACGCTGATCAGGATAAGGGAATAACATATGGCCGGAGCAGTGGGGAGGCCCGCGCGCAGTGGGATGGAAACACGGGAGACGATCCTCGATGTTTCCCTGAAACTGTTTGCGAGCAAAGGATATCTTGGCGCCTCTTTAAGCGATATTGTCTCTAAAGTCGGTATCGCCAAACCCTCTTTATTTCATCATTTCCCGAATAAAGAACGTCTTTACGCCGCCGTTCTGGATCGGATTGCCGACAGCCTGATCCCCATTGTGGAAAATTGCGAGAGAGCTGAAGAACCTGAGCAGGGGCTTATCCAAACGGCTATTGATCTTGATATCTGGTGCCAAGAAAACCCGGATGCCACCTGTATTGTCATGCGGGATATGCTCGACATGGATCAGCGTGCAGCACCACCTAAAAGCTGGCCTCTTGCCATTTTTATCACGGCAATTGAAGATCTTCACAAGCGTCTGCCAAAGGGATCCACTGTTTCCAATCTTTCTTTTCAGGCTTTTCTCGCTCTTTATCTCGGCTCTATCAATTACATGCATCTATCGCGCGATACCTTGACCGGTATGGGCAAATTACAGAGCGGTGATTTTAAACAAAGCCAGAAAGAACTTCTGGAAATCCTGAAAAAACTCCTCAATACTTGAGACGGGCGTTCGCCTGAAGGTGCCAAAAGAAGCAACCAGCAAGGAGGAGAGATGAAAGATCTCGATTTTACCGGAAAAACTGTCCTGATCATTGGCGGTTCCAGCGGGATCGGTAATGGTATGGCCCATGCCTTCAAAGACAGAGGCGCAACCGTTTACGTGTCCGGCACCCGCCCTAGCGCTGACGATTATAAGGGCCAGGAAGGCTCGGA
This sequence comes from Sneathiellales bacterium, assembly GCA_022360775.1. GTDB lineage: Bacteria > Pseudomonadota > Alphaproteobacteria > Sneathiellales > Sneathiellaceae > Sneathiella. The sequence continues at coordinate 217 of JAKSCD010000308.1, read as the reverse complement.
CCTGAACGGGCTTCATTACTGCGCCATCAATATCACGGACCCGGATGCGCTTGAGAATTTTAACGCGCCTTTTTCCTCCCTTGATATCCTCATCCAGTGCCAGGGTATCGTTCGCTATAACCGTGAAGAGTTTCTGCCGAGCGGCTGGAACGATGTGATGGATGTGAATATCAACAGTGTCATGTATGTCGCCCAGCGCTTTCAGCCGATGCTCGCG
>JAKSCD010000301.1 GCA_022360775.1 Sneathiellales bacterium | reverse complement strand
TACCCTGCCCATTTTGTGCGGCATCCATTGCCAGTGCTGTCTGGTTAAACTGCAGGTAAGTGTTTAACCTCTTTATTTCGGCCTCCTGAAACAGCTTTTCCCAATAGCGGTGCCCATCCTGGATGAGAGCCATTGATTTAAAGTCGCCAAGTTCAAATCGGGTTCTCGATTTGGATATCGGATTCTGGGATCCACAGACAGCATAAAGCTCCACCGGGGCGAGAAGCTCAATGTCCAGATCTGAGTCAATTGGTTTTGCGCTTTGACGAATAGCGAGATCAATATCCTGTTTTTCAAAACGGGTAACAGTTTCGCTTGCAATGATATCAACAGCAATTTTCGGATATCGTTGACTAAACTCGGGAAGAAGTGGAACAAGCCATTTTGATGCAATAGAGGGAGTGACACTGATCCTGATGACGTCCTGTTGCTGAACGATTTGCTCTGTTGCCTTGTCTATTAAATCAAGCGCTTTTTCAATGGACTGATGATAGAGCTCTCCATTTTTAGTGAGTTCAAGTCCCCTTGCATTTCGAGCGAATAACTTCACCCCAAGAGAGGCTTCCAGCTTTCGAACCTGCTGCGCCACAGCTCCCTGAGTAATATTCATTTCCTCTGACGCCTTTCGAAAATTCAAATGCCGCGCAGCAGCATCAAACATGGAAAGTGCATTTAGTCCGGGACGTTTGCGCATTGGAATAATAGCCAGTAGTTTTTCTACACTCTGCCGAAAGAAGACATGCTTTGTCAATGATGCCAGATGGGCATAGTCTTTTTTTTGAATGATTTGGAAAGGAATTTAAATGGCTGAACAAAAAGTAGCCCTTATTACAGCTGGTGGCAGCGGCATGGGAGCGGATGCAGCCCGTCAGCTTGCAGAAGACGATTTTGAAATAGCGATCCTGTCCTCGTCGGGTAAAGGAGAAGAGCTTGCAACGCGCCTGGGAGGTGTCGGTGTAACTGGTTCCAATCTGGAACCTAAGGATCTTGAAAACCTCGTGGAGAAAGCCATGAGTAAGTGGGGACGAATTGATGTGCTGGTCAATTCTTCCGGTCATGGACCCAAGGGTGATATTCTGGAAATCTCAGATGATGACTGGCATAAAGGCATGGATTATTATCTCCTGAACGTAATCCGCCCGGCCCGCCTTGTTGGTCCGATTATGGCAAAAAATGGCGGAGGCAGTATTATCAATATCTCCACATTTGCTGTTTTCGAACCCGATCCGCTTTTCCCGACATCAGGTGTCTTTCGGGCTGGTCTTGCAAGCTTTACCAAGCTTTTCTCTGATAAATTTGCCAGGGAAAATGTTCGTATGAATAACGTTCTTCCGGGCTTTATTGACAGTCTGCCGGAAACAGAGGATCGCAAGGCTCGTATTCCCATGGGACGATATGGAACTATCGAAGAGGTATCTTCACTGATTTCATATTTATCGTCCGAAAAAGCGGCCTATGTAACAGGCCAGAATATCCGCATTGATGGCGGCCTTACCCGGGCCCTTTGATATTGACATGATATTGCCAAGATCCGGGCAAAGTTAAGACATACAGGTTTCTGATAATGCAGGCTTCAATTACAAGAGGCGCCGTGATGTTCAGAAACCTGACTTATATATTTTTCTTTTTCCTGCTTCTGCTGCCGCTGATTACGGATAAGACCATAAACATGATCCCGCCGGACTTCTTTTTACTCTAGGCTCCCTACTCCCCGTTCAAAAAACCAACCTTAAAAAGTGAGTTGACGCGTCTATCCAATATGATTAAGAAGCTCGAACAAAATTGTTCTAATTTAAATTTTATTGATACGATTTGATTCCCAGCCCGAATTTTGGGGTTAATTTTATTGATCAGGTCAGTTGGTTAGTTAAAGAGATTTTATATAGAAATATTACAAAAATTCGTGTCGCACGCAGCTGTGAAAGAGATATCAAATAATTATTGTTTTTTCAGTTAATGATATCTTTTTGATTTTATTACTATTTTTTTCTCACTCTCTAAAAAGTATTTTTTTTAACCTATTCTTTTTTGATTTTTGTAACAAAAAGATCAAGTTAAATAGGGAAAATTTGTAACTTAAGTGGTTGATGTATGCCAGGCTTTATACGCTTGTTAATTTTACTCCTTCTCTTCGCTCCCTTATCAGCGAATGCCCAAAGGCAGTCAGAAGCTGTGCGCTTCGCCTGTTCAAACTTCCCTCCCTATAACATCGAAACGGGGGGTAATCGCGGGATTAGTGTCGAGGTTATCTCCGCTGCGATGAGGACCGCAGGTATTCCCATAAAATTCGAGTTTTTTCCTTGGAACCGAGCCTTTTCGCTTGTTCGTCGCGGTGAATATGATGCGTTATGTGGTTGTAGCTACAGGCAGGAACGAGAAGGTATCTTTGCCTTTTCTGACACATTGGGCAATGTCAGTCAGGGCGTTTTCAGACGGCCTGAAACAAGTAACATAACGGTAAGAACCCTTGCGGATCTCCAGAAAGTCAATGTTGCAACAATTCGCGGATATGCGCTGCAAAAAGAGCTGGAGCTTGCAAAAATCAAGACAACTCCCGTTGATGATGAAGCGCAATTGATCCGCATGCTTATCAGTGAGCATGTAAATGCAATTTACGCCTATCGCGATACCATTTTATATGATCTGGGTAGAATGAATATCAGCACACCTCTTGACTATACAGAGATCTCCGCGCAACCGCATTATGTGTGCTTTTCAAAGATAAATCCTGAATTCAAATATCTGCAGCAGAAATTCAACAGAGGCCTCAGGATCATCAAGATGTCCGGTGAGTATGAACGGATAAGATCCCGATATATCAGCGTTAATTAGCAGGCTTTGGCCGATAGCATTGATATCGGCCATTTTCACTTTTGCTAGTCCGCTTCTCCTACCCTTTGGGAAAGGGCTGCGGCAAGATAATCATCCAGATCGCCATCCAGAACACCCTGGGCATTGCCTTTTTCCACACCTGTTCTGAGATCTTTCACCATTTGATAGGGGTGCAGAACATAAGAGCGGATCTGATGTCCCCAGCCAATGTCTGTCTGTTGGCCCCTGGCTTCCATTGCCGCTTCTTCCCTTTTTTGCAGCTCAAGCTCATAAAGGCGTGATTTCAGCATTTTCATCGCTGAGGCCCTGTTTTTATGCTGAGAGCGGTCATTCTGGCACTGAACAACAACATTTGTAGGAATATGGGTGATCCGAATTGCAGATTCCGTCCGGTTCACGTGCTGACCACCAGCTCCTGACGCCCGGTAGGTGTCAATCCGAAGATCCTTTTCATCGATTTCAATATCGATGTCATCATCGATAACCGGAAAAACACCGACAGAAGAGAAACTCGTGTGGCGCCGAGCATTTGAATCAAAAGGCGAAATACGCACCAGGCGGTGAACACCTGATTCTGTTTTCAGCCATCCATAAGCATTTTCACCGGAAATCTCGATCGTTACAGACTTAAGGCCGGCTTCCTCGCCGGAGCTTTCTTCAAGGGTCTTGACCTTGCAGCCATGCTGATCCGCCCAACGCATATACATCCGAAGAAGAATTTGTGTCCAATCCTGGGACTCTGTTCCGCCGGCGCCAGCGTGAATTTCAAGATAGCAATCATTGGCATCGACCTCTCCTGAAAGCATACTTTCAAGACGGCGTTTATCCACCTCTGCCGCAAGTTCCTTTAACGCCTCGGTTGCC
>JAKSCD010000353.1 GCA_022360775.1 Sneathiellales bacterium | reverse complement strand
TGGCTCGCCCTCGCCGCGCTCCACGGCATCAACAGCAACGCCAGCAAGATCACCGTCACCACGGGAAAGGACGGAGAGCCGAAGGTGACCGCCGAGTACAGGGAGACGGAGCTGCCCTCCCCGGGCACCGGCCTGGCGAACCGGATCGTCGAAGCGCTTCGGGGCATCACCCACATCGAAGCGGGTAAGGGAAAGTCCCGGCTCGCACTGGGTGTCCGGGAGAGCAGCGTCGACCTGGAGATCAAGGTCAAGACCTCGGCCGAAGGAGAGAAGGTCACCATCAAGTTCCCCTGAGAAAAAAGGAAATCCACCAGAACCCGGCGGCATCCCGCCCGCCATTCACGCTCCCTTCAGGTGCGCCGGGTTCCCCCCTCCCTCCGGAACGCTCCGGTGGGCGCCCGGTTCACAGGCCGCCCCCCAGAATTATCTTTCCTTCCCCCCGGAACTTTCGTATAGCTTCATATGGTCCCATGCAACAACCTCAAATCGGCGCAAGACGTCAGGATTGCGCCCAATATCCGGCGGGAGGCAAATGGCGGAGACAGGAAATGCGCTAGAGGGCTACGAGAACGGGAACCCGTATGAAACACTGTTCATCTACTACTTCAAAGGGTCGGCCGGCGGCTCGGGGATCCCGGAAGGCGCCTTCATCGGCAACTGGGAGGAGGACGGTTTTTCATTTCTCTTCTTCTCCCGGCCGTGCGACAAAGAGATCTCGGATCTCCTGAGGGCGAAACCGAACCTCGAGCTGCTAGACCGCTACGAGATGACCTACGAGGAGTGGCTGGGGGAAAAACTCGTTCCCTGCCGCATCGGCCGCTTTTTCATCTCCGCCCCGTGGGAGCGCCTCGATTTCAAGGTGAAGCCCCATGCCGGGGAGTTCTCCATCGCCCTGGACCCCGGCGTGGTCTTCGGAACGGGGACCCACCCCACCACGCGGGAGTGCCTGGACTTCATGGAACGGGCTTTCCGGGAGAGCTCCATCGAAACGGTGCTGGACCTCGGAACCGGAACGGGCCTTCTGGCCATCGCAGCGGCGAAATTGGGCGCCTTGAAGACCCTCGCGGTGGACTTCA
>JAKSCD010000266.1 GCA_022360775.1 Sneathiellales bacterium | reverse complement strand
CTGGATGCGACAGACCCAATTTCAAAACAGACGGATTACAAGAAATGCGCCGTCAAGGTTGTTGCAACAGGGAGGGCTTGAAAATGACCGGAATTTCCAAATTCGCTCTCATATTAAGTGGGCTTGCTCTTTTGGCAGCACCTGTCGTGGCTGACGAAATTATTACTTTTCGTAAAGGTGCGGCAATTGAGAAAGAAGTCGCTGCCCCACCTGTTCCTCGTGTTGAAAACCGGGATGAAAAGCGGATCCGCAATTATGCGGAGCAACCGCCGACCATTCCTCATTCTGTGCGAGGCTATGAGGTCACGAAAAATGCCAATAAATGCCTGGCCTGTCATGACCGGACCCGCGTGGCAGAAACCCAGGCCCCCATGGTCAGCGTGACCCATTTTATGGATCGGGATAACCAGGTGCTGGCGACGGTCTCTCCGCGGCGGTATTTCTGTAACCAGTGCCATGTAACCCAAGATGACGTGAAGCCCCTGATTGATAATAGTTTTGTGGATGTGGAAGAAATTCTGAAATCCGGAAAGGCAGCTCAATGACAGGCCTTTTCAAGAAAGGCTGGGCCTTGGTCCGCTCTGTCTGGATCAATAGCAGCCAGCCTGCAAAGCATTTATCGATCGGTTTTCTAAGTCTTGGTGGATTTGTGGCAGGTGTCCTGTTCTGGGGCGGATTTAATACGGCGCTTGAAGCCACCAATACGGAGGCCTTCTGCATCAGCTGTCATGAAATGGAGGCGAATGTTTTTGCCGAGCTGAAAAGCACCGTGCATTACAGCAATCGCTCCGGCGTTCGGGCAACATGCCCGGATTGCCATGTCCCTCATAACTGGACAGACAAGATTGCCCGTAAAATGCAGGCCTCAAAAGAAGTCTGGGGCAAGGTTTTCGGCACGATTGATACGCGGGAGAAATTTCAGGCCAATCGTCGCCGTCTTGCCGGTCATGAGTGGGAGCGTTTGAAAGCCAATGATTCACTGGAATGCCGGAACTGCCACAGTTCTGAAAGCATGGACATTACTGTTCAGAGCAAGCGGGCCGGAGAAGCCCATCAGAAGTTCCTTTTCACAGGAGCGAAAACCTGTATCGACTGTCATAAGGGAATTGCCCATCAGCTCCCCGATATGACAGGCGTTGAGGGATGGAAATAAGAACGGGGAGTAGATATATCTTCAGCATTTAAAGCGGCCTTTTTCCGGGCCGCTTTATTTTTGCCCGAGCCACTGGATAGAATTTTCCAGCGTATCTTCAAAATCCGTGAGAACAGACTTCACGGCCTCCAGGTCATGGGAGTTATCCTGGATATAAGCGGCCTGCTCAGCCAGTCTGAGGGCGTAAAGAGCGCCTGCGGAGCCTTTGATGGAATGGGAGGCCTCGGTGATTGCTTCGCTATGGGCTTCGTTCAGGGCATCGCGAATGAGCCCGAGATTTTTACGGAAGGATCCAGGGGCGACGTCGAGCATGGAGCGGATCATTTCCTCCCCGAGAACGTCTTTTAGCGTATCGAACTGCTGATCATCCCCGATCGGTGTCTTGTTTGTTTCCTCTGGCTCTTCTTCCACTGAAACAGGATCTGCAGCCTTGAGTTCCTGCTCCTCCATTTCCGGAATATATTGTGCCAGTTTTTCCTGCATTTGATCTTCGGTGAACGGTTTTGTCAGCACATCCACCATGCCGGCTTTTTTAAACTTTTCCTTACTGTCCTTAAAGGCATCTGCGGTAAGACCGACAATGGGCATGTCGTCAAGCTGCTTGTCTTTGCGAATTTCGACTGTGGCTGTAACACCGTCCATTTCAGGCATATGGATATCCATAAAGACCAGATCAGGCTTGTCTGCTTTAACTGCATCAAGGGCCAGTTTGCCATTTTCGGCGATGGTGACCTCGCAGCCGAGTTTTTCGAGGAAGGTCTTGGCAATGGTAATATTGACGAAATTATCCTCAGCAACAAGGATGCGGGCTCCCTTGCGATGGCGCGCACTGGCTTGTTCTTTTTTCGCTTTTGACACGGTCTGAGAATAGACGAGGGGCAAGCGAACAGAAAATTCAGTGCCTTTGCCCACCTGGCTTTCAATATTAATTTCGCCGCCCATCATTTCGATCAGTTTTTTAACGATCGACAAACCAAGGCCTGTCCCGCCAAATTTCCGCGTGATGGTATTATCTTCCTGGATAAAGGGATCAAAAATATCCTTAAGCCGATCAGGAGCAATACCTGCTCCGGTATCGCGAACTTTCAGGATGTAATCCTGCTGACCCTCTTGTTCCTCGAGATCCAGCGAGATATTCACGGAGCCCTTTTCGGTAAATTTGATGGCATTGCTGACCAGGTTCCAGACAACCTGGCGAATTCGAACCGGATCACCGACAATATCTCCTTTTAAAGGCGGGAGTTTCGCCAGGCTGAGATCCAGGTCTTTTTCGGAGGCAAGAGCCTTAAACGGCGTCAGGGTGGAAGCCATCAGATCTTTCAGGCAGAAAGGGGTTTCTTCAAGTTCAAGCGCTCCTGCCTCGATCTTGCTCATATCCAGAACATCATTGACGATCGCGAGCAGGGTTGTGCAGGATCCGTTAATGGCTTTCAGGTGAGACTGCTGCTCTGGATCAAGTTCGGTTCCGGCAAGAAGCTGGGTCATGCCCATGACACCGTTAAGCGGTGTGCGGATTTCATGGCTCAT
>JAKSCD010000514.1 GCA_022360775.1 Sneathiellales bacterium | reverse complement strand
GCGTCTGATACAAATCTTGGAAGACTATTCCCTTGTACCGGAACGCTCGCCTATTCATGCGGTTTTCGCCCATAACCGGCATCTTGCGCCGAAGATCAGAGTGTTCGTAGATTTTCTGGATGAGCAGTTAAAGACAATCTGACCCCCAATCAAGAACAGTCAGGTCCGCTTAGGGGACGCTTTATATGATCCAGGGGCATAGGTGTTTCCGATTTCACTCTTTTAAGGGCAATATTGGATCTTATATCCCTAACGTGAGGCAATTCCCGAAGTGTTTGCGAAAGAAGTGTTTCATAAATTTCAATACTTGGAACGACTATTTCCGCAAGGCAATCACTGCTTCCCGAAAGCATATGACATGTTACAACCTGCGGGATCGCCCTGAGTTGGTTTTCAAAGTCCATGGCGGCCTCTCTTGATGCCGAACCCAATGTGAATTCAGCGAAAACTGTGAGGGAAAGTCCAATTTTCTGCCGATCCAAAACCGCGCTAAAGGATTTGATAAATCCCTCCTTTTCCAACCGTTTCACACGGCGCAGACACGGGGAGGGGGAGAGCCCGACAATTTTGCTAAGATCCGAATTGCTGAGACGACCATCCCTTTGCAATTCTTTCAAGATTTTCCGATCAATAGAGTCAATTTCAATATAAGGCATAAAATCAAGCAATTATCTGCTAAAATATTGCGGTATCATAATCCAGAACGCAAGGACATACTACGGGAGAAAATGTCATACTCTTTTTGAAAAAGAGAGTGTGAGAAATGGATAAAGTATTTGGAGGATATATAGCTGCTTTTTGCGCCGTCTTGATCGGCTCCGGATGGTAACTGGTGACGCGTTTTGGTGTCACATCCAGTGTGGAGGCCGTAGACCTCGCTCTTTTCCGATATTGCATTCCCGCCATATTGTTCTTTCCCTATCTTTTAAAAAACGGGTTTTTTCCAAGAGGTGAAAAGCCGTTATGGATTGTCCTGATTATTGCAGGAGGTGGCCTGCCTTTCGGGGTTTTGGTGATGACGGGCGCGAAGCTTGCTCCAGCATCTCATATTGCAGTTCTGATGCCAGGTGCCATGCCATTATTTGTCATACTCCTCTCGCGTATTTTCCTGAAATCAACGGTTACTCCCGGGAAAGTGGTTGGATTGGTTATTTTGCTTCTTGGTATTTTTTCCATCGTCTGGGAGGCTGTACTGACTATTGGTATGGCGACAATTATAGGAGATCTATTGCTTCTCCTGGCCGCTTTCATCTGGGCAATTTATACAATTGCCTTTCAGAAAACGAACCTCTCCGCATGGCATGGAGCGGCGCTGATCAGTTTCTGGTCGTCCTTTTTTGCGTTTGGATTATGGCTCCTGACCCATAAGGGCGGAATTTATCAGGCAAGCTGGAACCATTTGTTCATGCAGTTGATCTGGCAAGGGATCCTGGCAGGGATTGTCGGAATGTGGGTCTACGGGTATGGCATGAAAGCGATTGGTGCAACGAAATCTGCAACAATCGGTGCTTTGTTACCAGCTGTCACCCTTATCGGAGGATGGGTGTTTCTAAAAGAAGTTCCCACCGAACTTGCGTCTTTCGGCGTGATATTGGCCTTGGCTGGCGTATATCTTGTGAACAGGGATGAAAGCGAATGAATATAAAAGCCGGATTTATAGATTGCGGGGGTCGCTTACGATCATTCGGCTGAGTTTGACAATACATGGTGACCCCGGCAGGACTCGAACCTGCTACCCCCAGATTAGGAATCTGATGCTCTATCCTGATGAGCTACGGGGCCACGTAATTTACATATTTTGATTCGCTTTCAAAACGCAAGCTATTTTGCTGATCGTCTAAAATTTCTTTCGAAAGGACAGTAGTCAAAAACGCTTGTTTAACCGGGAAGTGGTGGAAACAAATTTTACTGTCGTTATTGTGTGGCGAAAATAACACATACCGATATGACCTTTCGGGGCCATTCTTTGTTGTGACGCCTGTCACTTCATTTAAGGCGTCATTCGGAAGTAAAAGATTTTCATGCTCGAGACGATAGTCTTGAGCTGTGTTTGGTCTGTAAGGACCTTCCCTCGAACACGTAAGTCTCCTCAGATTTTGGGGAGTGGAGATTAACATGAAAAAAATTGCACTGGGCACAACCGCCCTTGTGGCAGCGACTGCTCTGACAGCCGGTACAGCTTCTGCTGCAGAAAAAATCAAGCTGGGCCTTGGTGGTTATCTGCAGACTTCTTTTGTTGCTGCATCCTACGATGATGGTGATCAGTTACCTACTGATATCCGCCATGAAGGTGAAGTTCACTTCACCGGTTCAACAACTTTGGACAATGGTCTTACTTTTGGTGTGAACATTCAGCTCGAAGCACGTGCAACAGGCGATCAGGTTGACGAAACCTATATGTTTGTTGAAGGTGCGTTCGGTCGTGTCAATGTTGGTTCTGAAAACTCAGCTGCGTATCTGATGCATTTTGCATCTCCTGAGCCTGTAATCGCTTGGGGTCTTAATGATCCAAACGCAGAAGCTGGTGGATTTACAACACCTTCAACTGCACCAACTGAAGTTAGTGACTCTGATAAAATCACATACTTCACACCACGTTTCAGCGGTTTCCAGGTCGGTGCTTCTTTTACTCCTGATGGAGATGAAGAAACCGGTACAGGAGCAAGCCCATCCAACCCAATTTCTGACGAAGGTGCTGAAGACGAAGCCTATTCTATTAGTGCAAACTATGTGAATACCTTCAACGGTATCTCTGTTAAAGGTTCTTTGGGTTACGACATTATTACGTCAACATCTTCTGATGACATTGAAGAATTGTCTGCCGGCTTGCAGCTCGGTTACGGCGGCTTCAAAGTTGGTGGTGCTTACAAGCTGACTGAAAATGAAGGCGATGTAGACAATCAGGAACGTCATGATTGGAATCTGGGTATTAACTACGGTCAGGGGCCGTGGAATATCGGCGTCCAGTATGCGCGTGTTGAATTCGACGATGCAACAGATGGCGAATATGATGCTGTTGTTATCGGCGGTAACTACATCCTCGGTCCGGGTGTGACAGCATTTGGTGGTGTTCAGTTCCATAAGGCAGACGATGCTCTTGTCGGATCAGAAGGCGATGAAGCGACAATCTTCTTTATCGGTACTGCCCTGTCCTTCTAAGGATTGGATGATACCTGTTTAATCAGGAAAAGGCGGATCTTCGGGTCCGCCTTTTTTATTGCTTTCAAAGAGTATCACGCTGATATGCGTAACTCAGTTTTCTCCCAATATTGATGAAAGTGGCCTGTTAGGTCATAGTGTTCCCTATCTGAGATAGACACATATCCAAAGATGGGGCGAGGGAATGACGAACAGAGCAGGTGATCTCAATCTAAAACCGATAGACGGTAAATCCCATGTGAAAGGGGAGAAGACAGCCTCTCTTTCCCGAGAAACAATTCCGTCCCTGCTGGCATCGACTGTTGCAGCCTTTGGAGACAGGGAAGCTGCCTATTTTGTGGAAACAGACAGGCGTCTGTCCTATACGGAACTGGCCAAAGAGGTCGACATGTTGGCCGCGGGATTCCTGGCGCTGGGGCTGGAAAAAGGAGATCGGATCGGGATCTGGTCACCCAACAGATTTGAATGGTTGCTGACGCAATTTGCAACAGCGCGCAT
>JAKSCD010000119.1 GCA_022360775.1 Sneathiellales bacterium | reverse complement strand
TCGCGCAGCAATACCGATACCATAGGAGGCTGAGGGGATGATGGCGATATCATTTTGTCCGGCACTAATTATATCTGCAAAAAGCTGGCGAGCGGTATTGCTTTCCGTAAAGAAATCAACAGGTGACAGGGACCATGGATTTGCCTTTCTCATTATCCCCTCAATACCCGCTTGGGTGACGGAATTGAGAAGCGGTGACATGTAACCGCAATTGAAATAGGCAACGTCATCTGGAATATCGAAAAGAGATCGCTGGCTGGGAATCATATCAGGCCTCGGAAGAAAATCACGAGGCCTGATTTTTAATCAATTTCCAAGTTTATTCAGCAATTTTATTGTCTTTATGACAATCCTCATCCCTAAAGAAAGGCGTGAGAGGTAGAAGTTTTTTTCAGATCTCTCAGGTTTTGGAAGCATTGGACAGCTCGCTCGCTAATTCCAGCATACACAACTCGCGACGTGCTATCTTATCTTTCGTAGCCATTTCTAGCCTTCTGAAGGAACGGATGTGTTGTTGTAAACGAATGCAGCCCTATTACAGGAACATCATGGTCACACCCATATTTGTCATAAAAACGGACGTGTCATAAACTGTCATGTGAATATCATTTCAGTACAGTAATTTGGACAATCAATAGGAGATTAAGGCGTCGTCTCGTATGCGGTAAGCGCCAAAATCTCCACATGCCTAATTTTCGGAATTGGGTGTTATTTCTTCCACCAAAGCAATCGCAGCCAGTGCTGGAGCAAACCCGCTGTATGGAGCCGTTTGCCCAATAACCGCAACGACTTCAAGTGTACTCAATCCAACATTGCCTGCGGATTGAAAGAACTTTCTCTGCTGCGAGTTTAAACTGAGTGCCGTAAAAGAAGCAATTGAGCAAATCATCCGCTCACGTATGCTGAGGCCTTTTCGCATCCAGAGGTCGCCATAAAGAAGCTTAGTTGCGACAGAGTAGAGTTTTAATCCCAAAGAGGAACTGGATGCGTATCCATTTTCGGCCCGTTCACGATGAAGGAGCTGTTTGACTTGACTTCCAGCAACATTTCGATCCAAATCTGCTTGTTCGCCGTCTATTTTATCGAATTTTTTGTCGCTTAAGAGATTGGCATTTCGAAGTGCCCTTACGAGCATCGTAGAAACCGGCACTCCTGCATACATCGATACATGCAAAACGAGCTCCAATATTTTATCCTCATCCATGCCGTGATCAAGCAAGACGGATGTCAAGCTGACGAAATCATCAACATATCCCTTACTGGCGAGCGCTGTGAGCGCAGCCAGGCCGCGTTCCTCCATCGTTAAAGTGTCGGAAACAAGACCGACTTCCGTGCTTATTTCACGCGTCAGATCATCAAAGCTTAAAACACCACTTTTTAGAAAAACCAACTCGATATCTTCCATTATCATAAACCTCTCGTGGATCTTAAATTCAATCTCTAGAATCCTCGGCCGAAACCAATTCCTTCGGCAGCGATTGAGATTGCCTGAAACGGGGAAATTCTGAATGCTGTTCAAAAACTTTGGCAATTCCCAGGAGGCGCTCGTCATACCCTTCTGGAGCCGCAATCTGCATTCCGAGAGGCAATCCAGCCTTACTAACCCCAACCGGTATATTTACTGTGGGGAGGCCTGTTACATTAAACGGAGTAGTTAATAGCGGTTTCTCAAGAATGTAGTATTTGTCAACTTCACCCAGATCGGGAGCCTCGCTGGAAAAAGTTGGAGCAACAAGAAAGTCAACGTCGGAAAATGCAGATCGCATCTCTCTTGAGAGCAATTTTTTTAGACGATTTGCCTGTATATAATCCGTTGATGAAAAAAAAGAAGCTAACGCCAGTCGATCTCGCGTTATTTCGCCAAAATCGTAAGGCCGGTCTTGCAGATCTTTCTCAAAAATTGCCAAAGCCTCAGACAGCATTATTGTCATACTGCAAGAAGAATAGACCTCCAAGCTTGACAGGCTTGTCTGAACGATCTCTGCTCCCAGGGCATTCCAGATTTCACGGGATCTTTCCATGCTACGGTGTACATCCGATGAAACTTCACTGTCTTTTTCATAAAAGTGATCTATGAAACCAATCTTTATTCCGGAAAGAGATTTGAGCTGAACGAATTCATCATACTCAGACTGCAATACCTCTGAAGAGGTCATGGCCTTCAGAAGTTGAAAACAATCCTCGACACTGGATGCCATCGGGCCACAATGATCAAGCGAGTAAGATAAGGGTACAATACCCTCTGTGGGAACACGGCCAAATGTGGGTTTTAATCCAACAATTCCGCACATAGCTGCAGGTAATCGGATGGAACCCACAGTGTCAGTTCCGATTGCAGCTGTTGTGAGCCCGGCAGCAACAGCGGCGCCCGATCCGCTTGAAGACCCTCCGGTAAAACGCCACGGGTCCCAAGGGTTTCTCGCTGGATCATCAGGTGTATCCCAGGCAGGCCCTCCAAAGGCAAGTTCGTGTAGTGTCGTGTGTCCAAATTCGACAATTCCTGCACGTTTCAGGTTGGATACAATTGATGCATCAGTACTGGGCGTGCGTTGTGTCATGATGTGAGAATTGCTGGCAGTGTTCCACCCGCCCACATCGATATTTCCTTTTAATGAAACAGGTATTCCGTGAAGCGGGCCCCTGTCTATACCCCTGTCCAACTCACTCTGAAGAGAGTTCGCCTTTTTCAAAGCATGCTTGTTGTCCAATCTGGAGAACGCTCCGATTTTCGGCTCGAGCTTATTCGCTCGATCTAAAAAATACCTAATCAGTTCTGGGACAGATATCTTGCGCTGCCGTAGTAAAAGCCCAGTTTCCCTTATATCCAAATCATGAATGGTATCTGTCATTGGCTTTCACCGTTTAAACCATTTTGACTGAGGTCGTCGGTGTAAGCGAAGTCCCGGCGGATGCATTTTTGAATTTTTTCTATCAGCGGTAAACCGCGCATAACTTCAGCAATGGTGCCCTCTCCTGCTGGTAACCCAACTGACTTGAGGCGTTTCGCAACCTCTTTTTTTGCAGCTTCGTTATCGCCATTATTGGTCATTCATTTGCCTCCGCTTTAAAAGCAGCTTTAGTGCTTTTTTATTTGCTCTGTTGCCGTAATGGGTATTGCTGGATTATCTATTTTGCGAGGTGAACTTCCAGTCATCGCTACACAGAGTTTGCATGGCTTGATTGTTGTTGACTTAGGCATTTGAGCATTCTCAAGCGTCTGTGCGAGTGCGCGAAAAAAAGCTCTCAACAATACTGACGAAATTAGGGGGACATTCTTGCATCGGATAGTGTCCGCACCCCTCAATATCAATCAGGTCTGTATTTACATGCTGTGATAAAAAAGTTTGTTGCATAGCGTCAGCATTCAGGCTCTCGGTATCGTTAGACCCGGTAATCACAAGAATTGGCTGAAAGATGGAGCTGACTTCAGATGAAAAATCGGTTTTAGAGAACATGTTCAGATAACCAATTCTGCTCTCGGGCGTTGATCTTACTCTGTTTCTTTCCATTTTAAATGTCAGCCACCCATTGCTTAGTTTATCCATACAAACGCCGCGCATTAACTCGATGTAAGCTTCGTCATTTAGCGTTGTTTCAACAAAGAATGCCCAGCCTTCTTCGTCCATGGGCATGCCACTCGCAGATACCGCGCAAGTGACAATCAATGACTTTACCTTGTCCGGAGCGTCCAGTGTTATCCGTTGCGCCACCATGCCGGTCATAGAGTGCCCGACTATATGAAATTCATTCCAACCCAGAGCCTCAAGGGTTTCCAGGATGTCGGAAGAGGCTTCCTCGACTGAGAAATTTCCAGATAACTCGATGGATTTCCCATATCCCCTTAAATCAACAAAAGCATAAGTAAACTCGGTTGTATTTAGATAGGGCCTGCATTGATCATATGTTGATGTGCAGCAGCTCCAGTCATGCATCATTAAAACTTTTGTGTCTCCCGTACCGACTATTTCGTGTCCTAATTGCATTTTTTTCTCCCGGATTTGGTTTTGGCCCGATGGATAATCGAGCATGGGTTAAAGGTTCTCGCTCGCAACTGGATGTTGCGAACGAGAAGTTTCGATATTCAGGAGGCTCTGCAAAATCCTTCTCTTTCTCCAATGTCTGGATTTTTGCTTCGATGAGCCCCATTAATTCGGTTGATAGATCGCTAAGAAATTGCCGAATATTCCGGATAGTCGACGTAACCCGTAGAGCCGCCGGTATAGAATGTCGATTTATCGATGTTATTGAGTGGAAGATTTTCCCTAAATCTACGAACCAGGTCTGGGTTAGCCAAAAATGCAGCGCCGAATGAAACAAAGTCAGCATGTCCGCTTTCCAGGGCTTCATCAGCTCTCTCTTTGGAATAGCCATTGTTGGCAATGTAACTTCCGTTGAACCGCTTACGAAATTGACTGTAATCAATATTTCGAGGAGCACCTTCCATATGCCCTCCAAAGTCCATACTCGTTTCCAGAACATGAAGATAACAAAGCCCTCGATCGGAAACTTTTTCTACAATTTCTTCAAAGTGTTTTTGAGGTTCAGAATCGTACATGCTGTTGAAGGAGTTTTCCGGTGACAGTCGAAGCCCGACTTGGCCAGGTGATAAAACATCTGTTACGGCATCAAGAACCTCTTCGAGAAAGCGCATTCTGTTTTCAACCGAACCACCATAGGCATCCGTTCTGGTATTGCTGCCGTCACGCAGGAATTGATCAATTAAATAGCCGTTACCACCATGCACCTCGACACCATCGAAGCCAGCACGCAAGCAATTTATAGCTGCCTGGCGATACTGCTCCACGATCTCTTTAATTTCTTCCTCGTTCAGTTCTTTAGGCATTTCAAACGGCTGGTATCCAGACGCAGTGAAAGCAACTCCATCAGGCAATAGCGCAGAAGGTGCAACCGGAAGCTCCCCACCAGGTTGGTGCGACCTGTGTGAGATTCGCCCGCAATGCTGAAGTTGGGCAAAAATCTTCCCTCCGCGGGCGTGCACGGCATTAATAACGCGGATCCAACCAGAAACCTGTTCATCCGTGTAAACGCCTGGAGTACAGGGATAACCCACTCCCTGGTGTGAGATCGGGGTAGATTCAGTGATAATCAGGCCTGCTGAGGCTCTTTGTGCGTAATGCTCTACCATTAAATCAGTCGGCACGCCTTCAGGCGTTGCCCTGCTTCGGGAAAGGGGTGCCATTACCATGCGGTTTGATAATTCGACATCTCCTACCGAACCACGTGTGAACAGATCGATCTTCATTCAAGTTTCCTTTCATGCGCTAGGTCATTTGTCCTAGAGAATTTATTAGGACGATTGTCCTATTGGCGTCAATTATTTTTTTAGGTCAATTGTCCTAATTGAATTTTGAGTGTAGCTCAGTGGGAAATCAGAGATGGTTTTGGCAATGCAATCAGAAAGGAAATCATTAAATGCGGGAGCCATCCTCCCGAGAATACATTGTAACTATTGCCGACATATTGTTTTACGAGACGGGCTGTGAATAGACATCCTTTGCTAATGTCACAAAAGTTGTAAACCTCTCATATGGGCCGCTTCAAGATCAGGGGTGAGATACTGATTGTTGTTATCGGGCGCTGTATTGCAGATAGAATAACATGCAGGGCGGCTGGATATGTGATGGTCTGTAACCTAAAGAAACCTCAGGAATTTCACTGGCATTCTGCAGTTGAACTCGCCATGCATATCCTTGCCAGGAGTTAAGGTGCTGTCAGCCCAGACAGCGCCTTTCCTGTTCAGTCTTTGATTAGAAAGAGAAGTAGAGCAGAGTAGCGACCTGAAGGTCTGGAACAACTCTCTATTTTCGATCGATTCTGTATTGAAAGCAGTT
>JAKSCD010000437.1 GCA_022360775.1 Sneathiellales bacterium | reverse complement strand
TTTTGGAACAAAAGAACGCGCCGCTGGTCAGATGCGTCCCTCTATTTTTTTGTGTTAGGGTATGAAAAGGGACAATATGTGGATGTTGCCAAAGGTGTTCGTTATCAGACCGCCTTCAAGACACAGCCAGATCTTTCAAAAGCAAAGTTGCGTCGCGATCAGGACTGGGCCCTTTTGAAGATTAACAAACCTCTTGGAAAAAAACACGGGTTCGTAAAAACGGACCCTCAATTACTCGTGTCATTGAATCACAGGAGACAATCAAACAATGTCTATCAGGCGGGGTATAGCCGGGACTATGCCCATGTCCTGACGGTCCATAAGAAATGCGGGATATTGGATGTTATAAAACCCCAGGAAGAAATGAAGCCGGTTTACTTGCATAGTTGCGATGCAACAATGGGAGATTCAGGATCCCCGATATTTGCATTTAGTAAAAATGAGTTTTCCCTGATCGCCGTCCATTCCGCCACAAGTAAAACCAGAAATGGCCGGACAGTAGGGATTGCGGTCCCTGTCAGTAATTTTCTGCCCTATATCGATAAGAAGTAAGAAAAATCGCATTTTTGGGGTCGTTGTTTCAGATTTAGAGAAAATTTTAGTAAAAAATGCGAATATTTTTCTGAAAATACCTCATATGAGGGATGAGAATGCAGTTTTATCCCGCTAACGTTATCATTATGGAAATAGGAACTTCGGGAAATTTAAAACCATCCCTGAAGAGTTGAACGCACCGTCGATTAAGGACGAAAGCAGGCAGCATGTCAGATACAGATCAGAAATCGGTAGATTCTGTACTTCAGAATATTATTGCGACAGACGAAGAGAGTGCGTCTGATTTGGGCGCATTATCTGATGAACTCGTGGATCTGGATGCATTGTTTGATGCTTTAAACGTTGCTGTTGCTGAAGGGGGCGACGCCGTTGATTTTAAAGCTGGAGAAACATCCGGTGGCGGGATTTTAACAGTGAAAAATGAAGCCCTTGCGGCAGCAGGGGTTTCCTCAAGTGTTGATGAATTGATTTCCGTAGCGGATGACGTGAGTTATGCGGACAGCATTATCTCTGACGAATCTTGATTAACACACTTGTAGGACAAAAAAGGGCTTCCATGGAAGCCCTTTTTTCATGGTACTTTAATCTGAAATTCTGTCTTTGAAAATGTCGCCTTCGGGTGTTAGCAGAAATGCATCCAGTGCAGCCACAACTTCCTGATCGTATTTTTCCGGATTGGTTCTGAAAACCTCCATCGCCTCTTCCACACTAATTGCCTGACGATAGGAACGCGGAGAAATCCTGGCGACAAGAATATCGGTTATCCCCAAAATCCTTCCCGTGATTTCCACATCATTTCCAGTCAGTTGCTTAGGATAACCGGAGCCGTCCATCCGTTCGTACATATGGGTGACTGCAGTGATGATATTCGGGTCAATTTCCATATCGCTCAATAGCTTTTCAGCTTTGTCGACATGGCCTCTCATGATCGTCATCTCGTCATCAGTCAGGCGGCTTTCCTTGGTTCTAATCTCTGTCGGAATGGATATTTTGCCGATTTGCGACAAATTCGCGCCAGTTTGCAGCGTTTCTTTCAATTCGGATGGCAGACCCATTTGACCGGCAATTGCCAAAGACAATTCACTCATACGGTGCGAATGGCCAGCAAGATAAGGGTCATTATCTTCCATCATATGAACGAGAATGGAGATCGTTTTGCGTCCCAGTTCCTCTTTTTTGCGCTGGTGCTGAATATAGTCAGTGATATCCCCTGCAACGGTTACAATCCCCATGAATTTCATGTTGTCATCAAGTAACCGGGATTTCTCAACCCTCAGAATACGGGTTTCACCATTGATTTCTAGTTCCAGGATAGAATTCACCGATTGGCGTGTTTCAACAACTTTTTTATCCAGATCCGCCAACTGTCTTGCGGTCTGGTCTCCGAAAAGATCCCGATCCGTCTTTGTTGTTATGGCCTGCAACGGGAAGTTTACAAAATTGGCCAGCGCTGGATTGGCATAGACATAACTGCCATTTGGATCCGTAAGGCCGATAAGTTCTTCAATGGTATTGTTAATGCTGCCAAGCAGGCGTCGTTGAGCGTTGATCTGGTGAGCAAAATCCCGATATTGATCTGCCATCGCCTTTGCGTTGGAACTGCGCAGGCTCAGCCAGATACCGGAGAGTATACTCATGACAACAACAAAAGCGCTCACGGCAAGACCATATACGGCATAGGCAAAGGTTTGCAGCGGGGCAAGAGCGGTACCTGTCCTCTCTCCTTGCAGAAAAAGCCAGTTTGTTCCGTCAACAAGGCTTGCAACCGAGTAAGCTTTCTCAGGTAAATTATCAAAAGTCCGAAGCTGGAATTCATGAGCCTGATCGCCGGAAAGGGCAGAAGCCTGATCAGAAATGAACGGTTCTTTTTCAGGATCGACCAGGTAAAGAGCTCCTTCCTTTGCCTGGAAAAATCTGGAAATTTCCCCTTTTGAAGAAAGCCTTGTTGGTTCAAGCATCTCCTGGAGCTGCTTGGTCGCCGAAACTGTCATAACCAAGACGCCGGATACAGCATTCGTACTGTTCTTTTCTGATTTCTGGACAGGCAGAACAGGAATAACAAAATCGAAGACCAATTGACTACCCATCACGCGCAAATTTGTTATGCTGACAGACGTGGATCGGTATTGAGAAACCGCTTTTTCCCTCTGTTCGTCAGACAAGGTGGGTGCATTGCTTGAGGCCAGATAAGCGCGGCCATTCTCTCCCATGAGATAAGCAGCCACGATATCGTTCCTTTGCACAAAACTGGTCATGGCGTTTTGCATGTAAGGCAGCTGTTCGGCCAGCGGCTTTGGCAGATCATCGCTTTTAAGTGTGTTCAGCTCGGATGCAAACAGCTGAAAAAGTGGATGTTCGACAATCTGGTTTGCCCGGGCCAAGGTTTCCTCTAGCCAGGTTTTCATAATATCCGCTTTGCCAGCTGCAGCGATTTGCTGTCGAGCGTTCAATTCCTCAAGGAGATTGGCTTGCCGCTTTCCAATAATCGTATTTGACGCGAAGTAGCAGCCCGCGATCAGGCAAGCAGCAATCACCAAACCGATTTGCAGTGGCCTTTTTGCGGAGGGTGTCTTTTCTTCGGGCACATCATCCGACATATAGGTGTTTAGCTCGAGATTAGTCATTTTTGTCAGTCCCCGCCGCTACTGAGGCAGTTTGTTTGGGAATATGAGCCCAACGTGTTGTTTCATTCACCGAATAGAACGGGATGTAATATTGAACCAGCTTTTCCGGGAGTACGGTATCATTCTGCGAATCCAGAATGAGTGTTCTTTTCCCATACTTGACCACAAGGATCGTATGGGTAACGCCGCGCAACACATCATTGGTTACAACTATGCGCATCTTGGATGGATCAATGCCCAGCTCTTTCAGGCTGATATATTTCATGATGGCGAAATCCTCAGAATCCCCGCCAATCGGGATAAACTCAAGGGGGGTCGCCCAATGGTCCTTTTTGCCGACGGTGTTCGTGTCCGCAGCCTGTTTCCACCTGTTGATAAACTGATTGATTTCCCGGATCTGGATAGAAGGATCAGAAAGCTCCAACCCTCTTATTTTTGCGCGCCAAAGGGTCATTTGCTGTGATTTACAGTCTTGAATATCGGCATCGCATTGCGCTGCTGTTTTACTAAGTTCCGGAAAACTGCTGACGACTTTGCGCCACTGCGGCAGGGATTGAAGATTATCTGAAGCAATTTCAATCGTCCCGAAAAGGCCTTTTGCATCGTTAGGGACATTATTTGAAGCAGCCAAAGCCTGTTCCGGAATTCCCAGAAGTGCTGTGCCAGTCATGAAGGTTGATAACAGAAATGGTTTGAGCATTACCGTTCTCTCAACGCATTATTCTTGGTTTTCAGGATCGGTTTCAGAATGTAATCCAGAACCGACTTGTGACCCGTTAATGTATCGACAGAGGCAATCATGCCGGGCTTTATCGGATAGATTTCACTGCCTCGCTTCAAGGAGTTTTCCTTTGTTCTGACAATGATCTTGTAGAACGTCTCTCCGGATTGCTCATCAATGATCGTGTCCGGACTGATGCGTTCCAGTTCAGCAGCCAGACCGCCATAAATGGAAAAATCATAGGCAGTAATTTTTACAGTTGCTTTCTGGCCTGGATGGAGAAATGCAATGTCAGATGGGCGAATGCGGGCTTCTACCAGAAGATTATCTTCGATCGGAACGATTTCCACGATATCCTGACCTGGACGAACCACGCCACCGATGGTCTGAATTTTCAGTTCTTTAACCTCACCTTTAAGCGGTGAGCGAACATCCGTCCTTGTGACCCTGTCTTTCGCGGCCAGTATGGATTGACGGACGGCTTCAAATTCAGCCTTTGCGGTGCTCAATTCCTGCGAGGCGGCGCTCCTGAAATTCAGGAACTTTTCCTCGATACGCTGATTGGCTTCTTTCACAGCGCCTTTAGCTCTTGGCATTGCAAGGGTTGAAGCAGAAATCTGTCCCTGCAGTTCATTTTTCTGGCGCTTCAGCTGCAAAAGCTGAACTTTTGGAACAATACCTTTTTTCGCAAGCGGTTCCGTGATCGCGAGCTCCTCATTGATCAGCGCGATACTTGATCTGAGCTGTTTTAGGCGGCCATTGATTTCGGCGACTTCCTGTTTACGTTGCTGTGCCTGTTGACGCAGAATACTGATCTGTGACTGCAATTCAGCCTGTCGGGCGTTAAACAGATTTCGCTCCCGAACAGTAATGTCAGCACCTTCCGCCATCAGTTCAGGTGGAAATGCGATAGCGGCACCTTCCGCTTCAGCAGAGAGACGGGCGACTTTACCCATAAGATTTAGATAATTGGCTTCGATTTCACCGAAGCGGGCCGCAAATCCCGTATCATCAATGCGAAGCAGGATCTGGCCTTTTTCTACAATTTCCCCTTCGCGAACAAGTAGCTCCTTCAGGATACCACCTTCCAGATTCTGGATGACCTGAACCTGGCTTGAGGGAATGACTTTTCCGTCTCCGCGTGTCACCTCATCCAGAATAGCGTTGCTGGACCAGATATAGGCGGCAATAAAAAAGGCGATCACTCCAAAAAGGAGGAGCATTGATTTCGGGTTGGGGCCTTGCATCCTGGCAGCCACAACATCTGAGGCGAAATCAGAATCATTCCATTCAACTTTGTTTGACATGGTTTAACCTATCTGTCTTTCTGTTTCTCAGCGTTGCGCGCTTAACCTGCTTTTTTCGCTTTGGCGCGCTGCCCGCGCTGCCCGACTTTCAGAACCTCGTCACGAGGTCCGTCAGCCACTATTTTGCCGTTACCAAGAACAATAATTCTGTCCACAAGGGAGAAGAGCGATGTTCTGTGCGTAACAAGGATCAGGGTCTTGTCCTTAGAATGTTCTTTCAGTCTGTTGATGAAGCGCCGTTCAGAATTCAGGTCCATTGAGCTTGTCGGCTCGTCAAACATCAGGACCGGAGGGTTCGGAAGAAGGGCACGGGCAATACCCAGGGACTGACGTTGTCCGCCTGAAAGGGTTGCTCCTTTTTCACCGACATGAAGGTCATATCCATGCGGATGCCGGCTGATAAATTCATGCACACCCGCCAGTTTGGAGGCGTTCAGGATCATTTCATCATCGGCCTGTGGGTGCCCCATGGTTATGTTATGACGAACTGTTCCGTGGAAAAGCGTTACATCCTGCATCACACTTCCAATGGACCGGCGAATATCTGAAGGATCAATCTGGCGAATATCTGTGCCATCCACCAGAACAGCCCCTTCATCCGGCTCATAAAGATTGATCAACAGTCGTGAAATTGTTGTTTTTCCGGATCCGACAGGTCCGATAATCGCAACCTTTTCGCCAGCATTGATCTTAAAGGATACATCTGTGAGGGCCGGCAGATCCGTACCCGGATACTTGAAAGTAACGTCCTTGAATTCAACGTCTCCAGATATGTTCGGACGGCTCAACTGACGCTTTTCCGCAGAACGTTCTACTGGCAGGGACATGATCTGGTTCAAGCCTTTAAGTGCGACAACTGCCTGGTTCATTCGAGTTAAAAGCGCTGCAATTTGTCCCAGCGGAGCCATTGTGCGTCCGGTCAGGATTGTGGAAGCAATCAGGGCACCAACTGTCATGGTTGAATCCGGTTTTGTCATTTCGATCACGCCATAAATGACGACCCCGACGGTGACCAGTTGCATGGCAGCAGCGGATAAGTTGATGCCAAGGCCGGCAAAGAAGCGGGAATGAACACTTGTCTGGGCCGTCTGGCCTACAAAACGCTCCCATTCCTTTTGCATATGACCTTCAACGCCAAGGCTTTTCACCGTGTCCAGTGCGTTGATGGTTTCAATAATGACACCATGCTTCTGCGAACTTTCTTCCGTATTCTTGGCAACCGCGCGACGCATAGGCCATTGAAGGAAAAGTCCGATCAGAATAACGACAGGAATAGCGATTGCCGGAACGATCACAATGGGGCCGCCGATCAAATAAATAATGAACAGGAATATGCCGAGGAAAGGAAGATCTACCAGGGCTGTAACCGTTGCAGACGCAAAGAAATCCCGTAAGGTTTCAAACTCGCGTAAATGATTGGCAAAAGCCCCGGCTGAAGCAGGGCGGGCCTTGACCTGTATGTTCAGAACCTGTTCAAAAATACGGCTGGAGAGTAAAACATCAGCGCGTTTACCGGCGTTGTCCACAAAGTAGGAACGAAGTGATTTCAGGACCAGGTCAAACCCGATAACAATGAGCACACCCATTGCAAGAACCCAGAGTGTCTCGAGGGCTTTGTTCGGAACAACCCTGTCATAAACATTCATGATAAAAAGCGGACTGGCGATGGCGAAGCTGTTAATCAGCAATGCTGCAAGCATCACCTGGGCATAGGTAGGCCAAAACTGGCGCATGGTTCCCCAGAACCAGGACCCTTTGCGATCACTTAACCGGTCATCTTTTTCAACGCGAAACTTGAAATTCGGCCGAATGAAAATTGCGTAGCCTGCATATTGATCTTCCAGGTCAGCAACAGAAATGGATTGCTCTCCCTCTCCGGATTCCGGATAGATGACTTTTGCTGTTGTGCCACTGATTTCCAAGAGAATGCAGGCGCGCCTGTCATTAAGAAGAAGAACAGAAGGAAGAACGACTTCAGGGATTTTCGCAAGCTTCCTGTTGGTCATGCGGGCACTCAGGCCAACACGTTGTGCAGCTCTTATAAACAGCTGCGGTGTTAATCTGTTCTCCTCGAGTGGAAGGCCGTAAATCAGCGCATCAGCTGTTCGCGGATCATCAAAAAGCTTAGTGATCGCGACCAGGCAACCCAGCAATGGATCAAGATCGGCGCGAGAGATATCCGAAAGTCGAATATCCCAGTTTTCCTCGACTTTTGCAGAGGAATGGTTTTCTTCTCCGGTACCGCTCACCGCTTCCAATGTGCTGTCCTGCGGCGAACCCCCCGCGTCCGAAGTTTTATCTGTCATATCTCTCAGTTTCCACAAATTAAGCAGAATTACGATAAGCGTCAGTTTTTATGGCTGGCGCCAATGCTAATTCCTCTTTTTCCTCAAGATCACCGGTTTCATCTCCAGTATTCTGTCAAACAAGTCCTAAAATTCTGACAACCTGATTTAGCAACTGTTTTGAACAGTGTGATTTCTAAACCTCAATCTTTTTCACCTCCTGATTGAAGGCATATTTCGTGAATAAGCTGTTAATGAAGTCGATAAAATTCTCATTTATTTTTATCGAGAACCGGGTCTTCCTGTTTTTCCCCTAAATTACTATTTCAATATATGTCGATAGTGCTCAATATTCACATTATGAATCAATAAAAATTAACCATAAAAAAAGAATCATTCGAATATAAACAGGGACTTGAGTGTTTATGTAGTCATCCAAGGGGAGTAGAGATTCCCGTAGCACGGGATTAGATAAAAGTAATCAGGCAATTACAGAGGGAATGATCCGTTATCGATTTTTTTGAGACCGGAATTAACGCCTATGATTCTTGAATAAGTTGAGTAGCAGTCTGTTTCTAAAAGGTAATATCGTAGTTTTTCGTTGCAAATAAGACACAATAGAATTTGAATTCGATGTTAATTTGAAGGCGGATATATATTGAAGTTGTGACTGTTTGCTTCCTTTAGGTACAGTACTGCCAATATTTTAAACGAGTCGATGTCATCTCTATTTGACACAGTTGATGTGAGTGGGTACTTCATCCTCTGAAAAGTTGTGAAGTACGTGGTATCGATTGACGTATACAGACTATTGATTTGGGAGAGGGGTATGAAATCGAAAATGAGCACGAGTGTTACTCGAGCCTTGATTTCTAAAAGCGTAATGGCAGCAGTCTTTGGCAGTTGCGTACTTTCCGTTTCTGCGAATGCGGGCACATTGACTGAAGCTGTTCAGGCGACGGTGACAAATTATCCGGAGATTGCTGAAGCATCTGCGAACCGCAGGGCAATCGGGCAAGAGCTGGAACAGGCAGAAGGCCTTTACTATCCAACGGTGGATATCGCCATTGGCGGGGGTCAGGAATGGACAAACACGACAACCATTAATCAAGAATGGTTGGGACGTACTGAAAGCAGTATCTCTGTAGCGCAAACGCTGTTCGATGGTGGGGCTCGGGCAGCAGAAGTCGCAAGGCAGGAAAATCGTATTGACGGCGCTGCCTATCGTGTACGCGAACGTGCAGAAGCCATCGGCCTGGATACAGTACAGGCTTATCTGGATGTGCTTCGTAATCTGGAAGTCGTTAATCTGGCGACGGAAAATCTTGAAATTCACAAACGGACACTTCGGGAAATTCAGGATCGTGTGGAAGCGGGGCAAAGCGGTGTCGGTGATGTTCAACAGACAGAATCGCGTGTTTCCGCAGCCGAGGCTGTCTTGGTTGAAACGCTTCGTCAGCTTGATGCATCAGAGATTGCCTATCGCCGGCTGGTTGGAGAGGCACCATTAAATCTGGAGCAGCCGACTTTTAATGACGGATCACTGCCGGGGCGTCTGGAAGATATTATTGCGATTGGCATGGAAAGCAATCCTGACATTCGCTTTGCAAATGCAGATGTAAAAACCTCTTCTGAAGAGATTAAAGCGGCAGAAGCAAATTTTTATCCAACTGTAAATCTCGAGCTGGATGCATCTGCTGATCATAATCTTGACGGTGTCGAAGGACATAATGAAGATTTCACAGCAATGGTTCGCCTTCGCTATAACCTGTATCGTGGTGGTATCGATCTTGGCCGGAAACAGGAAGCTGTAGAGCGGAATTCGGAAAGCAAACAGCGTAAAATGCGTTTTGAACGTCTGGTCGAAGAAGAAATTCGCCAGGGGTGGAGCACATTGGCGCGGTCGCAAGCCCGGGCAGCAGCACTGGGTGACCAGGTGGTTGCTAATGGTCAGGTTGCCGCAACATACCGTCAGGAATTTGAAATCGGACAGCGTGACCTTCTTGATATGCTGGATGCTGACAACGAGCTGTTCAACTCAAGAACATCACTTGCAACAGTGGAATATGCGGTTCTGTTTGCGAAGTACCGCTTGCTGGCGTCAATGGGTCGCCTGAACAGCACTCTGGGTGTTACACTCCCTGAAGAAGCCCTTCCAAACGGTTAAGGGAAAGTTCGATAAAAGAACAGAAACCGCGCTTTTCGAGGCGCGGTTTTTTTTATGGCCTATAGCGCCACCAGCCTTTTTCATTAACCGAGTAAATAGGGCGGTAATGCCTGATGCGCTTTGATTCAATAACCAGGCCGATCTGATTGTCCAGTACCACTTCCTTTTTATCAATCTGCACGGCCAATACGGCATGAGCGATTTTCAGGTTTAAATCCTGAAGTACGATAATTTTCATATCATCTGCATCCCAGCCAAGGGCGCGTAAAGTGAAGTATTTGACGATTGCGTAATCCTCGCAGTCACCAAAACGGGCAAAAAACTCCTTTGGAATTTCCCAGTAATCCTTAACTCCCCAATTTATTGGATCAAGGATGTATCGATACAGATTGATATAGGCGTTGACCTTGTTCAATTGATACCTTTTCGGCTTGTCTTTTAGCTCTATAATCAACTCTTCCCATTTTTTATAGGCGCAGGCATTCAACCGGCCTGTCTTGCAATCTCCGGGCTGTGTTTTATAGGTATCGAGGACTTTCCGCCACTTTGGGAAAGGTTTCAGATCCTTATGAGCATGTTCCTTGAAGCCGAAAATCCCGGCAGGTGCTGCATCCACGACCGGTGCCACAGCCAGAATGCTGCAAGCCAGCATAGAAGCACGCAGTATTTTGCGGATCTGAACGGATGGTTTTTTTGTCACCATTGATTTAACTGCATCGAATAAATCACGATATTCATTGTGCTTGTAGTTTATTAACAAGTATTAACTGACGCTTCACTTCGTGCTGAACATTTTGTTATCAATATATTTGCGGGTTATGGTTTACTTTTCGTAAACGCATAAAGGGCATAGTCTAAAAAAATGCGGGATATGGGCATGTCTGATATCAAAAATGACGTTGAAGAAAAAAGCAAGGTTTATCGAACCTTATGGTTTGGTGCAGTGTCACTTATTGCTGTTGTGATCGCCGGTATTTGGGGAACGGTTTCCTTTGTTGAGAAACAAAGAAAACGGGATCTGCAAAATTGGGAAATTCGCCTTGGTATCGTCGCCGACAGCCGCGTTGCTGCCATCGAAAACTGGTTGTCTGAGCAAAAAGCGGCTGTTGCGTCTCTTGCAGATAATGCTTCCTTGCAAATTTACCTGACGCAGCTCGTCCTTGAAACGGAAAAAAATGGATTGAAGGTTACCGAGGTGCCAGAAGCCGGTTATCTGATCAATCTGCTTAACAACCAGGCTGTTATCAGTGGATTTTGGGAACCCGAGGTTCCGGAAATCAGGGCAAATGTAAAGCGACCGGGAAAAGCGGGAATTGGACTTACCGATCGCACCGGGCGCCTTCTCGTTTCCAGCGGAAATATGCCTCCCATGAACCCTGCTATCCGCGCTGCCATGGCAGAGGCGGATGGAGGGTTGCCTTCTGTAATCGATCTTTACGAAGGTCTTGATGGCGAACCGGTCATGGGATTTGTTCATCCGGTTTATGCCATTCAGTCAGACGGGGAGGCCGATAAAATAATCGGGTTTATCGTTGGTTTGCGTACTGTACGTAAATCTCTTTATCCACTTCTTATTCAGCCTGGCGATACATTGCAGACAGCTGAAACCCTGATTGTTCGTCAAAATGGTGCCTTGACTGAGTATCTGTCTCCCCTTGCAGACGGGACAGATGCACTTAAGCGTAAACTCAGCGCAGACAGTCAGCTTGCGGCTGCTTTTGTAACCCGTGAACCGGGTCTGTTCTCTCGCAAGACAAATTATCTGGGCGATGAAGTTCTGGTGACCGGTAGGGCCTTGTCGGGAGCTCCGTGGTATCTGGTCAGAAGTGTCACCAGCCTGGAAGCCTTATCAGAAACAAAAGAACGCCTGAATGTAATGCTGGGTGTCTTTTTACTTCTTATCATCGGGGTAACAGGAACAGTGATTGCTGTATGGCGGCATGGTACATCCCTGCGTGCAGCAGAACTTGCGCGGAAATACAAAGTGACTGCCGACAACCTGCAAGAACAGACTGAATTCCTGCGTGTTGTTACGGATCGCCAACCCACAGCCATTGCGGTTTTTGATAAAGATAACAAATACACCTTCGCTAACAGACTTGCAGCAGACAATGTTCAACAGATCCAGGAAGAGATGGTTGGACGCAAGCTTGGCAGTATA
>JAKSCD010000263.1 GCA_022360775.1 Sneathiellales bacterium | reverse complement strand
GGAACATTCGCTTCTGCAAGCAGAACATTCATATGACCGGGCATACGACCGGCAACCGGATGAATAGCGTAAACAACTTCCACGCCTTCTTCTTTCAGGGCATCAACCATTTCACGCAACGCATGCTGCGCCTGAGCAACAGCAAGGCCATAACCTGGAACGATAATCACCTTACCAGCATTCTTCATGATAAAGGCTGCATCATCTGAAGAACCGGCTTTGTGCGGCCGGTCACCCTTATCAACAGCTGCGGCAGCGTCATCACCACCAAAGCCACCCAGGATCACACTGAAGAATGACCGGTTCATGGCTTTACACATGATGTAAGACAGGATCGCACCGGAAGAGCCCACAAGGGCGCCCACGATGATCAGCGCTGTATTTTCAAGTGTGAAACCGATACCGGCTGCTGCCCAGCCTGAATAGGAATTCAGCATGGACACAACCACCGGCATATCCGCACCGCCAATCGGGATGATAATCAGGAAGCCGATAACAAAGGCAAGAGCCGTCATGGCCCAGAAAATCCGAGGATCCAGATCAACACAGAACCAGACAATCAGGCCAATGATGGCAAGTCCGATGACCAGATTAAGAAAATGCTGGCCCGGGAAAACCACCGGGTTACCGGACACCAGGCC
This sequence comes from Sneathiellales bacterium, assembly GCA_022360775.1. Classification (GTDB taxonomy): domain Bacteria; phylum Pseudomonadota; class Alphaproteobacteria; order Sneathiellales; family Sneathiellaceae; genus Sneathiella. Next base: position 470 of record JAKSCD010000263.1, on the reverse strand, counting down.
CTGAAGCTTGGTAAAGGCGATCACGGAGCCTGAGAAGGTGATGGCACCGACCACAATACCAATGGCCATCTCAATACGGCTGAGAACCGTAAGTTCTCCGCCGGCACCGACAATGCCATATGCTTCGGGGTTTTCGAAAGCCGCTGCGGCCACAAGCACTGCTGCAAGACCGACCAGTGAGTGGAAAGCCGCCACAAGCTGTGGCATGGCTGTCATGGCAATTTTCTGTGCGATGACCACACCGATAGCGCCACCAAGAACGATGCCGCCGATGATCCACTCATAGGACAGAATACTCGGATCCAGAATGGTGACCACCATTGCAATGGCCATACCCAGCATACCCATCACGTTACCGCGGCGGGAGCTTTCCGGTGAAGAAAGACCTCTCAAGGAGAGGATGAAAAGAATGGCGGATACCAGATAGGCAAGCGCCGTAAAGTTAGCAGACACTGGCTATCCCCCTATTT
>JAKSCD010000430.1 GCA_022360775.1 Sneathiellales bacterium | reverse complement strand
GCGTCCGTCAAAGCCCTTTGCGATATTATACCCTAGCATGGATAGGATTAAAACCGATTTTGAGGTTACAAGTGAGGAAGAAGGTATGCTATTGTCCCCAGTTGCCCCAATTGTAATCTTAAACCCGAAAAAAAGAAAATTAGATTTAAAACGGGAGCAAATTGCACCTGGATTACAACGGTTGGGAGTTATGCTGCCCTCGTCATCTTTGTTGACACTTTTAATGGACTCATTAAATATTCCAATAGTTGCCACAAGTGGAAATATTCACGGGTCCCCTATCATTGCCGATCAAAAGGAAGCTGTTGAGAAACTTTCTGACGTAGTGGATTATTTTTTGCACCATAATTTAAGGATTTCCTTTCCGCAAGATGATTCGGTAATTCGATTCGCGGATAATCATAAAATCATAAACAGGCGTTCTCGTGGGCTGGCACCCAATTATTTGGAGCAGGAAAAAACGGGTGGCGAAATGAGCAAGATCTTGGCCATGGGTGCTCATTTGAAAAGTACGTTCACCTTTGTGCCGAATTCTAATATTTACGTAAGCCAGTATTTTGGTAATTTGGACAACTATGATGTCACCAATCGATTTGGCCAAAGCATTTTCCAATTTGGTAAATTATTTGAAACCGAACCAAGGACTATCCTAATAGATTCCCACCCCAATTATCAAAGCAGTATAATAGGTGAGGAACTTGCAGAAACCTGGAAGTCAAACATTGTCTCAGTCCAGCATCACAAAGCCCATTTTGCAAGCGTTCTTGGTGAGCATCACCTATTTGGTACAGAAGAGAAAATTCTTGGCGTTGTCTGGGACGGTACTGGGTGGGGAGACGACCAAGCCATATGGGGCGGGGAGTTTTTTTCTTATGAAAAATATACCATGCAACGTCTGACCCATTTTGAATATGTTGATTGGCTGGCTTCTGATAAAATGGCAAAAGAACCAAGATTGTCCCTTTTTTCCATGCTTGACAAAGAGGAAGTTGATGTATGTAAACATAAATTCTCTGAAACGGAATGGAAGGTATACAATCAAATGCTCAAAAAAAATATCTTGAAAACTTCCTCTGTGGGGCGATTGTTCGATGCGGTTGCT
>JAKSCD010000123.1 GCA_022360775.1 Sneathiellales bacterium | reverse complement strand
TGCTTTTTTCAGCGATAGCGATGGGGATGGCCGGGTTGAATTAAGGGATCAGACTTTAAAACAACGCAATTATGAATTTCCCGATACGGCCATGACTTATGGAACACTATTCGGGATCGGTGCCATGTTTGAAGGCACCGAGTTTTATATAGACTCGATTACAGTCTCAACCGTCTCCGCTGTACCGTTACCCCCGGCAGCTCTGCTGTTCGGCGGTGCAGTGGTGGGATTGGGGTGGATTACACGTCGCAGGAAAGCCGCTACACCTTCCTGACATCCCAATTCCGAGTGAAAGCTCCGTCTGGAGACAGACGGGGCTTTTAATTCCTAGAGATCGTTCCTGTGAATATTCGCGTGTGTCTTTCGATCAGGCGGGCAAGCAGGAGCAACATTTTTTCAACAAGAGAAGGGGTAGATTATGATTAGAAAAATGATCGCTATTGCCAGTATCGGCTTTGCAGCTATGTTCGCTTCCCAGGCAAATGCCGCAACAGCAACATTTGATTTTACGACAGAAACAAGTTTTTTTACGGCCAGCCCGATGTCCTTTGCAAGCGGCGGGTTAAGTGTTGATGTTTCTTCAGCTGCATATGCGGACCCGTTTGTCTGGGATAACGGGGCAATCCGGACAGAACTTGGAAAGGGCCTTGGCGTGCGCTTTGGTGCTGGGGATCAGGATCTGGCTATTGATTCAGAATTTGGCAAAGACCTGGTCATCTTTGATTTTTCAGAAGATGTTTCGTTAAAATCGATCACCTTCACCCATTATGAGGATAACGACCGGTTTATAGTTTTTAATGACAGTGCCGTTGAAGGAAATCTACAGCCAGGGAATCATCAGAGTGCGTCACCTACAGGTGTATTTGATCTTTCCACCCTTGGTCCTGAAGTGATGGGGGATTTCTTCGCAATCGGTGCCCTTGCCAGAGGCTCGTCCTTCTATATCGCCGAATTGACTGTGGATTACGGGACTGTATCCGCTGTTCCATTGCCGCCGGCAATGTTACTTTTTGCTGGTGCACTGGGCGGACTGGGATGGATCACACGCCGCCGGAAAGTCGCAACTTCTTCCTGATATGCTATCAAGAGTAGAGAGCTTCGCCTTGGAACAGGCGAAGCTTTATTTTTGTGTGCCGTCAGGCAGCTTGATTTATTTAGATGCGACTCTTTCTTGATTACGCTACGGAAAGTTGGAAATTTTAAAATCAGACTAACGAAAAAAGGTCTTAATATGCCCAGTTTTTCCAAGTTGGAATCGTATTTCGAGGCCGAATCATTGCGAGAATCAGTCTAAATGAGAAAAATGTGACGCGCTCTTTATGCAACCTTTAAGTGCTATCTGATTATGGTAGTCGTTTGAGAGAAGAAATTAACCATAAATCATGGTCAGACTGGTTGTTTTTTGGTGAAATATCCCACATTAACAAAAAATTAATACGTTATTGTGTTGCTAAAATTTTAAGTAAATCTTAATAAATCTGAAGTTGTTTTGCTTCAACTTTGTTGCGCAGTCGAGTTTCCGCATACGAGGTGGAGCATCAGTAAAAAAAGCGATCAAAATGATCGTATATTTCTCACGGGGTACTGACTGGCAACGTTATTAGCCAGTTAATCTAATTATTTTGGGGGTATAAATGCTCAAAAAACTTTTGGTTTCCGCTATTGTAGGTGCGGCTTCACTTCTGGCCGTTACTGCAGCACATGCGACAACATTTGACTTCACTTCCGGCACTTCCGGCTGGACAACAGGTAGCCTGAACTATTCAAGCGATGGTATTGGTCTTGGGGTTTCCTCCGGTCGTTATACCGGCGGCAATGTCATCGATAATGGCTGGATCCGCCAGTACAATAATGCCGGTCTTGCAATCGCAAGCTCTGTTGTTGACAACACACATGAAATCGATGGCTGGGGATGGGATGATGTCGCAGTCTTCAGTTTTGATCAGGATGTTTATTTTGAAAGCGTAAGCTTCACTTATAACGGTAACAATGATCAGTTTGCTTATTTCGTCGATAGTGATGATGACGGAAATCTGGAACTGCTCAATGCTTCTCTTGATGCGAACCCAACAGATACTTTCCAGTTTACAGGCATGCTCCTGAAAGCAGGTGATCTGTTCGGTATTGGCGCTCTTGGTTATAACGATGACTTTAAAATCGCCAGCGTACAGGTTTCCGCTGTTCCGCTTCCACCAGCGATGGCTCTTTTCGGTGGCGCGGTTCTGGGTCTTGGATGGCTTTCCCGTCGTCGGAAGAAAAGCTGATCTCCATAAGATCAATTAAAAGAAAAGCCCCGCTTGATAAGGCGGGGCTTTTTTTATGTCGGTTTTCGGCAATTTAATACATGGCGACCGGGTTAATGATCATTTGCACGGTCCCGCGAACCCTGGGCTGACCGAGGACAAACATAAATTCTGTCACACCCTCACGAGCGAGCAGGCCGGTATTCATGGTTTCAAGTATATAGATCCCGTGTTGTTTCAATAAGACTACATGACCCCAGAACGGTCGTCCTTTCTTTTCAGGCGGAACAACATCAAGGCCCCATGTATCCGCGCCAACAGCCATAACATTCTGTGCTGCGAGCCATTCAGCCGCGTCTTCGGAAATGCCAGGTTCGGCACTGGCCCAGGCTTTTGGATTGGTTTTGAGCTTTGCATCTGTCCAGCCGGTATGGAACAGAACAATATCACCTTCACGAATATCCACGCCCTGGTTCTTGGCCGCCTTTTGGACATCTTCTGCGGTAAAAAATTTACCGGCAGGAAGATAATCCAGGCCAAAATACTTGGTCATATCCAGAACCAGGCCGCGCCCCACCATTGGAGGGACATTATGAGTGCCGAGCTTGGATAGACCCGTGATCTGAGCAAAGTCTTTTTCATCATTGCAGTTGTAATACATGCCGTTCTGGCCCAGATGCCCTAGACCATCAAGCTGAGAACCGATCCCCAGCCAAAGTTGCATCAGATCATCATTGTAGCTTCCGTTATAGGCAAACAGACGGTGTCCCCCTTGCTGGTTTGGTTGAACCACCTGCAGGCTAAGACCGCGGGGAGGGAAGGCGGGGGTTTTGGAATCAATCACAATCCCAAGCGGTAGCGATTTTCCCTGTTTGATCAGTTTCGCTGCTTCCTTAACCCGCTCGGGCGTGACAAGATTTGCTGAGCCGATTTCGTCATCTTTTCCCCATTTTGAAGGCTTGCACTCCTCTGCAAGGGCGCCGCCGGCTGCGAGAAATGACAGTCCGAAAACAGCCAGGGCCATTTTTCTTTTAAAACTCATTGCTTCCATCCCTTCTTTCTTTTTATCTTTATAAGAAAAGACTAATTATTAAGTGAGATGTCCGCAAGGTATAAATGGAATAGTAATTTTACAATACAACTAATATAGGCGGCAGCTCCGAATTTCAACGCGCCTGGGAGGCAGCGTGTCATTCACATTCTCTCCCATACCAACGGGGAAAATTCTATTGGGGTCAATTCCCAGTTTTTCGAAAATCTGGCTGATTGTCCTGGCCCGCTGCTCGGAAAGATACTGGTTCAGGCCAATTGGGCCGGTTGTATCGGCAAAACCGGTAATGACCACAGATAATTTCTGGTTTTTCCGATAGCGAACGGAAAGTTTGGCCAGCCGGTCGAGGAAACCCGCATTTTCCACGGAAGCAGAGGACGTAATGAAGGGAATTATATCATCCGGAGGACGCCGCCAGCAATGTTCGGGAATTCCTCCGTTTTTAACATGATCCTTAGACGCGGCCGCTTTTTCATCTTTCAGAGAGCTGCGATCTATCTGATCCAGTTTTTCTGTATTGCGCTTCAATTCCCTGTTCAGGTTAAAGAGAGTATTGCTTGAGGCTTGTACTTTCTCCTGCAGGCGCTGAATTTGCCGCTCTATCATCTGGACTGATGGCTGGACGCCTTCATTTTCGCTTTCCCCGTAAAAGGGAAGCAGTCCGCCGCGCGGAACAGCAAGAGACTTGCCACTCTGGCCGTTGAAGAACAGGTCAAAGCGCGATGTGGAGGATAAGTGCAGGAGGTTAATCTGGCCGTCAAAAGCCTGGAGCGTAACAGGTGTAAAATCAAAAAAACGGGCCAGGCTGAGGATAAATGTTTCGGTAAGGCTGGTCTCTGCCTTTTTCATCTGCTGGTTATCCACGGTATCTGGCTTGTCTGCCAGGCTGCAGGGTTCTTCCAGCATCAGGGCCGGTACCGGGAACAGGTTAAAGGATTTTGCTTCGGTTTTCTCTTTGTGAAGCATGCTGCAGGCGCGGGCATATTCGGCTTCACTGCCCGCATGATAGGTAATCACCAGGCTTGTTATGAAGAGCAAAAGGATCGTTGCGAAAAACCGGTGATTGGCCAGGTTCCTGAAGGTGAGGAAGCTTTTAAAAGTATCCCGTGCAGAGAGAACAGGTTTCGAACGTTTGACAGGTGCTGATTTGGTCTTGAGGTCAAAGAGGGACCGGGCGAAATTTTCGCGCCTTTTTGCCATTGCAGTCAAGTGCCAGCGGTTGCGTGCCGGAAACCGGATGATAAGCATCATCAGAACGTTCAGGCAAAAAACCATAAAGCTGAGGCCGATGACCTTTAAGCGTTGCAGGAAAGTAAGACCGCCGCCGGATGTTGCGCGGATCATATGGACAAGAAGGATAAGAGCGAACACCAGCGTGAGCAGCACAACATAAAGGGTCCAGATCACAAATATAAAGAGAGTGGTAATTGCCCCGAAACGAAGCATGTTAAGAAACAGGTCTTCAATCCCGGCAAATGCGAGATAATTGATATCAAATACCCCAAAGACAACTGTATTGAAAAGCAGGCCAAAAAAGAAAAAATAAGCCGAGAAAATACCGATCAGCAAGGGGATCAGCAAGGTCAGGTTATGGGAATGATTGACCCGCATATGAATATCACAAAATAACTCCCCGGGGAGGGCTTTGTTCCGGCATCGCAAGCCGGAGCGGGTTCTTCCCTGACACTGCATAACTGACCTCTACTGAAATTTGACTTCTCCAACTCAATAAATAGATATTGATTTATGAAATGCAAGTATAAGTAGTATATGTTTTTCATATCCCCGTTCAAGACCTAGAATGAGGGTATGGACTTGCTCTGCAGGCCTGAAGACGTTAGGTAAGAAGCATGAGTAAGAGGATATAGCCAAGGACAATAAATAATGCCCCAGTACAGATCCAAAACGTCCACAGCAGGCCGTAACATGGCAGGTGCCCGTGCTCTCTGGCGCGCGACCGGCATGAAAGACGACGATTTCTCCAAACCGATTATTGCAATCTCAAACTCATTCACACAATTTGTGCCAGGCCATGTCCATCTGAAGGATCTGGGACAGATGGTCGCCCGGGAAATTGAAAAATGTGGTGGTGTTGCAAAAGAGTTTAATACAATTGCCGTTGATGACGGGATTGCCATGGGGCATGACGGAATGCTCTATAGCCTTCCGTCTCGTGAAGTGATTGCTGATGCCGTGGAATATATGGTCAATGCCCACTGCGCAGATGCCATGGTCTGTATTTCCAATTGCGACAAGATTACGCCAGGTATGCTGATGGCGGCCATGCGGCTCAATATTCCTGTTGTCTTTGTCTCTGGCGGTCCGATGGAAGCCGGTAAGGGGATGGCAGATGGCAAGGAAATCGGGCTTGATCTGGTTGATGCCATGATCCAGGCCGGAGATCCGAACGTTTCTGATGAACAGGTTGCGGAAGTTGAACGGTCTGCCTGTCCAACCTGTGGTTCCTGTTCCGGTATGTTTACAGCCAATTCGATGAATTGCCTGACGGAGGCATTGGGCCTTGCACTTCCCGGCAACGGAAGTCTGCTTGCGACCCACGCAGACAGAAAACAGCTCTTCCTTGATGCCGCGCGGACTATCGTTGATATCACTCGCCGTCATTATGAAATGGATGAACCGGGATTGCTTCCACGGGATATTGCCAGCTTCAAGGCTTTTGAAAATGCCATGAGCCTGGATATTGCCATGGGTGGATCAACCAATACCATTCTTCACTTGCTGGCTGCAGCCAACGAGGGAGAGATTGATTTTACGATGGATGATATTGACCGTCTCAGCCGCAAAGTCCCGCATCTTTGCAAAGTGGCTCCCAGCACACAGGATTACCACATGGAGGATGTCCACCGCGCTGGTGGCATTATGGGGATCCTCGGTGAACTTAACCGGGCAGAACTGATCCATAACGACCTTCCCATGGTACATAGTCCCACTGTTGGTGAGGCGCTGGAACTTTGGGATGTAAAAACCACGCTGAGCAATAACGTTCAGGAATTTTACCGGGCGGGTCCGGGAGGTGTCAGAACGACAGAGGCCTTCAGCCAGTCCAAACGCTATCCGGATCTTGATACGGATCGTGAAAATGGATGTATCCGCACGAAGGAACATGCGTTCAGCGAGGAAGGTGGCCTTGCGGTTCTTTACGGTAATATTGCGCATGAAGGCTGCATCGTGAAAACAGCCGGTGTGGATGAGAGCATTTTGAAATTTTCAGGCCCGGCCAGGATCTTTGAAAGCCAGGATAGCGCTGTAAAGGCGATCCTCGGAGATGAAATCAAGGCAGGGGATGTTGTGGTCATC
>JAKSCD010000152.1 GCA_022360775.1 Sneathiellales bacterium | reverse complement strand
CAGCCGATTCCGTCGCTGCAGGTCATTTTTTGCTTCGCAGAAACCCGCGTCTTCTTCCAGTTTCTTCAGCGCATCTACGCCATATTTTTCCTTATAATATTGCATAAGAGACTGGGTGCGATCCGTATAAAAGCCCATCAGTCTATCCTTTTCCCAGTTTCATGACTTTCGCATGCCTGAAGCAATCGACCTGATGATCATTGACCATGCCTACTGCCTGCATGAAGGCATAGACGATTGTAGGTCCGACAAATTTGAAACCGCGCTTTTTAAGATCTTTTGAAATCCGTTCGCTGAGGTCGGTTTTGGCGGGTATATCTGCCATCTGAACAAACTGGTTCTGTATCGGCGTTCCATCAAGGTAAGACCAGAGGAGATTGGAAAATCCGTCCTCTTTCTCTTCTATATCCAGAAAAAGCTGCGCCCCGATAATGGTCCCTTCAATCTTTGCGCGGTTTCGGATGATCCCTGCATCCTGCATCAGGCTTTCAACCTTGGCTGCATCATAACGGGCAATAATCTCCGGATTGAAGCCATCAAAAGCCTTGATAAAATTATCTCGCTTTTTGAGGATTGTGATCCAGGAGAGACCAGCCTGAAATCCATCGAGGATCAGTTTTTCATAGAGGGCACGGCTATCATAAACGGGAACCCCCCATTCGGTATCGTGATAGGCCTGGTAAATCGGATCATCCCCACACCATCTGCATCGGTTTAAGCCGTCACTGCCTGTTTTAATATCGCCTGTCATCGTGATTTGATTAATTTGTTCCCTTTTTGTTCGCAAACGCTACCAGCAAATTCAATCAAGAACAAGAAAAATCAGTCGGTCGTTTCCGGCAGGATTACATAGTCCGGTTTCTCAAGCTGAATATCAGATGGAGTGAGGTTCGCCGGCTCGGAGGAAATGAGATCAAGGGCGTCCAGTCGCGTCATTGCCAGACCGTAAGGTGCCTGAAAACTTTGTACTTTCGCGATTTCCTTTTCACCCACTTTAATACTGTCACCAATCGTCAAATCAGTGTTGCTTTTGAAGCGGAACAGTCTTTTGCGGATCTTGGCGCGATGTTTGGTTCTGGCAGTGAGTTCCTGACCAATATAGCAGCCTTTGGAAAAACTGATCGCATTCAGCTCTTCGAAATTCACTTCCAGCAGGAAATTTTTCTCAGGCTCAATGTCGAGGCCCCCTTCAGGAACACCCAGCTTCAAACGATGCTGTATATAGAGTTCTTCGTTCGCTTCAGAAGCATTGTTCACAACAGATGCTAAAGTCGCAGAAGCAGGAACCAGCATCCGGATGCCCAGTTCTTTCAAGCGAGGGTCTTCAAAGGCAATTAGACCTTCAGCATTTGGCATTTCAGGAAGAGGGGTTTCCTCAGAAAAAAGTGCGATGACTGAATACTCACCGCTTGCATCCTCAATGCTGACATCGGCTCGCAATTTATACATTGTGAGGCGACGAGCAAGATCGGCCTGACGTTCTTTAAGGACATCAAGATAAAAGATGTCACCGTCCTTGATAACAAAAAAATCATGCAAAAACTTGCCTTGCGGAGTGAGCAATGCAGAGAAAATTGCGCGATTGGCTTTTAGCAGATCGAGATCATTGGTGACAATATTTTGCAAAAGCTGCTCTGCATCCTTGCCACTCAGACGAAGGAGGGACCGGCTTTCAAGACGAGCAAATGAAGAAACAGACATCAGAATACACTCACGCAGGAAAGAGGTGATCAAGGCTATCCTACCCATTCCCCTTGACGATGCAAGAGAGGGAAGACACAGGAAGAAACTTAAGCCCCGCCTTCCAGTTATCCGGAGGTCAGGGCCGCTTTTCCCTTGGCAACAAAATAGGGGTTGTCATGTCCGTCCTTGCCATATCCTAAAACTGCTCCCTCCAGTGTCTCAACAACACCGCCTGCAGCTTCCAGAATAGCCTGACCTGCGCCGATATCCCATTCCATTGTACGTCCAAGGCGCGGATAAAGATCGGCTTTGCCTTCAGCGACGAGGCACAGTTTCAGAGATGAACCCGCTGAAATCAGATCTTCAACGTCAAAATTTGAAATATAATCATCTGTTTCGGGGGTGCGATGGGATCGGCTGGCTACGACTGTAAGACCATTTGTGGGCAGATCACGTGTCTGAATGCGTCTTGCCTCTTCTCCTTCTACAACAAGCCAGGCTTCTCCTTTATCCCAGGCATAGTAGGTCATGGATTTTGCCGGAACATGGATCACGCCCATGGTTGGGCGATTACTTTCAATAAGGGCTATATTAACCGTGAACTCGCCTCGCTTGTGAACAAACTCCTTCGTTCCGTCCAATGGATCGACCAGCCAGAAAGTACCGCCTGACAGGTCAGGGATACGGCCGGCAGCGACGCTTTCTTCTGCAAGGACCGGAATGTCAGGTGTGATCCTGGCAAGTCCTTTTAAAATAACTTTTTCCGCGGCAACATCGGCTTCTGTTAAAGGCGAGTCATCTCCTTTGAGAGTGACATCAAAATCCTTGTTGTAGATTTCCAGTATTTTATCACCTGCTTCAACAGCAATTTCTGTAATCTGGCGACATAATTTTTCACGATCACTCAACATAAGGCTTCCTGCAGTAATAACGCTTGAGATAGACTGCAGAATATCGATATCTGCTGATCTGTCACCCCTTGTTTCAAAGGGAGAGCCATTTGCTGAAGCCTGGATTTAATTTATGAAAGAATTTGAGGTCAAACCGGATCCAACGGCGCCGACTTTGAGCGAACGGATGAGCGGGCTCGATCACGCGGGTAAAGAGATTGAATTGCCGATCATAGTTGAGAAACCGTTGACATTATATCTCAACAAGCAAGAGATCGTCACCATGATGACCATCGGTGATTATCCGGATTACCTGGCGCTGGGTTACCTTCTTAACCAAAATATGATGCGCACCGACGACACTGTGACCGGGATCGATTATGACGAAGATCTAGGTATCGTTGTTGTTCGCACAGAAAGACAGACTGACTTTGAAGAAAAGCTCAGGAAAAAAACGCAAACGTCAGGATGTGCGCAAGGAACGGCCTTTGGCGACCTGATGGAGAAATTTGAGGATATCCATCTTGATGAGCAGCAAATCCTCAAAACGTCCTGGATTTATGCGTTGTCCCGCAAAATCAACACACAGCCCTCTCTTTATCTTGAAACGGGTGCCATTCATGGATGTGTTCTTTGTGAAGGGGACAAACCTCTGATCTATATGGAGGATGTGGGGCGTCACAACGCAATTGACAAAATAGCCGGATATATGTGGCAGCACGGTATTTCTGCGAAAAACAAGATTTTTTATACCACGGGTCGTTTGACATCCGAGATGGTGATCAAAACCGTTCAAATGCAAATCCCTGTTTTGATATCAAGAAGCGGGTTTACCGCCTGGGGCGTTTCACTGGCCCGTGAAGCTGGATTGACGCTGGTTGGCCGGGCAAAAGGTAAGAGATTTATCTGCCTGTCTGGTGAAAACCGCCTTCATTATGATGCCGATCCGGATCAGGTCCCGGAAGAAGAAAAGAAACACCAGAGGAAATCCGGCCAATGAGCAACAGCTTAAAAGTCCCTTGTCTTGTCCTTGCTGGTGGTCAGTCCCGGCGCATGGGGGGAGGGGACAAGTTTCTGAAACGGCTGGGAAGTAAAACCATTCTCGATCATGTGCTGGATACGATAGAGCCGCAGGTAAGCGATATTCTGATCAACAGTAATTCCGATCTTGAAGGGATGCGTTATCCGGTCAGAAAAGACGGCCTTTCCGGGCATTTGGGGCCGCTCGCCGGTATCTTGACAGGACTTCAGTATTTTTCACATCAGGAGCAGAAAGCAAGTCATATGCTGAGCGTCCCTGCGGATGCCCCTTTTATCCCGGAAGACCTTGTCGAGCGGCTACTCGCTCGCATGTCTTCAAGTCCTCATTCCATAGTCATGGCCTATTCTATGGATCGTATTCATCCGGTTGTCGCCCTTTGGCCGTTTGCTTTGAAAGATGAACTGGAAAGAGCGATAAAAGAAGAAGGTCTTCGGAAAATCCTTGTTTTTGCCGAACGTTATAGTTTGAACAGCGTGCGCTGGTCAGAAGAAGAAGGGGATCCCTTCTACAATATCAACCGGCCAGAAGATTTCGACTATGCCGAAAAGATGCTTCCTGGAAAGCGAGGTTAGCGAATGCCTGTCTCAAATCCTTCTGAGGAATAACCAAGCGCTGAAAGGCCTTCTTCCAGATAGTCCCCAAGTTGAGGAATCTTTACCAGATAATCGGAAATATGCTCGTCATTGAGGTTTGACGCTTCCTGCAGTGCATCTTCCCATTCTTCCACTGAAAAGGTGCCGCGACCGACCCAGACCAGGGCAACTAAATGCTGCCGCTCCTCTTCATTCAGTTTTTCGATGATCCGTTTCAGATCGTCATATCCATCTTCTTTGGGAGGGGCAAATTCCAGAGAGTCATCAATGTCGGGAATTTCAGTAAAATCATCACCGCCTGATTCCAGCGATGCATCCAGTGCCAAAGAATTGATAATCAGATCGCAGACTTTTTCTACAGCAATTTGAAGCATGGATTTATTCCTTCTACACACCCCAAACCTATATCAAAATTGGCTGAACTTAAAATGGAAACCCGCTTATGAGGCAATATGTCGCTTGTTTGAAAGACCCAGAAGCTTTTTTTGCTCTCTCTCAACCGTTTCTGTCAGAAACTGGGTCACTGCCTTGATTCGTGCGAGGTCGTGAATGTCCTCCGGTGTGTTCAACCAGAACGTCCTTTTAACCTCTATTTCATCTGGCAGCAGACAAACAAGATCAGGATGATCATCGGCAACAAAGCAATGCATGATGCTCAGGCCGGCGCCGGCGAGAGCCGCCTGAAACTGAAAGACAATGCTGGAACTTTTCAACACAACATTGGGATTGCTGACAAATTCAGTGAGGTACAGCATCTGTGGATCGGGTACCAGTTCCTCGATATAGGAGATAAAGGAATGGTTTTTGAGATCCTCCATGCTTTGAACGGCCGGACGGGTTTTAAGATACTCCCGGCTGGCATAGAGCCGCAGACTATAGTCGGTCAGTTTTTTTGAAATGAGCCTTCCAGATCTTGGGCGTTCCAGAGTAATGGAAAGATCAGCTTCTCTTTTGGAAAGGCTGACAAACCGGTCATTGGCGACAAATTCCAGCTCAATTTCCGGATGGAGCTCTCGAAAGCGAGGCATGTCCTGCGATAGGAACTGGCTACCAAAACCTTCAGGCACCCCCAGCCTGACGACACCGGTGAGATTTCGGTTTTCTCCTCCCACGTGATCCTGAATGGTTGCGGATGCACTTTCCATGGCTTCGGCATGGGGCATGAGACGTTCCCCGGCCTGGGTAAGAACATAGCCTCGTGTTGTGCTTTCAAACAGCTTGGCGTCCAGTTGCTTTTCGAGGGATGAAATTCTGCGGCTAACTGTGGTATGATCTACCTTCAGGGATTTGGCAACCTCGGTCAAACGCCCTTTGCGGCTGAGTTCGAGGAAAAAGCGGATATCGTTCCAGTCGAACATTCTCAAGTCTCCGTATGTGTATAATTACACATAGTATGTGCAAGGTTATCTAATTACTTTGCATTTTTACCCATGTAAAGTTAAAGCATCGAAATCTCTCGCGGGGAGCGAAACACATGACCGAACAAATCAAACACTTCATAGGTGGCAAGCTGGTTGCTGGAACGTCTGGCCGGTTCAGCCCGGTTTTTAATCCAAGCACAGGTGAGCAGTCCGGTGAGACACCACTGGCAACAGAAGCGGAAGTGGGTAATGCCATTCAGAATTCGCTGGATGCTTTTCCTGAATGGGCGGCCACTTCACCGATTACCCGTGCCCGCGTTATGTTCAAGTTCAAGGAGCTTGTTGAAGCCAATATTGAAGAACTGGCTGCACTTCTCTCCTCGGAGCACGGCAAGGTTCACTCCGATGCGAAGGGCTCTATCATTCGTGGTCTGGAAGTTGTTGAATTTGCCTGCGGCATTCCGCATCTGCTGAAAGGCGAGTTTTCGGACAATGTTTCCTCCGGCATCGACATGTATTCCATGCGCAAGCCTCTTGGTGTTGTGGCCGGTATTACACCGTTTAACTTCCCGGCTATGGTTCCCATGTGGATGTTTGCAGTGGCTATTGCCTGCGGTAATACTTTTGTTTTGAAGCCATCTGAAAAAGACCCTTCCCTTCCTGTTCGCCTTGGTGAACTGATGCTGGAAGCCGGCGCGCCAAAAGGTGTTCTTAATGTTGTTCATGGTGACAAGGTTGCTGTGGATACATTGCTTGATGACGAGCGTGTCAAGGCCATCAGCTTTGTTGGTTCTACACCGATTGCCAAATATGTTTACTCTCGCGCAGCAGCGGCAGGTAAGCGTGTACAGGCTATGGGCGGTGCGAAGAACCATATGCTGATCATGCCGGATGCAGATATGGATAAAGCAGCGGACGCTTTGATTGGTGCGGGATATGGTTCTGCTGGCGAGCGTTGCATGGCAATTTCGGTTGCGGTTGCTGTCGGTGATGCCGGTGACCAGCTTGTTGAACGTCTGGCCCCTCGTGTTCGTGGTCTTAAAGTTGGCCCAAGTGCAGCTGATGGCGATATGGGCCCACTTGTAACTGCTGAGCATCTGGCAAAAGTCAAAGGCTATGTTGACCTGGGTGTTGAAGAAGGCGCGGATCTGGTTGTCGATGGTCGTGACTTCAAAATGCAGGGTTATGAAAATGGCTTCTATCTGGGCGGTTGTCTGTTTGACAATGTTCAAACCGATATGCGTATCTATAAAGAGGAAATTTTCGGCCCGGTCCTTTCTGTGGTTCGTGCACCGGACTTCAATGCTGCGATCGATATGGTCGACAAGCATGAATTTGGCAACGGGACTTCCATCTTCACCCGTAACGGTGACGTGGCCCGTGCGTTCTCCAACAATGTTGAGGTTGGCATGGTTGGTGTGAATGTTCCGATCCCTGTCCCGCTTGCCTTCCACAGCTTCGGTGGCTGGAAAGCTTCTGCCTTTGGTGATCATAACCAGCATGGTCCAGAAGGTGTACGCTTCTATACAAAAGTAAAAACTGTAACATCCCGTTGGCCTGATTCAATCAAGGCCGGCGCCGAATTTGTGATGCCAACTCATAAATAATCAGTTTGATAGAAAGCGCCCCGGTTGTCCCCGGGGCGTTTGTCTGTAGGAGGAAATAATGGCAAAAATCGGATTTATCGGTGTTGGTAACATGGGCGGCCCAATGGCCCTTAACCTGCTCAATGCCGGACATTCAGTAAAAGTTTTCGATCTATCAGAAGCGGCTGTCAAAAATTGCACAGATGCAGGCGGTGAAGCAGCCGCAAGCGCAACAGATGCTGCCAAAGGTGTCAATATTGTCGTCAGCATGCTGCCGAAAGGAGACCATGTTCGTGGTGTTTATCTCGGTGCAGACGGAGCGATTGCCGCCGCGGATGAAGGCACGCTTTTTATCGATTGCTCGACAATTGACGTTGCGACAGCGCGGGAGGTCTCGGCCGCTGCAGCTGCGGCTGGCATGATGATGGTTGATGCCCCGGTAAGCGGCGGCGTCGGCGGTGCCGCTGCCGGTACCCTGACCTTTATGGTCGGGGGCCCTGCCGGTGCGTTTGAAGCAGCAAAACCTGTCCTGGAAGTTATGGGGCAGAATATTGTTCACACGGGTGCTTCCGGCAACGGTCAAGCTGCAAAGATCTGCAACAACATGATCCTCGGGATCTCCATGATCGCAGTTTCCGAAGCTTTTGTACTTGGCGAAAAACTGGGGCTCGAGCATCAGACACTTTTCGACATTGCCTCAACAGCTTCTGGACAATGCTGGTCACTGACAAGCTATTGCCCGGTTCCGGGACCTGTTCCTGCATCGCCTGCGAATAACGACTATAAACCAGGCTTTTCCGCGCAGAATATGCTGAAAGACCTGATGCTTTCGCAGGAAGCAGCTGATGGCTTTGACGCTTCAACGGCCCTTGGTAAAGCCGCGTCCGATCTGTATCAAAGTTATGTCTCAGGTGAAGGAGAAGCGGCGGATTTTTCCGGTATCATAAATATGATCCGAAAATCCTGATTACAGTTTTATTGTCTGCTATAAGGACCCGGGCATGTAACGTTGCCCGGGTTTTTCTATGGGGAGAAATATGGTCAAGCATATTACATCAGGATCTACTTTTGAGCAGGAAATCGGTTATTCACGCGCTGTCGTGGATGAGCATTATGTCTTTGTCTCCGGCACAACCGGATATGACTATTCAACAATGAGTTTGCCCGAAACAATTGAAGAACAGGTGGCACAGTGCATCAAGAATATCAAGGCCGCTCTCGAAGAGGCGGGGTCATCGCTGGATAAGGTGGTGAGGGTTCATTATCTGCTGCCTGACCGGCACGATTTTGAAGCCTGCTGGCCGACATTACGGGACGCTTTTTCAGTCGCCCGTCCTGCGGCCACCATGCTTGAGGCGGGGCTCCTGGATCCCAAAATGAAGATTGAAATTGAAGTGACAGCGAAACGCTGATAGCTAGTCAAGTATGTCCAGAAGCCCGGATAGTTCATTGATCGATTTTAACTGGTAGAAACGATCAGTATTTTCGGGCTTCTCTGCATGTTCCATCGCCCAGGTGAGATCATGAGGAATATGAACGCCGTAAGCACCAGCATCGAGTGCAGGATGAATGTCAGATTTCAGCGAATTTCCGATCATCATGCTGCGCTCCGGGCCATCTCCGTAGGACTGAAAAATTGTCTTGTAAGTATCAGCCGTTTTTTCGCTGACAATCTCTACGCCATCAAAATAATCACCAAGACCGGACTGGGCGATTTTGCGTTCCTGGTCAAATAGATCCCCCTTGGTGATCACCAGAAGGCGATATTTCCCTTTCAAGGATTTCAAAACCTCTTCTACATGAGGGAAGGGAGCTGTTGGATGGTCCTGCATTTCCCGCCCCGCATGGATAATCTCCTGAATATCGCTGGCCGGTATCTGTCCGCCTGTAACCTCTATTGCCGTTTCGATCATGGAAAGGGTAAAGCCTTTGATCCCGTATCCATAATAGCCGAGATTACGCCGCTCCGTTTCCAGAAGGCTGTTTGACAAGGTACTGATATCTGTGTGACTTGAGAGCAGGCCGCGAAAGCGTTCTTCTGTCAGATGAAAGATATGTTCGTTGGACCATAAGGTATCATCAGCATCAAAGGCTATGGTTGAAAGGGACATCGGGATTTTGCTCCATCGGGTTGGCTCATGATTTTAAAGATCCTTCTGCGCCCGGGTCAATTGCTTGCATAAAAACCATTTGCACTTTCACGCGTTCTCAACGACTAATAATTTATGACAGAAAAAAAATCAGAAAATATCCAGGGCGCTTTTTACATGACCGTCTGCATGGCGGCATTCGGGATCAATGATGCATTGATGAAACTGGGATCAGAGCATTTCTCTCTGGTTCAGGCGATCTTTGTGAGATCTATCTTTACCACTCTCCTGATCGGCGGTTTCGCCTGGTATAAAGGGGCTTTCAAGGTTTCCATTCAGGGTAGAGACAGGAAACTGATTGCCTTAAGGGTGACCGGGGAGGTCTTTGGCGCTTTCTTTTTTCTCACCGCGATTTTCAATATGCCCCTTGCAAATGCCACAGCGATTTTGCAATCCCTCCCGCTTGCAGTAACACTTGGGGCAGCTTTGTTTCTAGGGGAAACAGTTGGCTGGCGCCGGTATGGCGCTATCCTGATCGGATTTGCCGGCGTCATGATCATTGTAAGGCCAGGATCGGAGGGCTTTAACAGTTATTCCTTTTACGCCCTTGGTGCGATCCTCTTTATTGTGCTTCGGGATCTGTCAACGCGGCGAATTTCAGGCTCCATTCCGTCATCCTTTGTCTCGTTTTTGACATCTCTGGTGATCATGATCGTGACGGCTCTGCTTCTTCCTTTTCAGGACTGGACGCCGCTCACCGTTCAAAACACATCTATTCTGTTTGCTGCCTCGTTGTTTGTCGTCTTTGCATATGTGCTGAGTGTATCCTCGGTCAGGGTCGGAGAAATCGCCTTTGTTTCCCCGTTTCGCTATACGATCCTGCTCTGGTCGATGGCCCTTGGGATCTTTATGTTTGGTGATTTTCCGGATACATGGACGATGGTTGGCAGTGCTATTGTCGTTGCCATGGGGATCTATACGTTCTACCGGGAGCAAAAAAATGCTGCCCGGTAAGGTTTACCCTTTCAGGGCGTCATGAATCCGGCGACCATATTCACTTTGGTCATTTGCATCATTCAGAAGCGAAAGCGCTCGATCAGAAACATCTTCAGGGATAATACTGCCCCGACGTTCATCAATCAGGTCTTTGACAAAACTTCTTGTATGTTCCGGATGAGGTTGCAGCGAGAAACAGGTTTCAGAATATCTGAGACCTGCATGAACGCAGAATTCTGAACTGTGGGTGATGTCAACTCCGGGAGGCGGAGTGATGACCTGATCCTGATGGAAGGCAAGCAGCGTCACTTCTTTTCCGGTGTCTTTCTCTGTGTAGGTTTGTGGGCCAATCCCCCAGCCACCGTCAAGTTTTTCAACGGTTCCGCCCATGGCCTGCGCCATAATCTGGTGGCCAAAGCAGATCCCGACCGTCGGTTGCTGGCTTGCGACCAGTTTTCGGATAAACTCTTCAAGGGGTGGGATCCAGGGATGATCTTCATAGGCCCCATGTTTGGAGCCGGTGACAATCCAGCCATCACAGTCTTCGGCTGCAGCCGGAAATTCACCATCGATCACATTATAAGTCCGATAGTCGAAATCCTCTGTTCCGATCATTTCAATGAACATTTCCGGGAATTCACCATGTGCTTCCCCCAGCGGGCCACCGATATAGCCGGTCCGCAGGATACCGATCACTTTTTTACTCATGCAGCTTTTTCAACCTTCACAGCACAGAATTTCACTTCAGCAATTTTTCCATATGGATCAAGAGCGTCATTGGTCAAGACGTTAGCAGCTGCTTCAGCGTAACAGAAGGGAATGAAAATCATGCCGGACTGAACAGCACCATCAAGCCGCGCACGAATATCAAGGCTCCCCCGGCGAGAGGAAACCCGGACCATATCACCAGCCTGAATACCCAGTTGCTCAAACATCGCTGGCGGCATTTGCACGACGGGTTCGGGCTCAACCGCATCCAGAACGGTGGCGCGCCGGGTCATGGATCCGGTATGCCAATGCTCCAATAGCCGTCCGGTTGTCAAAACCACAGGAAATTCCTTATCGGGAACTTCATCCGGTGAAATGAGGCTTGCAGGTACAAATTTACCTCGTCCTGTTTCGGTCGGGAACTGATCGGTGAAGATAATGGGTTGTCCAGGATCTTCAGGGGATGCACAAGGGTAGGTTACTGCTTCTTCTTCATCAAGCCTGTCCCAGCTGAGCCCCCTGATGCTGTCCATCACTTGTGTCAGCTCAGAGAAAACCTCTTTGGGATGCTGGTAATTCCAATTAAGCCCCAGTCGTTTTGCCATTTCCTGAATGATCCAGAAATCCTGTCTTGCATCGCCCGGAAGCGGAACCGCCGCACGGCCCATCTGAACCTGACGGTTCGTGTTGGTAACGGTTCCGTCTTTTTCAGGCCAGGCGGACGCAGGAAGGATCACATCGGCATAGGCTGCAGTTTCCGTAACAAACAAATCCTGCACCACCAGCATATCCAGCATGGATAAAGCTTCACGGGCGTGGGTTACGTTGGGGTCCGACATCGCCGGGTTTTCGCCCATAATATACATGCCCTTGATTTCCTGCTTGTGGATCGCTTCGGTGATTTCAACCACTGTCAGGCCACGATTTGGATCAATCTTGGCGTCCCAGAAATCTTCGAATTTTTCCCGTATGCTGTCATCTTCCACAGGTTGATAATCCGGCAGGAACATCGGAATGAGTGCAACATCCGACGCACCCTGCACATTATTCTGCCCCCGTAACGGATGCAGGCCTGTCCCCGGCCGTCCAACCTGTCCGGTCATCAGAGCGAGAGAAATGAGACAACGGGAATTGTCGGTTCCATGAACATGCTGACTGATCCCCATCCCCCAGAAGATGATCGCCGATTTAGCCTGTGCGTAAAGCCGGGCGACAGCGCGCACGTCATCGGCAGGCACATTGGTATGCTCCTGCATTTTCTCCGGGCTGAAATCCGTCAAATGGGATTTCAGCGCTTCGAAATCTTCTGTGTGATTTTTGATATAGGTTTTATCAGTTAGATCTTCCTCGACGATCACATGCATGATGGAATTCAGAAGCGCAACATCTGATCCTGGCCGTTCCTGCAAAAGATAGGTCGCGTGCCGGGACAAGGATTGACTTCGCGGATCAATGATAATCAGCTTGGCGCCTTTTTTAACGGCATTCTTGAAAAAAGTGGCAGCGACCGGATGGTTGACCGAAGGGTTCGAGCCGATGACCACAATCACATCCGAATTTTCAGCTTCATTAAAGGGAGCAGAAACAGCACCGGATCCGACAGTTTCAAGCAAGGCTGCAACGGAAGAAGCGTGACAAAGCCTAGTGCAATGATCCACATTATTGGTTCCAAAGCCAGTGCGCACCAGTTTCTGGAACAGATAAGCTTCCTCATTTGAACCTTTGGCAGACCCAAAACCGGCCAGCCCGGATGGACCAAGGCGCTCTTTGACTTTTTTCAGGCCCGATGCCGCATAATCAAGGGCCTCCTCCCAGCTCGCTTCCCGAAAATGCGTATAAGGATTGGCAGGGTCCAGTCCATCCACATCAGATTTTGCGATGTCGTCTTTTCGGATCAAGGGTTTGGTAAGGCGTTCGGGATTATGAATATAATCAAAGCCGAAACGTCCCTTGACGCAAAGACGCTCTTCGTTGGCTGGACCATCCCGTCCTTCAACGGCAATGATTTTATCGTCCCTAATCTTGTAGGTCAGCTGACAGCCAACGCCGCAGAAGGGACAGACACTTTTCACCTCCCGGTCGGTTTCAATGCCACCGATCAGTGATTTCTCCATCAAGGCGCCGGTTGGGCAGGCCTGAACACATTCGCCGCAGGCCACACAGGAACTGGTTCCCATGGGATCATCAAAATCAAAGACGATCTTCGATTGTGCACCGCGTCCTGCCATACCGATCACGTCATTCACCTGCACATCCCGGCATGCACGAACACAAAGATTGCAGTTGATACAGGCATCCAGATTAACGTCCATGGCAGGATGGCTGAGATCGCAGGCGGGTTTTTCATCAGGCTGAAAGCGGCTGCTCTCAACTCCGTTCAGGTCTGCCATATCCCAGAAATGACTGTTCGGATCATGGGTCAAAGAGCGATCCGGCTGATCGGCTGCCAGAAGCTCAACCACCATTTTTTGGGCCTTTCTTGCCCGCTCATTGGCGGAGTGAACCACCATGCCTTCTGCCGGTTTGCGAATACAGCTTGCCGCCAGGACACGTTCGCCTTCGATCTCGACCATACAAGCCCGACAATTTCCATCTGACTTGAAGCCGGGACGATCAGAATGGCAAAGATGGGGGATTTTTGTGCCCTGTTCCTTGGCGACGTCCCAAATGGATTGATCGTCCGATGCCGTGACGGTTTTACCGTCAAGGGTAAAGGAGATGGTGTTGCTCATGCCAGATCCTCCTTGAAAAACTTCATCAGCGACAGAAGCCCGTTAGGGGCTGCCTGACCGAGGCCGCAAATGGAGGCATCACGCATGCAATCACTGAGCTCAAGGAGAAGATCCTGATCCCATTCATCAGCTTTCATCAATTCCAGAGCCTTGATGGTTCCTGACCGGCAAGGCGTACACTGGCCGCAGCTTTCATCTTCGAAAAAGTGCATAAGGTTGCGGCCGACTTCCTTTAGATCATCCTGATCGGAAAGGACAATCACGGCTGCGGAGCCGATAAAGCAGCCATATTGTTCCAGCTTTCCAAAATCGAGCGGGATATCCGCCATGCTTGCAGGTAGAATACCACCGGATGCCCCGCCTGGAAGATAACCTTTGAAGATATGTCCGTCTTTCATGCCCCCGCCATATTCATCGATCAGTTCCTGTGCGGTTATTCCAGCAGGTGTCAGATAGACACCGGGCTTGTTGACATGACCGGACAGGGAAAAGGTTCTGAAGCCTTGTGAGCCATGGCGGCCGTCTTCAGAATACCAGTCTGGCCCCTTGGCAATAATTTCCGGAAGCCAATAGAGCGTTTCCACATTATTGATCAGGGTCGGTTTACCAAAAAGACCGACATGAGCGGGGAAGGGAGGCTTGTGGCGAGGAAGTGCCCGCTTGCCTTCTATACTTTCCAGCATGGCGCTTTCTTCTCCGCAGATATAGGCGCCTGCGCCACGTCTTAAATGAACAGTGCGTCCTTTATCAAGGCCCGCAATGGATATTTCGGAAATTGCCTGTTTAAGGGCTTTAGCCGTATCAGGATATTCATCGCGGAGAAAAATATAGATCTCTTCCGCTTCCACCAGCTCAGCGCCTATAAGCATTCCTTCCAGAAACTGGAAAGGATTTGAGTTCATGTAGTGGCGGTCTTTAAACGTTCCGGGCTCGCTTTCATCCGCATTAACAGCCATCAGCTTTGGACCGGGAATGGAAAGGACAGATGAAATTTTCAGGGCATGGGGAAAGCCTGCGCCGCCAAGTCCCCGATGACCACTCTCCTTGAGAGAAGAAATAATTTTTTCTCCGGATTGTTTGCCGGAATAAAGATCAGTCAGAACCTTAAAGCCCCCCTGATCCTGATAATCCTGAAAGGAAATATGATCGATCTCGGGAACAGACCAGTCATTTTTGACGTCTTTAATCCCCTTTTCGGTTTTGGATAAATCGGCGCGCGAAATGTAATGATCCTTGATACGGACAACAGGTGCCTGATCACATCGACCCATACAGGCGCCATGGGTAACGCGGATTTCAGGACCGTATTTTTGTGCAAGGTCCGCTTTCAGTTTTGCAGAGCCAGCCATTTCACAGGAAAGGCTATCACAAACCTTTATGGTCAGTTCGGGTTCTGTTGACGCATCATCTGTCACAACAAAGTTATGATAGAAAGTTGCAACTTCATAAACCTCGGCCAGGGAAAGCTTCATTTCCGCCGCCAGCGCAACCAGATCTCCCTTTTCAAGTGCGCCTGTTGCATCCTGAAGGGCATGCAGATGTTCAATCAGTAAATCCCGTCTTCTCGGCGCATCTTTTAAAATGCTTTTTACTTTTTCAAGATGCGAGAATTCAGGCTGGCGTCCCTTTGCCTGATAACGTGCTCGTCTTTTTCCCTGACCCGGTGCCTTGGGTGTTTTCAGGAAGGAGGCTGCTCGGCCCATAAATGGTGTCCCTTAATTTTACTCTTATGGTCTCCGGGAACGGAGATCCTCTTCGCTCAGAATTTCCAGCTCAACAATACTGGCAATGATCAGTTGTTTGCCAGCATGTTCGAAATTCACTGTCACCCGGTCTGCAACGGAAGACTGGACCTGACCAATCCCCCAATCGGGTTTTTGGGGATGACGGACATATTGTCCTGGAGAGAAAAACGCTAGCATTATTACATCACTCGATAGATTGTTAAGAACAGAGTGTATCAAACTGTTGCCAATTGGACAAAAATTGTTCCATTCTTTTAAGGGATTATGGCGCATTGAACTGAGGAAAAAATGATAAATCTCAAACTAGCCGCACTTATGAGTTCAAAACTCTGTCATGACGTGATTGGTCCAGTCGGCGCAATTAACAATGGTGTTGAGCTCTTGCAGGACGAAAGCAATGCAGATATGCGCGTTCAGGCGATGGACCTGGTCAGCCAGAGTGCAGGTGAAGCTGCAGCAAGATTACAGTTTTACCGGCTCGCTTTCGGACTGGCAGGTGGGATGGGCGCAGAAGTCTCTGTTCGGGATGGTCGCCAGCTTTGCCGCGAATTTATGAGCTTCGGTAAAGTCTCTCTCGACTGGCCGGATGCTGTAGGAGGAGCAGACAATCTTTCCAAAGATGCCATTAAAGTTATCTGTAACATGGTGCTCATCGCCTCCGGCGCTCTGCCGCGAGGTGGAAACCTGACGGTATCCGGCGAGGTTACAGATAGTGGATGGCACATAAATTTCACTGCGGAAGGCGCGCGCGCGGGTTTGCGTGAAGAGATTACACGATCCCTTCTGGACGGTTTTAATGAAGAAGAACTGACGGCGCAGAATGTCGGTGCGCAATATGTTATGGCTTTATCTGAGAATAACGGATTTTCTGTAAGTATCGAGACGATAGAGGAAGAGAAAGTCGTATTGAGCGCTAAATCCTCTTAAAAATAAACCGTTTATCACATTTCAGGAACCCGGCTTTTCAGGCCGGGTTCTTACATTTATCTACGGTAAGGAGAATAGGTAAACGGCGAATATTCCAGCTAATTGGTGTGCTGTTTGGGAAAATTTTAGATAAGTTGAATTTTTCTTGTATTGGAGTTGTTAACCGTAACTGCTTGTTAACCTCTTTAGATCATTCTGTCGCAAATTGGGTTCAATGAATTTAACATTTGCGTACCTGCGAGTATGTAGGGAGAAACCAACACCATGGATGATCTGTTAAGCGAGTTTTTAACCGAAACCAACGAAAATATTGGTATTGTAGATGCGGCTTTGGTTGCGCTTGAGCAAAATCCGGATGATGGCAGTCAAATCGATAACATCTTCAGGCTTGTTCATACGATTAAAGGAACCTGCGGGTTCCTCGGCTTGCCAAGACTGGAAGCGGTGGCCCATGCGGGGGAAAATGTCCTTGGTAAAATCCGGGACAAGGAACTGACGGTCACACCTGACGTTGTCACGATCATTCTCGAAGCAATGGATGTCATCAAGGATGTTCTTGAGGTTCTGGAACAGACCGAAGAAGAGCCTGAAGGGGATGACTCGGATCTGATCGCTCGTTTGAACGATGTCGCATATGGAGGAGGGGCTGCAGCCGCACCCGCTGCAGCAGAGCCTGAACCAGCACCAGAGCCTGAAGTTGCAGAAGAAGAGAAAGAATTAAAACCAGGTGAAGTCTCCGAAGCTGAACTGGAAGCGGCCTTTAATGCAGCGCCAGGTCCGGAAGATGAGGCCGCCCCGGCTGCAGAAGCCGCGGAAGAAGAGAAAGAATTAAAGCCAGGTGAAGTTTCCGAAGCTGAACTGGAAGCGGCCTT
>JAKSCD010000410.1 GCA_022360775.1 Sneathiellales bacterium | reverse complement strand
TTCGCCGCCAAACAGATGGGCGCACCCGGTAATATCAAGGGCAAGACTGTCTGGCATATGTATTGTGACCATGGGGCTAAATCGCAGGCACCAGAAAGCAAGGCTGGTCAATGTTTCTGCTTCTTCTTCCGGAACAGCATTTTCTGTTTGTAACTCAGGGGAAAGGGCGCGTGCATCCGTGAGCGATATACCGGGATGAACGCCTGCTTTTTCCGCTGCCCTGTTTGCTGCCGTCACCCGTATGGCATTGCCGGATTGCTTGATCAGGGCAAAAGGAGCGGCTTCCTGTCCATCAACGAATTGCGTGAAGGCGTGCAGGTTCTGAATATGCTGGCGATGCCTCAGATAGCGCTGTTCGATGGGCCAGCGAGGCAGCCAGACGGAAAGAAAACGTCTCATGATCCCACTCCAGTTGCCAGTCAGAAGGACGCCCCCGTTTACTGCGGGTCAGGGAAACCTGCCATTGCGGATTTTCAAAGCCGGGCATTCGGGCATTTGAAAAGGAAAGCGGATGACTGGGGTGTGCCCCAATGGACCAGCGTGTCAGGGCGGCTGTTGTTCCGCGGCTGCCTGCAGGCTTGTCGGCCAGGTAATGACGGATAAGAAGCAGGGTGCCGCCATGTCGGGCCGCCCGCAGGGAAAGACGTCGGCTCGCCGTAAAATCATACAGTTTTTCCCGCTGTGTATAGGCTCCGATGACGATGGGGCAGGCGGGTGAAGACAAGGCTTCTTCTAAAACCCAGAGCATATCCTTCTCGTCCCGCACATCCACTTGCAGAAGCTGGTCCGGATCAAGACCAAGAGCGTTAAAACCTGCAGGAAAAGGAAGGGGCGGGTGATCCAGTCCCTGCCCCAAGCTACACCAAAGCACAGGAAGGCGGCGTGCTTTGGTGAGATGGTGTAACAGACTGCAGGCGAAACCAAGGGCCGCCGGAAAATCCATATAGGTTCTGGGAACAAATTCGTGGAGTGCCCCTCCTGGCAGGCCCCCGCCGGGAAGAGCCTGATCCAGAGCGTCAAGACCAAGAGAGGTCGAGGGCGAGGCCAGGGAAGCCGGGCAGGAAGGATGGTCAAGAGACATCAGTGTCTCCTGCAATGCCTTCAAATCCTGCTTCCTGTATGTTGCCATAATGAAATGCACCCTTTGTTCCAGGGAATGTTCTGTTCGTATTTCCCTGAACTTCTAAAATAGAACAAAAGAGGAACATTTCAAGAAAAAAGAACACCGATCACGAAGACCGGTGTTCCAGTGGGCCAAGTGTGTTCCGTCAGTTTAAGTATGAGGAGGCTTGGGGAGAAAGGCTGCTGCGATAGGCGCTATGCCAGTCGATAAACTGTTCTGAAGAGACCGGCTCCTTGATAAAGAACCCCTGGGCAAACTGGCAATCCAGATCTTCAATGGCAGAAAGCTGTGCTGCTGTTTCAACACCTTCGGCAGTGACAGAAAGCTGGAGGTTATGGGCCAGAACCGTTATCGCCTTGCAGATGGCATCGGCTTTGGCGGAATGATTAATCCCGGCAATGAAGGACTGGTCAATCTTCAGGGCAGAAATGGGTAAATCCATAAACCGCTGGAAGGAAGAATATCCAATACCGAAATCATCAATGGTGATTTTACAACCAAGATCACTGATGGCAGTCAGGTTTTGTATAAAAGTCCTGGAATTGAGCAAAGACGCTGTTTCCGTGATTTCAATTTCCAGCAGGTTCGGCGGCATATCGTATTTTTTAAGCACATGCTGAATAAGATCTATCGTTTCGGTGCGGCCAATTTGAATAGGGGACATATTGACGGCAACCGGAAGGACAAGATTAAGATGGTTGCGCCAAAGGCTCACTTGCTCGCAGGCCGTTTCAAGGACCCAGGCGCCGATTTCCATGATATCACCGGAAAGCTCGGCTGCCGGGATGAAGTCAGCCGGCAAAATAGGAAGCCCTTCTTCAGGGAGCCAACGGATAAGAGCTTCGGTACCACATACGGTCTGGTCCAGCAGATCAATCTTTGGCTGGTAAAAAACGTGAAATTCCTGTTTTTTCAATGCACGCTGGATCCGCGACGGCAGGCGGGCGGTTTTCTGGCGCGCGCCATTATCGCTTCTTGGATAAAGCTGGACACTGTTCTTGCCCTTGAATTTTGCGCTGTAAAGAGACAGGTCCGCACGCCGGAAAAGTTCCGGAAAGGTAAGGGAATTTTTCAAAGGGCGTGAGATGGCACCGATACTGGCGGTGCAGTTGATCTGGGTTGTTCCGAGCTGGAAGGGACTTGAGAAGACATTCCTGATTTTCTCAAGCACAGGTTCAATATCCATCTCGTCGCGCATCAGGCAGAGGCCAATGCCAAATTCATCCCCGCCAAGCCGGGCAACAAGATCTGTTTCGCGAACAGCTGCTTTCAGTCGTTCGGCAACCTGCTTGAGCAGGTCATCTCCGACAAGATGACCAAAACTGTCATTCACAAGCTTGAAATCATCCAGATCGATGAGAACAAGACCGAGACCGGTCTGTGATCTGGAAGCAGAGGTCAGCACATTCTCCATAAACTCATCCAGGCGTTTGCGATTGGCTATACCTGTCAGCCCGTCTGTATAGGCGAGCTCGGTCAGCTTTTTTTCATGCTTTTTCTGTGCAATGGCAAAACGAATGGAGCGGTTCAATAATGTCGCCGTGATATCCTTTTTTAAAAGAAAATCGGTTGCGCCAAATTCAGAGGCCTGATGATCTGTTTTCTCACTCATGCTTCCGGTGAGAAGGATCATGGGGCACATACATCCGGCGCGGTGCATATTCTGGATGACGTTGAGACCCTGAATAGATCCAAGATTTTGATCAATGAGACAGACATCATAGTCTTTAAACAGGGAAGGGTAATTGATTTTACGGGCGTCCTGCAGCCAGTCAATTTCAAGAAGTTCAGACCGAAAAGCCCGCTTAAGCTTGCGGTTTGTCGTCAGGTAATCAACCTCGTCATCATCAATAATCAGAATTTTCATGCAATCCATCGGGGCGTGCGGGTTTGGTGAATATTATTCTTAAGATCAAATTCGATGATAGGTAGCAATGGTAAATAAAGTGTTTATTTCTAATTTATTAAAATTCTAATTATAAAATGCCGTTTTTTGCCCGTCAGCCGGTATCTCGACAATCTTCCAGTAATGTTCAAGCATTTCCATGGCGGCGTTAAAACTGTCTCCGGTATTGCTTTTGACGATATAGCCCGCGATGTTTTTGTCATACGCTGCCCAGATATCAGATTCAGCCTCTGATGTTGTCATGACAAAAACAATGGTGCTTTTCAGGTCCTGATCGTTGCGGATGATATCCAGAAATTCCAGTCCGCCCATTTTGGGCATATTGAGATCCAGCAAGACGATATAGGGGGTTGGGATTTTTTCTACGCCATTTTCCCCGCGCATGGCCTCGAGGGCTTCCAGTCCGTTTTTGGCCAGATGGATCGGGTTTCCTATCCGCAAGTCTTTAAGCGCTTTTTTTGTTGCCATGACATCAATCTCGTCATCCTCCACCAGCAGCAACGTGACTTCTTTGTATTTCATTTGCCTCTCCCTTTTTTGATGGCCAACGGATGATTATCGCAGCACCCCGATCGAAGCAGGAGTCACCCACGAGAACAGAGGCATTATTACGTTCCGTGATTTTCTTGACGAAAGCCAGACCCATACCGCTGCCCTCTACAGTGTCGCGCGGCTGCAGGGTCTGGAACATGGTGAAGATTTTCGAGCTCATGTCGGGCGGGATACCCGGACCATTGTCATGAACTGAAAATTCATGATGCTGTTCACGCCGATTATAGGCCACGCGAATTCTGCCTTCATTCCGGTCGTGATGTTTTATGGAATTGCCGATCAGGTTCCTGAACAGGATTTCTATTTCTGTTTTTGATGCAAAGATGTCCGGAAAATCATCCATTTCGATGGAGAACTGCTCCACATCCATCAGGTCGATAACATTTTTAATAATGCTGTTCAGGGACAGCGTTTCGTGATTTTGTTCCTGCTGCCCGATCCGGGAATATTCCAGGAGACTGGAGAGGAGTTGATCAAGCCTGTTTACGCGGCTGCGCAGAAGCTGCATATATTCCTGACATTCCTCATCCATAAACTGTCCGACCTTCTCGTCAATCCAGCCCGCCAGATTATCAATTGCCCTTAGCGGCGCTTTCAGGTCATGAGAGGCGATATAGGCAAATTGCGCGAGGTCTTCATTTGACCTGGCAAGATCGCGAGCATGATTTAGCAACCGGCTTTCTGATTCAACCCGTTCTGAAACATCCCGGATAATGCCCACATAACCATTGATGGGCGGGGGAAGTTCTCCCACACTTAAATCCATGGGAAACTGGGTCCCGTTTTTGCGCAAGCCGATAACAGTTCTGCCAATACCGATAATCTTCTTTTGCCCGGTCAGTTGATAGTCGGACAGGAATTTATCATGTTGATCGGCATAATGATCCGGCATAAGAAGCTTCACATTTTTACCAAGGACTTCTTCTTTTTGATAACCGAAGACGCCTTCTGCGGCTTTGTTAAAGCGCCTGATATCCCCTTTCGGATCAATATAGATAATGGAATCGACTGCCGTATCGAAAAGGGCGGCCAGTTCACTGACAGCCTGATGGCCTTCCCGCGTATTGCCGGCTTTCACATGGGGTTTGGTGAAATACCAAACCAAACCGGCAAGGAGCACAAAAATTCCGGTTAAACCGAAAATAAACTCTGATGAAACCAGATCCATATAGAGCAGAATTGACAGAACAGCCCCGGTCCCGGCAAGAATAAATCCGAGAATAAAATAGCCGAGTTGGGGAGTTTGTTTGTCCATATATATATTGTGAATTAGATTATTTTCATAAAACAATATATATTATTTGAAATATTTGTAAAATAATGATGCGAGTGTTTGTGATGCCGCCCGCTTTTAGGCTGGCATCAAAGACCGGCTGCGCCACAGAATAAAGACCATTATGGAAATATTCAGCAAATTCCAGCCAATTCCGTTGAGGAAAGCCGCCTGATAGGACAGGGTAAGGTCATAGATCAGGCCCGAAAGCCAGCCCCCCAGCGCCATACCGATAACCGTCGCCAGAACCACCATGCCG
>JAKSCD010000192.1 GCA_022360775.1 Sneathiellales bacterium | reverse complement strand
GTCGTTTTTATGACGGGACAGAAATTTCCAAGTGATAAGACGATATGGAAGCGCCTGCTTTTGCAGTCTTTCCTAACGGCGAGTGGCGCCTGGACGGTTCTCGCATGGGGACAGCAATATGTGGACAGCAGTCTGGCGACGGTATTGAATTCGACATCACCGATTTTTGTTTTCTTTTTCACCCTTTTTGTCACGCGTCATGAGAGCCTGAATATCTATAAACTCATCGGTGCAACCCTGGGGCTTGGCGGTGTTATTCTGATTGTCGGTGTTGATGCACTTGAAGGATTTGGGCAAGTGGTGTGGGCGCAGATTGCCGTCATTTTCGGCGCCATGCTTTATGCATCAGCTGCAATCCACGGGAAAAGATTTTCAAATCTATCGCCCTTGATTACAGCGGCAAGCACAATGATGCTGGCCTCCGTCTGTCTGGTTCCCATTAGTCTGGTAATAGATAAACCCTGGACACTTGAGCCGTCCCTGACCTCGCTGCTGGCTGTCTCGGTTCTGGGTGTATTGGGAACCGGTTTTGCTCTTCTGCTTTATTTCAGGTTGATCAATACACTGGGGTCTCTCGGTGTTGCCAGTCAGGCCTATTTACGTGTCGGTATCGGTGTGATGCTAGGTGTTCTGATTCTGGGAGAAACCATTACACCGGTCATGGGTATTGGATTGCTTGCAGCCATTTGCGGGGTGGCGATGATCAATCTCCTAGGAAACAGAGGATAGTTGACCTTCCGATTTCCAGCCGTTTGGCATGATAAAAAGCTGAAGGGGCGCCTCAATTGAGGGTGAGGATAATAAATAAAGCTGCGGGATCCGGCTTTCCAGCAGCTTTTCTTTTGCATGGATATGAAGCGCCTCAGGCGCGATAAGTGACTGCCAATCGCTTTGCAGCACCTGGCTGAACCAGCGAGGCTTTTCTTTATTACAAAAGAGAGTGAAATCCTTCAATCCAGCTTCGGCTTTTTCTGACCGGAGCTGATCCAGTTCCAGCCATTTTCCCTGCTGGCATGAAGGGGAGACGCGCTCAGGCAGACTTGTTTTTCCGCCGAGTAAAGGAGAGAATAGAACGCCTTTAACAAAAGGATGAGACGTGAGTGTTTCGTTTTCTTCACCCGAAAAGAGTGCGCTTACTTTCGCATGACGGACAAGCGGGATCTGGTGATCAAAAAGGCGGGTCAGTTTTCTGCCCAGAGTATCTTTTTTAAGGGGACCCACCCAGTCCCGTTCAACCTGGCTATCACCAACAAGAGCATAATATTTTACTGCAAGTTCCCAGTGGTAGGGTTTTCCCTGATATCTGAAAAGTACATCAAGCTCACCGATCGTGCGTTTTTCGTCCCGGATCTGCAGGTTCTTTTCGATAATCTGAAGATCAGGCAGGTTTGAGAGCCAGTAAAAGACAAGGGTTTCAAAATAGGTGCCCAGCGTATGGCGTTTGATAGATTGAAAATCTGCCAAAAGCGAAGAGGGGTCGTCTTTTGCATGCTGAACGAGATCCCGGCTTTGTGGCAGGGAAGCGAGATCCGGTTGTGACGTTGCGTTGAGCAGGGGCGGGGAATTGATAACCCAGTCCAGATCACTGGCAATATAAGGCAGCGCTGCTTCTAACCGGTCATCCACGTCTTATTATCCTCCCTTTCAGAGGACATCATAGAACATTCTGATCGATGTCACGAACAGGAAGAGAGCAAAGAGTTTCTTGAGCAGGCCGGTATTTATCGTATGGGCAAGATGTGCGCCATACGGGGCAAACAGAATGGTCATGGGGACGATGGCCACAAATCCCAGAATATTCACATAACCCAGATTGCCAGGTGGCAGGTCCTGGACAGTGAAGCCGGAAATCAGAAAGCCGATGGTCCCCGGGATAGCGATAATAAGCCCGATGGCAGAGGCTGTTCCGACCGCCTTTCTGATCGGATAGTTAAACAGAGTGAGGATCGGAACCGTAAAGGTGCCGCCGCCTATCCCCATCATGGCGGAGAACCAGCCGATAAAGAGGCCCATGGCTTCTTTAAAAGGGCCGCCGGGCAGTTTGTCGGAGAGATGTACATCTTCGGGGCGAAAAGCCATATTGGCGGCAACCAACAGGGCAAGAATCGCAAAGACCAGCGTAAGAACGGCAGCGTCCGAGATGCCTGCGGCCCATGTACCGCCGAGAACGCCAACAAAAATCGCCGGTCCCCATCTTTTCAACAGAGGCCAGTCAATGGCCCCTTTCTTGTGATGAGAGCGGGCAGAGGAAATGGAGGTCAGAATGATGGTTGCAAGGGAGGTTCCAACCGCCACATGCATGCGGATATCATCACCGACATCAAAAAAGACGAGCAGATGAAAGAGAACCGGAACAATCACAATTCCGCCGCCAACCCCTAAAAGGCCGGCAAGAATACCTGCAAAAATTCCAGTGGCGATCAGGGTCGCAATCAGCCCTGCAAGAAGAGGGACATCAACACTCTCAAACATATGCTGGGCTCAATCCTTTGGTTTTTTACTTATCTGCGCTGCCCGATAGATTTGTTAGCATTGTTGCCTTCAAAGAGACAGTGGAAAGTTTGCTTTTTCAGCGAGCGGAAAAAGAGGGACGTGAAAATCGCGAGGGAGCAGAAGGAAAAGGGTTCGTTTGTCTTGGCGGCAGGGTTGAGCCGCGTGAGAAAGTGGGAGGGCCAAAACGGCTGTTTCCGATACTGCGCGTAAGAGAAGAATTTCTTTGTGTGAGAGGCGGTAGAAATCCTTCAGATTTGCCCGAATAGTAGAAGTTTCTTTTAACGGTCAGTTGAGGGGCTTGCGTTTCTGCCATAAAGTTACTCCCCACGCCAAATTCTTCTGTCAAAACAGGGTTTGATGTAGCGAGCAGGCTTGAGAGCAGAATAACTGTAGCACCAGGCATCGAAAACTCCTTCCGTCAGGAGGAGGTTTTTAAAAGATCCCGTATCACCAGTTCCAGTTTGACCAGGGAATTGCACACCTCCGCCTTTGTACAATATGGTGTGATCCTCGGCATTTCCGAGTCCCCGGTGCCCCAAACAGATTTTCGTTCCGGGTTGAGCCAGATAACGCGTTTGGCGCGGGTCTTTATCTCTTTCAAAATGTCAGATCTTGGATCCGAGCCGTTAGACCGCCCATCTCCCAGAATAATCACTGTCGTCCGGTTGTCGATTTCGTCGAAAACCAGATCCTTGAAATCTTCCATGGCGCGACCATAGTCCGTGGAACGACCGCCGAATTTCTCAATCGCCATGGGAACGGCTTCTTCAGGGCCATATCGGTCAAACATATCTGTGATTTCGCCAAGGGTGCCAGAAAAGGCGAAGGAGCGGACTTTGGGAAGCACTTCGTTCATGCTGTAAAGAAAGAGAAGCAGAAAACGGGCAACCGAGGCGACAGAGCCACTCACATCACAGACCGCCAGAACTTTCGGTCGATCCTTTTCCTTCTGTTTCCAATGGGTTTCAAACAGGATGCCGTCATAGGCGACATTGCGGCGCATGGTTTTGCGGATATCAAGATGCCCCCGGTTCTTGACCTTCTTGACCCGGGAATTCATGTCGGTGAGGCGCTTTGCCATCCGGCGCACCATTTCCCGCATTAGCCGGAAGTCGCGGGTTTCCACATTGGAAAGCTTGACTTTTTTCAGGACATCCTGACGAAACTGGGTGCTTTTTCCATCGGCGGTAAGGGCAAGCTGGCGTTCGACCATATCCCTTACAGCATCAAAGAGAATATCCAGTCGTCCTGAAAGATCATTTGCCCCGTCTTCATTACCGTTCCTGCGGCGCTGGTTTATCTCCTGGGTGACCTCGTTCAGGCCCATTTCCTCCATGATCCGGCGGGAGAAAAGACCTCGCTGGGTCATCAGGACAATATTGGAAAGATTGGCACTATCTGCTGCGGCATTCATGGCCAACGTCAATCCGGTACGGTCCCCCTGCTCCAGCATCTCAAGAAGGGACTGTGCTTCACCATCAGCGCCACCCTGGCCACTTTGTTCGGCCGGGCTGCCTTCCTGGCTACCGCCGCCGCCGCCTTCGCCGTCTCCGCTACCGCTCTCCTGACGGGCGTCCTGATCTTGCAGATTGTCAAGGGAGGACGGAGGAGGTGAGGAGCCATCGGTTTCTTCTTCATCCTCGCTGAGTTGCCCTGGATTATTTTCCTGAAGGTCGAGATTGACGTCGCTGGTAAAAAACTCATCAAAGCATTTATCGAAGCTTTCCATTTCGTCCATGGTTTTTGCCATGACCTGGGAAAGGGCCGCTTTCAGGAGGCCGCGATCTTCATAGCCAAGAAGCTCAATCGTCCGCCCCGCATCCAGCACCTCGCCAATGGACACGGGTACGTCCGCATAGCGCAGCATATCCACAAATTCGGCGAGGGGGCGATCCATTATCTGTTTGCTTTCCTGGCTTCAAGAACAAGCTTTGGAACTTCACTATCGATATTGTCGATATCGTCTTCGAATTTCAGCAGCATATTCAAGGTATTGCGCACAAGCTCTGTATCCAGCTCTTCCGTATGAAGCAGGAGCAGGGTGCGCGCCCAGTCAATGGTTTCACTGACCGCTGGTAGTTTTTTAAGGTCCTGTGCACGAAGCTGCTGAACAAAAGAGACAAGCTGGTTACGCAGCCCTTCGGTCAGTTCAGGAACACGTGCCTGGATAATCTGGCGTTCCCGGTCACTATCGGGGAACGGGATGTAAAGATGCAGGCAACGCCGTTTCAGGGCATCCCCCATTTCACGGCTGTTGTTGCTGGTCAGGAAGACGACAGGTTTGGTCTTCGCTTTCACGGTTCCAATTTCGGGAACGGTAATCTGATAATCAGATAGAATTTCGAGCAGGTATGCTTCGAATTCATGATCGGATTTGTCGATTTCATCAATCAGCAGAACGACCTGTTTTTCGGATTTCAGGGCCTGAAGAAGCGGGCGAGCTTCCAGAAACTGTTCTGAAAAGAAATGATCGCCAAACTGGTGAAGCTTTTCCATGGACGCGTTCAGGCCTTGCGCATCCTCAAGCAGATCGCCCAGCTTTTCCTTCAGGATCTGGGTATAAAGAAGCTGCTTGCCATATTTCCATTCATAAAGCGCCTTGGATTCGTCCAGCCCTTCATAACATTGAAGGCGGATCAGATCGGCCCCCAGAAACTCCGATGTGGCTTTGGCAAGTTCGGTTTTACCAACACCAGGAGGGCCTTCGACAAGGATGGGTTTATCCAGTTTCTGGGAAAGATAGATAGAGGTGGCGATATGCCGGTCGCAGATATAGCCGGATTTTTCAAACCCTTTCTGGATTTGATCTATAGCGGCGGCTGGATCCTTGTCGATAAATGTCACGAGATTTTCCGTCTTTAAACTTAAGCGCGTCGGCCCAAATATTGTTATTCGTTCTTGTTTATTGCCTGTTGCCCTCTCCATAACAGGAATATACTGATATTGCCAGCCTTTAGGCGCTATCCGTCTGGACAGGACGCAGCCTGCACGGTAAAAGGCAAGGCTACCCGTAAAACCGGTGATGAACAGATTTAACAGTGAAGAGCTAAGGTCTCCTGCATAGGAGACGGAGTTTGAAAAATGACGACAGCAAAAGAAATTCGTTCGGCCTTTTTGGATTATTACGCCAAAAACGGTCACGAAATTGTGCCAAGTTCGCCGCTTGTGCCACAAAATGATCCGACTTTGCTGTTCACGGCCGCGGGCATGGTGCAGTTTAAAAATGTTTTTACCGGTCAGGAAAAACGCCCCTATACGCGTGCGGCATCCTCACAAAAATGCGTCCGCGCAGGCGGCAAGCATAATGACCTTGAAAATGTTGGCTATACAGCCCGTCACCACACCTTCTTTGAAATGCTGGGAAATTTTTCCTTTGGGGATTATTTCAAGGAAAACGCTATTGAACTTGCCTGGAACCTGCTGACAAAAGAATATGGCCTGCCTCAGGAAAAGCTGCTGGTAACGGTTTATCATGACGATGATGAAGCCGCTGATCTTTGGAAAAAGATCGCCGGTCTCAAGGATGAGAAAATTATCCGTATTGCGACATCAGATAACTTCTGGGCTGCTGGCGATACGGGTCCTTGTGGCCCTTGTTCAGAGATTTTTTATGATCATGGCGATCATATCTGGGGTGGTCCTCCAGGCTCTCCTGAAGAGGATGGGGATCGATTTGTCGAAATCTGGAATCTGGTTTTCATGCAGTTTGATCAACTTTCTGAAGGAAACCGGGTCAATCTTCCAAAACCTTCCATTGATACCGGCATGGGACTTGAGCGTCTGGCCGCGGTCTTGCAGGGCAAGCATGACAATTATGATATCGACATGATGCAGAAGATTATTCTGGCGTCAGCCGATGTCTCGAATGTTGCGTCCGATGGCGATATGGCCGTCTCTCACCGGGTGATTGCCGATCATTTGCGGTCTTCTTCTTTCCTGATTGCTGATGGTGTTTTGCCCTCCAATGAAGGGCGCGGTTATGTATTGCGCCGGATTATGCGCCGTGCCATGCGTCATGCCCATCTGCTGGGCGCGAAAGATCCGATGGTTTACAAGCTGGTGCCGGCCCTGGTTGAAGAAATGGGGACAGCCTTTCCAGAACTGGAGCGTGCACAGTCTTTGATCACGGAAACCCTGAAGCTTGAAGAAACCCGTTTCAAGGAAACCCTGGGACGTGGCTTGAAGCTACTGGAAGAGGCGACCGGTAAACTTGGCGCAGGAGACGCTCTGCCGGGTGATGTGGCTTTCAAGCTTTATGATACCTATGGCTTTCCGCTCGATCTGACGAAAGATATTCTTCGCGGTCAGGAACGGGAACTGGATGAAAGCGGGTTTGATACCGCGATGGAGCAGCAGAAAGCAGCCGCCCGTGCGGCCTGGTCCGGCTCCGGTGATGCGGCAACGGAGCAGGTCTGGTATGACCTGCATGAAAAGAACGGTGCGACAGAGTTCCTGGGCTATCAGACAGAGAAAGCCGAAGGGCAGGTTCAGGCTGTTCTTATTGACGGCGAAGAAGTGACTGACGCCAAAACCGGGGACGAGGTGATGGTTGTTCTGAACCAGACGTCTTTTTACGGGGAATCCGGTGGCCAGGAAGGCGATACCGGTGAGCTGATCGCGGAGAGCGGCCTTAAAATTACGGTTCGGGATACGCAGAAAAAAGAAAACCTGTTTATCCATATCGGTAGGGTTGAAGCGGGTTCTATCAAAACCGGCGATGTGGTTGAGACACATGTGAATAGCAATCGCAGGGAACGCTTGCGTGCGCATCATTCGGCTACCCATTTGCTGCATGAAGCGCTGCGTCAGCGTCTTGGGGATCATGTCACGCAGAAAGGTTCCCTGGTTGCAGAAGATCGCTTGCGCTTTGACATTGCCCATCCAAAGCCGGTTACGGGCGAAGAACTTAAACAGGTTGAGAAAGATGTAAATGATCATATCCGCGTGAATGCGGATGTAGAAGTGCATCTGACAACCCCTGATGAAGCCATCAAGGCAGGGGCAATGGCCCTGTTTGGCGAGAAATATGGTGATGAGGTCCGTGTTGTCTCCATGGGCGGGCTGGATGTGAATAAAGGCGCTGGTCGCCATTATTCTACAGAGCTTTGCGGCGGAACCCATGTCAGGCGGACCGGCGATATCGGCTTTGTGAAAATTGTCAGTGAAGGCGGCCTTGCTGCCGGTGTTCGCCGGATTGAGGCTGTGGCAGGCGCCGCGGCCCTCGATTATGTGAACGAACGGGAGCAGATCCTGAGCGATGCCGCAGGTGCCCTTAAATCTGCACCTTCTGAGCTTTCCGTCCGAATTGGAGGCTTGCTGGACGAACGCAAACGCCTTGAAAAGGAACTTAAAGAAACCCGCAAGAAACTGGCAACCGGCGGTGGTGGTTCCGAGCAGGCAGCTGAAAAGGTTGGTGATATTGAATTTGCCTCCCGTCTTTTAAGTGACGTACCACCAAAAGACCTGAAACCCATGGCGGACGAGATCAAGAAAAGCCTGAAAAGCGGCGTGATTGTCCTGATTGCGGCTAATGATGGAAAAGCATCCATCGTGGTCAGTGTCACAGGTGACCTGACGGATAAGCACAGTGCGGTTGACCTGGTGCGGATCGGATCAGAAGCGCTGGGTGGTAAGGGCGGCGGCGGCCGTCCTGATATGGCGCAGGCGGGTGGTCCCGATGCCTCCAAAGGGGAAGAGGCTTTGAGCGCGATCAAGGCTGCGTTGAGCTAATCCCGAATAAACAAAAAAAAGCGACAGGAGAGTTTCCTGTCGCTTTTTCTGTGTTTTATACACAGATCGCCTCCGAGTGACTTGCTCGAAACTTCAATCGATATTGTTAATTTTTCAACATCTTATTGAAGACAGTTTATGCATAGCTAGAAGCTAGGGCGGTGATATGTCAAGATCAAGGAGTTTTTTGGGCAAGCAGTATTTACCGAAGAATGCTCAAAGTCTGCCTCAGGATATGGGCTGTGGTTTCTTCTGCGTTCCAGCCACAATCCCGTGTATACAGATCCCACATCTGAACCGAGCTGGTGGCCCAGATAAAATGCGCTGCTTTCTCTGCACTTAAGCCAGGTGACAGGGCAGCGTTCTTTTCAAATTGCGTCATAACATCCTGATAAAAGCTGCGCAGTTCTTCCATACGATCAGACCAGGCATTGCCTGCTTCTTCATCTTTTGATCTGAGCCGAATGAGATCCCGGGCGACAGGCAGGATTTTAGGCACAAAATCAAGCCAGGCTCTCATCAGGGCCTCAAGTTTTTCAGGTGCTGTTGCATGTCCAAGCGCGATTTCAAAGGCTTCCCATATTTTCTCCCGCTCGTCAGTCCGTCTGACGAGGGCAATCAGAAGGCCACCCCGGGATCCAAAATGCACATAAATGGATTGACGGGTCATTCCCACGGCATTGGCAATTTTACTCAAGGATATATCTGCGCCTTCGTCGGCGATCAGCTTCCAGGCGGTATCCAGAATTTCCTGCCGGGTTCGTTCGGATTTTTTAAAATTTGACATATGTAAAAATAACACATAATGTCCGTCCGTCAATTTTTTTACATATGTAAAATTATGGAGGCGTTTATGGAATTGAATTCAGAAAAACGGGCGGATCGTCTGATCGACTGGTATGGCGATGGAAAAGAAGGGAGCAGCCCCACAAGAGAGCAGTGGTTGCGTCTTCTTGAAAAGCGGGGAACCCCGGTGACGTTCATCAATTTTTTCAAAATGAGAGCGTTTGCAGATTATCAAGAAGGTGTTTCCAGCTCTCTCAGTGGTCAGGCTGCATTTGATCAATATGCTGCTGTCAGCGTTCCTACTGTTGAAAAAGTGGGCGGAAAATTCTTGTTGCTTGCTCCGTTTGAAGCCTCTTTCATCGGTGCGGAAGAGATCTGGGATCTGGTTGCAGTTGGGTCCTATCCGACAGGAGAGGCCGCCCTTGATCTTTATGAAAACGAGAACTACCGCGAAGCCTATAAACACAGGCTGGCGGCAGTTTCTGACCAGAAAGTTCTTCTTTGTCTGGCATAAGAAAAAGGCCCCTGTAAAAGGGGCCTTTTCCTCGTCATGCCTGTTCAGTTTCTATTGCTAGGAGGCTGTCTTTTCTGCATCGATATAAAGCTCGCCGCCCGCTTTGCGAAACACATCCTTCATTTGCGCCATACCCTGTTCTTTGTCATTGAGTTTCTGGGCATAATCGAAAACCTCCTGCGAGATTTTCATGGAACAGAATTTGGGACCGCACATGGAGCAGAAATGCGCAAGTTTATGACCTTCCTTTGGAAGGGTCTGGTCGTGGTAATCAAGAGCTGTGGCCGGATCGAGAGAGAGATTGAACTGATCCAGCCAGCGAAATTCAAATCGGGCTTTTGACAGGGCATCATCACGGATTTGTGCAGCAGGATGGCCTTTGGCAAGATCGGCTGCATGAGCAGCGATTTTATAGGTAACAACACCAACTTTCACATCATCTCGGTCCGGAAGACCCAAATGCTCTTTCGGGGTTACATAGCAAAGCATGGCACAGCCATACCAGCCGATCAGCGCTGCTCCGATACCGGAAGTAATATGATCGTAACCCGGTGCAATGTCAGTGGTGAGCGGACCAAGGGTATAAAAAGGGGCCTCTCCGCATTCTTCAAGCTGCTTGTCCATATTGATCTTGATTTTATGCATGGGAACATGACCCGGTCCCTCGATCATCACCTGGCATCCTTTTGCCCAGGCAATTTCAGCAAGTTCACCGAGGGTTTCAAGCTCGGCAAACTGGGCGCGATCATTGGCATCAGCAATGGAGCCCGGCCGCATGCCGTCCCCAAGGGAAAAGCTGATATCATATTGAGCGCAAATATCGCAGATATCGGCGAAATGCTCATAAAGGAAGCTTTCCTGATGATGGTGCAGGCACCATTTCGCCATGATTGATCCACCGCGGGAGACAATACCCGTAACCCGGTCTGCTGTAAGGTGGATGTCTTTCAGGCGCACGCCTGCATGGATCGTGAAATAGTCAACGCCCTGTTCAGCCTGTTCAATAAGGGTGTCCTTAAAGACCTCCCAGGTCAGGTCCTCGGCAATGCCATTTACTTTCTCAAGTGCCTGATAGATAGGGACGGTTCCCACCGGTACCGGGCAGTTTCGGATTAGCCATTCGCGAATATTGTGAATATTGCGACCGGTCGAGAGATCCATGATCGTATCTGCGCCCCAGCGGATGGCCCACACCATCTTATCCACTTCATCGGCAACAGAGGAGGTGACCGCTGAATTACCGATATTCGCATTAACCTTTACCAGGAAGTTTCGCCCGATAATCATGGGCTCCAGTTCGGGGTGGTTGATATTGGCGGGCAAGATGGCCCGCCCGCGGGCAATTTCATCGCGAACAAATTCCGGCGTCACATGTTCCGGAATTGAGGCGCCGAAGCTTTCCCCGTCCTGCAATTTATGTGATGCATTTTCAAGCGCAGCACGACGTCCGAGATTTTCCCTCTCCGCCACATAAATCATTTCCTTTGTGATGATGCCCGCCTTTGCGGCCTGATACTGGGTTAGCGGCTTTTTGGAGGACGCTCTCAGCGGCTTGTGTCGCACTGGAAAGGAAGGGATGGCATGGCTTTCACCGACATTGCCATTATCAACGGATTTGACAATACGTCCTTCATAGATGCTCACATCCCTGTCTGCATACCAGTTCAGACGGTGGCGGGGCAGGCCTTTTTCAAGATCAATTGTCACCTTTTCATCGGTATAGGGACCGGAAGGATCATAAACCCGGATCCGTGAGGCTTTGTCATCCAGAAGCT
Source organism: Sneathiellales bacterium (assembly GCA_022360775.1). Lineage (GTDB taxonomy): Bacteria > Pseudomonadota > Alphaproteobacteria > Sneathiellales > Sneathiellaceae > Sneathiella. The sequence continues at coordinate 4,105 of JAKSCD010000192.1, read as the reverse complement.
GGATTTCCCGCATGGGCACATTGAGATCCGGTGCCTGTTCAGGATGAGAATAGATTTTTGTCGACGCGGGAAGGGCGCCGGTGGTCACAGAGAATTCCAGTTCATTTTTTTTCGTCAATTTTCATCACTCCTATAGACGGTCTATGGAGATCAGAGAAATGGAGGGTCAAGATGAGGTGAGAACGCATTAATCCCTGCAAAAAGGCAGAAATCCCTCGCGTTTTGTCCACTCCCTTCGCCAGCATTACCCGGATCAGGTTCGAAGGGTCTAACGCGTCTGCGTAATCTCAGCCCCATAAGCGGAGCTCCCCTAGGAGCAATCATTATTGGCATAGCTTTCGGGGATTGAAAAGTTAAAATCGGTCTTGTAAACGGAATTGTACTCATAACCTGCGACATTGAATTTAACTAAAAAATACCAACATATGGGTTCGGATGTTAACAGAGTGATGGGAAGGTCTTTTGGAATGAATTTCATGAAAACAGGAATGTTGATTGCGGCTATTACCGCATTATTCCTGGGAGTTGGCTTTCTGATTGGCGGGGAAGGGGGCATGCTGATTGCCCTGGTGATCGCCGTCTTGATGAACGGCTTCGCCTACTGGAATTCCGATAAAATGGTCCTTAAAATGTATGGTGCGCGGGAAGTTGATTATTCAACTGCGCCGGAGCTGGTGGGCCTGGTCCAGGATCTGGCAATGCGGGCAGAGCTTCCCATGCCGAAAGTCTATATCATGGACAACCCGCAGCCCAATGCATTTGCTACGGGACGAAATCCTGAAAATGCCGCTGTTGCCGCGACAACCGGCCTGATGAATTTAATGACCCGGGAAGAGCTCGCGGGTGTGATGGCCCATGAGCTCGCCCATATCAAGAACCGGGATACACTGATCATGACGGTAACAGCAACGATCGCTGGTGCCATCAGTATGCTTGCCAATTTCGCTCTTTTCTTTGGGGGAAATCGTAATAACGGGATGGGCATTATTGGAACCCTTGCCCTTATGATCCTCGCCCCTTTTGCCGCCATGCTGGTTCAGATGGCGATTAGCCGGACACGGGAATATTCGGCAGATAAGACAGGCGGTGAAATTTGCGGTAATCCCGAGTGGCTGGCCAGCGCACTGAATAAGCTGGAGCAGGGTGCCCGCCGTGTCGAGAATACGGTTGCCGAGCAAAATCCGGCTTCTGCCAGCATGTTTATTATCAATCCGTTGCATGGCAAGGGCGCGGACAATCTTTTCTCAACGCACCCTTCTACGGCTAATCGGGTGGAGAAACTTCTTTCCATGGTCGTCCCGTCACGCAAAAAATCCCCAGCGAAGCCTGCGCGTGTTTCGGAATGGTCGTCGGCTGCAAGTGAAGGAAGAGAAAAAACTTCCTCCCGTCGCTCAAGACGCGGTGGATCAGTTCCCTATACCGACGAGGGTAAAGAGGAGCCCTCAAAGAGCAAAAATCCCTGGCGCTAGATTTCCTAAATTCCTGTCGGGTTCTTGACCAGTCCCCGGCAGAGAAGATTGGCCATTAACTTGACAAATTCATCGCGGCTTTTCCCCATGCGGTATGCCTGCGGTGCGGAAGACTGGATGAGGCCGATCATGGCATGACCGATAAGTTCCGGATCCACATCTTCGTAAAGCTCCTCATTCTTCTTGGCTTTCTCCAGAATACGAACAAAGCCGGACGCAAATTTACTGCGTACTACTTTACTGGTTGAATCTGTTGGATCAAACACCTTGGTATCGACAAGAGCGGAACGAAGCAGTCCCGGATTCTGCTCGGCAAATTCCTGGATAGCATTCAGTGAGTACTGGATATATTCCTCGAAACTTGCGACATCGGGAACGCGTTCCTGAACATAATTATGCAAATCTTCCTGGGCTTCGCTGGCAAATGCCAGGAAAATCTCGCGCTTGTCATTGAAATGACTATAGAAGGTTCCGTGCGCAACATCAGCTTCGCGGGCAATATCCTGCGGGCGGGTTTCGTGATACCCCCGCTGAATGAACAGCGTTCTTGCAGCAGCCAGCAGACGCTCTCGCTTTTCAGCTTTACGTTTGCTTGCCCGATCGGTTGTAAGGGAACCGTCTGCTACATCCGTCATCGTTCGCTATCCTTCGCCTTATTATTTTTTTGCGGCTGACGCTGGAAATTTCAGTGACAATTTGTCAATATCCGTCAGATTAACAGTCTGCCTAAAAAAACTGAAACAAAAATTAAGGGAGAACAGTGCCGGCATGCAGAACCCAATTCCTTTTCGACAGCTGGATCGTCCCGCGCCGGATGTCTCTGTTTTAAAATCCGATGACGGCTCATATAGGATAAAAAGCAATATTGCAATTGGAGAATATGAAAAAAACGCGGCCGCCTTCTGGTTGAAGGCAGCAGAAGACTATCCCGATACAGCTTTTCTGGTTCAGTGCAGTCCTTCAGAGGATTGGCCAGTATTGACCTACAGGCAAGCAAAGGAAAAGGCGGATCAGGTAAGCAGCTGGCTTTTAAAAAACGGGTATTCCGCAGAAACCCCCATTTTAATTCTGTCCAGTAACAGTTTTTCCCATGCCATTCTTTCCATGGGGGCGTTGCAGGTTGGTGTTCCAATTGTGCCCGTTTCTCCCGCCTATTCCCTGATGAGCGGTGATTTTTCCAAATTGAAATACGCTATCGAGCTGACGGAACCGAAAATGGTTTTTGCCGAAAGCGGCAGGATGTTTGCAAACGCACTGTCGGCCATTAGTGGCTCCATGGATCATGTGGTGACAGCAACTGATCAGCCTGAAGGAGCGCTCTCATTTGATGATCTGCTGGTCGAAAGTGATATAGCGGCTGTAACAGCAGCGCTTGAAAAGGTTACAGGAGAGAGCCTTGCGAAAATCCTGTTCACTTCGGGTTCAACCGGTATGCCAAAAGCGGTGCCCAATACGCATCTTATGATCTGTTCCTCACAGAAAATGCATGAACTGGTGAGTGAACCTTTTGATCCGGAAAATAACCCCACGATCATCCTGGACTGGCTTCCCTGGCATCATACATTTGGTGGGAATGTCAATTTCTTCGGCATCATGCGCGTGGCCGGTACCATGTATCTGGATGATGGCAAACCCATTCCGGGGATGTTTCAGCGCACAATCGAAAATCTTGAACGGGTTAAGCCGACCCGGTTTAGCAGTGTTCCAACAGCGTTCAGCTTCCTTCTGGATGCGCTGGAAAAAAACGAGAGCCTTGCCAGGGCCTTTTTCGAGCGGGTCAGAATTTGCAGTTATGGTGGTGCAGCCCTGTCGCAGGAGCTTTTTGAGCGTATGCAGGTGCTTGCCATTCACTATACGAATGTTCGTATGCCTTTCGCGACAGGATGGGGATCGACCGAGACAACGGGAACAGGCACTGTCGTTTTCTGGAATACAGAAAAGATGGGGCTGATCGGTGTTCCTTTTTCGGGGGTTGATGTCAAGCTTGTTCCGGTTTCCGACAAGTTTGAAATTCGCATCAAGGGTCCGCATGTGCATACAGGCTATTATAAACGGCCGGATCTGACGGATCAGTATTTTGACGATGAAGGCTATTACTGTATTGGCGATGCTGTCCGGTTCGAGGACATGAATAATCTGGAACAGGGGCTTGTTTTCAACGGTCGGGTTTCAGAGGATTTCAAGCTGGCCAATGGCAGCTGGGTGGAAACCGGTTCCTTGCGCCTTCAACTGATCGATGCGCTGGACCCTGTTGCCCGGGATGTGGTGATCGCAGGTCATGACAAAGAAGATCTGGCAATCCTGATCGTGCCTTCTGAAGCCGTTATGAAAGAAGCTGCCGAAGGCGGGACGTCGGGTGAGGGGGCGCTGACTGTTGTCAAAAGTTCTCCTCTGCTGGAGAAATTCAAGGAAAAGCTCGATGCCTATAACGCTAAAAATAAAACGAAAAGCCGTCATGTTTATAGCGCGATCGTCATGGGCGCACCGCTGAGCGCTGATAAAAATGAAATCACAGACAAGCAATATATCAACCAGTCCGCTGTTCTTGAGAACCGCAAGGCGCTTGTTGATCGGCTTTATAACGATATCGCCTCTCATGAGGTTCTTTCCCTCTCATAATCAAAGGTAAAAAAAAT
>JAKSCD010000529.1 GCA_022360775.1 Sneathiellales bacterium | reverse complement strand
TTCCAGTACGCCGTGAAGGATACGCTCTGCGCCGCCCATTTCCCACAAGACATTCATATGAATGCGACCTTCACCGCCAGCGATGTCATGGGCGATCCGGGCCTGGGCGATACCCCCCTGAATCCCGTAGGCTACAAGTTCTTCATGGCGGTCTTTACGCGTACGGCCATGATAGATTTGGGGAATAATAGTGCCGTTTTCATCGTAGCTGTCAGCGTTCACACCGGAAAAAGTAGCTACTCCCCCTGCAGCTGCCCATGCGCCCGAGCATTCACCGGAGGAAACAGCAATTCCCTTGCCGCCCTCGACTATGGGAAGAACTTCCTTCCCGGACATAACTATGGGGTTTAAAGACTTCACGAGACAATCCCTAACACAGAGTTACTTTGTACATACCAAGTAGAGCATGTAGTGATATGCATCAAGCGCGACAAGCCGTCGCAAGGGCGGAGATAAATCTTCACCGCCCTTGAATTTGATGCTCTTAGCTCTCTTCGGCTTCTTCTTCTGGTTTTGCTTCTTCAGCGGCAACAGCTTTGATAGACAGGCGAACCTTGCCTTTGCCGTCAATTTCCAGAACCTTGACGCGGACTTCATCACCTTCATTGACGATGTCTGTCACTTTCGCCACACGCTTTGGTGCAAGCTCGGAAATGTGAACCAGACCGTCGCGATTTCCGAAGAAATTCACAAAGGCGCCGAAATCAACAACCTTAACAACCTTACCTGTATAGATAACGCCAACTTCCGGATCATCGACAATGGATTTAATCCAGTTTACAGCGGCATCTGCACTTTCGGTTGTGGTTGCAGCAACCTTGACTGTGCCGTCATCCTCAATATCGATCTTGGCGCCGGTTGTTTCGCAGATTTCGCGAATGACCTTACCACCGGTACCAATGATATCACGGATCTTGTCTTTTTTGACAGTCAATTGCGTGATCCGCGGGGCTCCATCACGCACCCCTTCGCGTGCGGCATCGATGGCTTTTGCCATCTCCTCCAGAATATGCAGGCGACCTTCAGTAGCCTGCGCAAGGGCAATGCGCATAATTTCTTCAGTGATACCAGCGATTTTGATATCCATCTGAAGAGAGGTAATACCCTGATCGGTACCTGCCACTTTAAAGTCCATATCTCCCAGATGATCTTCATCACCCAGAATATCGGAAAGAACAGCAAACTGACCATCTTCTTCCAGGATCAGACCCATGGCAATGCCTGCAACCGGGCTTTTCAGAGGAACACCGGCATCCATCAGCGCAAGAGATGTACCGCAAACTGTTGCCATGGAAGAGGAACCGTTTGATTCAGTTACTTCCGAGACAACACGCAAGGTGTAAGGGAAGTCTTCTTTGCCTGGCAGCAAAGGATGTACGGCCCGCCATGCGAGCTTGCCGTGACCGACTTCACGGCGACCTGTGAAGCCAACACGCCCGGCTTCACCGACAGAATAGGGCGGGAAGTTGTAATGCAGCATGAAGTTTTCGCGATATTCGCCTTCAAGGGCATCTACAATCTGCTCATCCTGGCCTGTGCCCAATGTGGTGACAACAAGCGCCTGGGTTTCACCGCGGGTAAAGAGTGCAGAACCATGTGCACGGGGCAGGGCACCAACTTCAGCCACAATTGGCCGAACGGTTTTTGTGTCCCGGCCGTCAATGCGGGTTCCAGTTGAAATGATGTTGCCGCGAACGATATTTTTCTCGATTTTCTTGAGAATTCCGCCAGCCGCTTCAACTTCTTCCTCTTCGAGGCTTTCAAGAGCGGCTTCCTTGGCAGCAGCAACCTTGTCAGTACGGGTTTGCTTGACCTGCTCTTTATAGGCTTCGGTCAGCGCATTTTCAGCGGCAGACTTGACCTTGGCTTCCAGATCGGCATCCACTTCTGGAGGCTGGAAGTCCCAGGGCTCTTTGGCACAGGCTTCAGCAAGATCAATGATCGCATTGATAACAGCCTGTGTTTCCTGATGGCCAAACATTACAGCGCCGAGCATCTGCTCCTCGGTGAGTTCATTGGCTTCTGACTCAATCATCAGAACCGCTTCATCTGTACCTGCAATAACAAGATCCAGATCGGTTTCACCCATCTGTTCCGCTGTCGGGTTCAGAACATAATTGCCATCGATGAAACCGACACGTGCAGCACCCACCGGACCCAGGAACGGGATGCCGGAGATTGTCAGGGCCGCAGAAGCACCAACCAGTGCAACGATATCCGGATCATTTTCCAGATCATGTGCAAGAACAGTACAGATGATCTGTGTTTCGTTTTTAAAGCCGCTTACAAATGAAGGGCGCAGCGGACGGTCGATAAGCCGGGAAACCAGTGTCTCCTTCTCTGTCGGGCGTCCTTCGCGTTTGAAAAAGCCGCCTGGAATTTTACCGGCTGCATAGGCTTTTTCCTGATAATTGACTGTCAGCGGGAAGAAATCAATTCCCGGCTTTGGGGACTTTGCAGCGACCGCTGTACAAAGAACCTGAGTGCCACCATAGGTGACCATAACCGCACCATCCGCCTGACGGGCAATTTTCCCTGTTTCCATTACGAGCGGACGTCCGCCCCACATCACTTCCTTGCGATGTACTTCAAACATATTCTTTCCTTCCAAAGCAGATCCAGCCCTATGCCGATCTGCAAAATACCAGCACCCTACGTGCTGAAAGATCTATCATGTTGCCTTCCATTCGGGAGCGAACTCCAGAATCACCGAACGCCGGCACGCGAAAAGGCGGAGTGCCTCAAGCGGAACCGGCGTTGGATTTCATTCCCTAGCCTGTTTTCCTGACCAAAGATACGCGTTACTTACGGATACCAAGACGTTTAATGACTGTCTGGTAACGTCCTTCGTCTTTCTTCTTCAGATAGTCGAGCAAACGACGACGCTTGCTGACAAGGCTGAGAAGACCACGACGGGAGTGGACATCTTTTTTGTGGTCTTTAAAATGTTCGGTCAGATTGACAATGCGTTCTGAAAGGATTGCGATCTGCACTTCAGGTGAGCCAGTGTCGCCGTCTTTGGTCGCAAATTCTTTGATCAGTTCTGCTTTTTTCTCTGCAGTGATCGACATCGGTTAAACTCCATAAATCATAAATTAAATACGCGGACCGGAAACAGCCTTCCATCTTCAATCTGACAGATGGCCAAAGGCGTCTCGCCGTCCATGGCACAGACAAGATTGTCTGTCATATTTGGAACCGCCACGTCATTGCCGTGTCTCACGCGAACTGCCTGAGTTTCCGAAATGGCCACCGCCGGGATGTCGTCCAGCGCGGTCGTCAAGGGAAGCAGGTCCTCAAATTCCGCTGGACACTGCCACAGCTTGTCCAACTTATCCAGAGAAATCGCATCATCCGCTGAAAAAGAGCCCACTTTAGTCCGCCTTAACTGCGTCAGATGAGCAACAGTCCCCAAATTCACGGCAATATCGCGCGCAAGCGCCCGAATATAGGTTCCTTTTCCGCATATTGTCCGGAATTTGGCGTGATTCTCATCGAGTATTTCTTCAAGTTCGAGAGAGAGAATCGTAACCTCTCTTTTCGGGATTTGAACCTCTAGTCCCTCTCGCGCCAGCTTGTAGGCCCGCTCGCCATTTATCTTGATTGCAGAATAAGCCGGAGGGGTTTGCGTTATTGTGCCGTGAAAGGCGGGAAGGGTTGCGGCGATTTCTTCCTTTGCAGGACGGATTTCTGAACGTTCCGTTACTTCACCTTCCACATCATCCGTGTTGGTAGCCTCCCCCCAGCGGGCAGTGAAAACATACTCCTTGGTCTCTGCCATCATATAGGGGACAGTTTTTGTCGCCTCGCCAAGGGCGATGGGAAGGACGCCGGTGGCAAAAGGGTCCAGCGTTCCGGCATGCCCTGCCTTTTGAGCGTTGGTAATCCTTTTTACGGCAGCGACAACTGTCGCGGAACTCATATCCTGTGGCTTATCTATATTCAGCCAGCCATGGATCGGAACTCCTTTTCTTCTGCGACGTCCCATTAGTCTTCCCGGGATTTGTTCCGCCGAAGCAATTCGTCAATATGGCCGCTGTAATCAAAGGATTCGTCTTTTTTGAAGGTCAGGCGGGGGGTGAATTTCATAGAAAGCTGGCGGCCCATTTCCCCCTGGATAAATCCTGCCGAGCGGTTAAGGCCGGCAATAATGGCTTTTTCGTTCTCGCCGCCAAGCGGAATGACATAGGCGGTTGCGTTGCGCATGTCCGGGCTAGGCTGAACTTCGGTAACAGTAACACTTGTTCCAGCCACATCGGGATCATGTATGTTGCCCTCAGCCAGAACCTCAGACAGGATATGGCGAAGCTGCTCACCAACACGAAGCTGGCGTTTGCTGGCTGTTTTGCTGGGTACTTTTCGGGATGCCATGGGATCCTCTCAAATCAAAAAAGGCAGGGGCATAGCCCCTGCACTTCAAACACTCAGTTATAGAAAAGGGCGGGCTTATAATTCGCGCGCCACCTCGACCACTTCGAAACATTCGATGAAGTCGCCTTCCTTGAGATCATGATAGTTTTCAAAGGCCATACCGCATTCCATGCCGGATTTCACGTCTTTCACTTCATCCTTGAAACGTTTCAGAGTAGAAAGCGTTCCTTCATGGATAACCACATTGTCGCGAAGCAGTCGAACCTTGGCTCCGCGTTTCACGACCCCTTCTGTCACCATACAGCCGCCGATATTACCGACTTTGGTGATGTTAAAGACTTCGCGAATTTCTGCATAGCCGAGGAAATCTTCACGCAATGTCGGCGCAAGCATGCCGGACAACATTGCCTTGATATCGTCGATAACATTATAGATGACCGAATAATAGCGAATATCGATGCCCTGACTTGCCGCTTCTTCGCGCGCCTGCTTGTTGGCACGTGTATTAAAGGCAATGATCATGGCATTTGAGGCTGCCGCGAGGGAAATATCCGATTCAGTAATACCGCCGACGCCGGACAGAAGAACGTTCACTTTGACTTCTTCGGTTGCCAGCTTTTCAAGGGAAGCAACGATCGCCTCGGAAGAGCCCTGTACATCCGCTTTAATCACAACAGGAAGTTCGTCTGCAGTTCCTTCCTGAATGGCAGTGAACATCTGCTCGATTGTACCACGAGCAGTCGCTGTTACTTTCTTCTCTTTAGCAAGGCGCAGGCGATATTCGGCAATTTCTTTTGCCTGACCTTCCGTTTCTGTCACAACAAAGTCATCACCGGCAATAGGCGCGCCCTGAATACCCAGGACCTCGACAGGAACTGAGGGGCCGGCCTCTTTAACTTGCTGTCCACGATAGTCAAGCAACGCACGAACTTTACCGTATGCGGGGCCTGTCACGAAATTATCACCAACTTTCAACGTTCCTCGTTTCACGAGGACTGTTGCAACCATGCCGCGGCCAGTTTCGATCTTGGCTTCAACAACACTGCCTTGAGCAGAGCGATTGGGGTTGGCTTTCAGTTCAAGAATTTCTGCCTGCAGCAGGATCGCTTCCTGAAGGGTATCCAAACCTGTACCATTCAGCGCAGACACTTCCACAGACTGAACGTCACCGCCCATATCTTCAACGAAGATTTCATGCTGAAGCAGTTCCTGACGCACCTTGTCCGGATTGGCTTCGGGCTTATCACATTTATTGATTGCAACAATGACCGGAACTTCAGCCGCTTTCGCATGCTTAATCGCTTCAATGGTTTGTGGCATCACACTGTCGTCAGCGGCCACAACAAGAATAACAATATCCGTGACTTCCGCACCACGCATCCGCATGGCTGTAAAGGCTTCATGGCCTGGTGTATCCAGGAAGGTAATCAGATCACCGGAAGCCAGATTGACCTGATACGCACCAATATGCTGTGTGATGCCGCCCGCTTCACCGGAAACGATGTCTGTTTTGCGAAGGGCATCCAGAAGGGAGGTTTTACCATGATCAACGTGACCCATAACCGCAACAACCGGAGCCCGTGGCACCAGTGTTTCCGGCGCGTCATCATCAAGGCCACCCAAGCCAATTTCTACATCCGATTCAGCAATCCGCTTCGGCGTATGACCCAGTTCCTCGACGACAAGTTCAGCAGTATCTGCATCAATTGTCTGGTTTGCTGTCGCCATAATGCCGAGCTTCATCAGGGACTTGATAACATCCACGGACCGTTCTGTCATACGGTTCGCCAGTTCCTGAACGGAAATAACTTCCGGAATGGTAACTTCGCGGAAAACTTTCTGCGGTGCTTCCGCAGGTTGCTGGTTCTGCTTTTTCCGAGCGCGTTTTACAGCGGCAAGAGAGCGTTGTTTCGGTCCGCGGTCATTGAGGGCATCGCCAATGGTCAGGCGGCCAGCCCGGCGTCTTGGTTCAGCATCCCGGCGGGACTGATTGCCCTTATCCTCATTATTACCGCCGCCGCGCTTGTTCGTTTTTTTACGGGCACCGGCCGCCGGGCGATCGCTGGCGGGTGCTTCATCAGCCGTCCGTGCAGCTGCAGGACGCGCAGGTGTCTGTTTGGGAGACCGCTTTGGCTCTTCTGCCTGCGGGGCAGCTTTTTTCTTTTCACGGTGAACAGCTGCTTCAGCTTCTTTCGCGGCATTGGCCTCTTCTGTAAGCCGACGTGCTTCTTCCTCTTCCGCTTTGCGGCGTTCTTCGGGAGACCGCCGTTTGGAAGCACGGTCCGCTTCACGCTTTTCGCGTGCAGCCTGCTTTTCAGCGACAGCTCTTTCTTCGGCAAGGCGTTTTTCCTCTTCGGCCTGCCGAAGTGCGTTTTCAGCGTCGATCTCTTTTTGACGAACAGCCTGTTCCCGCGCTCCCTGCAAGGCCGCTGCGCGAGCAGCCATCTCATTGCTGGTGAGAATATTCGGGTCTTTCTTGCCTCTGGATTTTGCACCCTGGCTGGACGGTGCTGAACCTGCCGGCTTTGAAACACTTAAGGTCTTTTTCGCGGTTTTAGGGGCCGCAGGCGTTGAAGGGGCCACAGCAGGTTTTGCCGCTCCCGCTGGAGCACCACGCTTTTTACGCACTTCCACCTGCACGGTCTTAGAGCGACCATGGCTAAAATTCTGGCGAACCTGTCCGCTGTCACCGGCGCCTTTTTTCACTTCCAGCGGCTTGTTCAGGCTAAGCGATTTGCGCCCACCCTTGTCGTTTGTTTCAGTCATTCTTACTCCGACCCGGTCTTTCACCTTCTTCGTCAGGATTTCCTAAAGCCAGCCAGCCTGGAAACCTCAACCAAAAACTTTTCTGTCAGCCCTCCGCGGGCTATAGACACATGAACTGCGTTCTCTCGTCCAAGTGCCTTACTCAGTTCGCTACTCTCGAACAATTCGACAAGCGGTATGGTCCCTGCCTGTCGTTTCAGTTTTTGCCGTCCATCTTCAGCGCCATCCGAGGCCGCAATTAAAACGGCCGCTTTCTGGCTCTTGAGGGATGCCTCGACTTTGGCAAAACCTGCTGTCACCAACCCACTTTTCCGGCCCATCCCCAAAAGATCAAGACACCTTTTGGCGAGATTTGCCTCGATCATGGTGCAAAGATCATCGGCAACCTTTACCGATTGTTTTGCTGATCGCGCAAATAACCCTTTTTTCCGGGCCAGTTCGACATTTTCCCGGGTACTGGAAATCCAGATACCACGCCCCGGGAGCTTGCCATATAAATCATGAACCAATTCACCATCTGGCGAGGCCACAAAGCGAAGAAGGGCGTCCTTCTTCATAACCTGACCAGAGGCTATACACCGGCGGACCGGTTCACTCAAGTCTCGTTGTTGCCTCCCCGACGCTGATTTAGGCGTCTTCGGCACCACTTTCCTCTGTCTCCGCTACTGCTTCGTCAGTTTCTTCATCGTCAAACCAATGCGCCCGCGCGGCCATAACAATGTCATTGGCCGTATCCATATCCATGCCAAATTCACGCAAGATACCATCTTCAGAATTGACCAGTTCATCACCGGACAGATCGGCAAGATCATCCAGTTCCTTGACGCCGGCTTCACCCAGGGCAACAATCATTGGCGGTGTCAGGACCTCAATGGCAACGATATCGTCGCTCACACCCAGTTCCTGGCGCTTGCTTTCCATTTCGGAATGATAAGTGTGGACAAATTCCTGTGCCCGGCGGATCAGTTCCTCAGCGATTTCCTCATCAAAGCCTTCAATTTCAGCGATCGAGGCGGCCTCTTCATACATGATCTCCTCGATCGAGGTGAAGCCTTCCGT
>JAKSCD010000390.1 GCA_022360775.1 Sneathiellales bacterium | reverse complement strand
TCTTGGCGGCGGTATGATTGTCGGGATCGGCTATGTGAACGGTGTCCGGTGCATGATCAAGGCGTCCGACAGTGCCATCAAGGGCGGAACCATCGCGCCCATGGGGCTTGAGAAAAACCTCCGGGCGCAAGAAATAGTCCTCAAGAACAAACTGCCTGTTATTAACCTGGTGGAATCTGGCGGAGCAAACCTGCTGTATCAGTCGGAAATTTTTGTAAAAGGCGGTACAGGCTTTGCCAATCAGGCCAGAATGTCCGCTGCAGGCATTCCGCAGATTACCGTTGTTCACGGCTCCAGCACAGCAGGCGGGGCGTATCAACCGGGCCTGTCCGATTATGTCATTATGGTGCGCGGCGGCGCGAAGGTCTTTCTGGCAGGGCCGCCTCTTTTGAAAGCAGCCACAGGCGAGGTTGCAACAGATGAAGAACTGGGCGGTGCGGAAATGCATTCCACCATTTCCGGCGTTTCAGAATATCTTGCTGAAAATGATGCAGACGGCATTCGTATTGCTCGCGAAATTGTCGGAAATCTGCCGTGGAACGAAAATGGTCCCAACCTCCCGCGAAAAGACTATACGGATCCTTTATATGACATCGAGGAGCTTTTAGGCATCGTTCCAACCGATTACCGCAAACCCTATGATGTGCGAGAGGTGATAGCCCGCATCGTTGATGGGTCCGAATTTCTCGACTTTAAAGAGCTTTACGGCACACACACTATTTGTGGTCACGCGAAGATTGAAGGCCAGTCTGTCGGTATTGTTGGAAATAACGGCCCGATTGACGCCGATGGTGCGACCAAAGCGGCGCAATTTATACAGCTTTGCTGCCAGTCCGGAACACCGCTCCTGTTTTTACAAAACACCACCGGCTTTATGGTGGGATCAGAGGCTGAGCAGGCAGGCATCGTTAAGCATGGCTCCAAAATGATCCAGGCTGTGACCAATGCAACAGTTCCAAAAATTACTCTTCATATCGGTGCAAGCTTCGGGGCTGGCAATTACGGCATGTGCGGTCGTTCTTTTGACCCGCGCTTTATTTTCGCCTGGCCGAACAACCGTGTTGCTGTGATGGGGGGTGAGCAGGCCGCAAAAGTCATGTCCATTGTGACTGAAGAGAAATTCAAACGCATGGGACAGGAACCTGACTACGAGGCCCTGGAAAAAATGGAACAGGGCATTGTCAAGCGGATGGACAAGGAATCCGAAGCCCTGTTTGCCACGGCACGCCTTTGGGATGATGGTCTCATAGACCCACGTGATACCCGCAAAATCCTGAGTTACTGTCTCTCCATTGCCATGGAAGGCGATGCTAGAGAGCCCAACACAAATACCTTCGGCATTGGCCGCATGTGATCGAGAACGGAGCAAAAAAATGATTTACGGACCCGAACATAAAGAGTTTATGAACTCCCTCTCCAAATTCATTGATCAGGAAATCAACCCGCATGTGGATGCCTGGGAAGAAGAGGGTATTTTCCCTGCCAATGAGTTGTTTAAAAAAATGGGCGATCAGGGTTTCCTTGGAGTTTGCAAGCCGGAAGAATATGGAGGTATGGGGCTCGATTATTCTTTCAGTCTTGCCATGTCCGAGACGCTTGGGAAAATCAATTGCGGCGGCGTGCCCATGGCCATCGGTGTGCAAACAGATATGGCAACTCCGGCACTAGCCCGCTTCGGTTCTGACTATGTAAAAGAAAATTATCTCCGTCAGGCAATATCCGGGGATTATGTGGCCTGTATCGGCGTGTCGGAACCGGGCGCGGGTTCCGATGTGGCGGGCATTAAATCAAATGCCCGAAAAGATGGTGATGACTATGTTATCAATGGCCAGAAAATGTGGATCACCAATGGTACGCAAGCCGATTTCATGTGCATGTTGGTCAATACAAGTGATGGGCCGATCCATACCAGCAAATCGCTGGTCGTTGTCCCCATGGATACCCCAGGCATCACCGTAGAGCGCAAACTGGATAAATTGGGGATGCGCTCCTCTGATACTGCCCAGCTTTACTTCGAAGATGTCCGCGTTCCACAAAAGAATATCATCGGTGAAGAGGGTATGGGCTTCACCTATCAAATGATGCAATTCCAGGAAGAACGCCTTTGGGCGGCAGGTGCTGCCCTGCAAGCGCTTGATAAGGCCGTAAACGATACGATCGAATACACACAGCAACGCGAAGCTTTCGGGCAGCCGCTGCTACATAATCAGGTCATCCACTTCCGGATGGCGGAACTAAAGACAGAAATCGAAGCGTTACGCTCCCTCACCTACCGTGCAGTAGAGGAATATGTGCAGGGGGAAAATGTAACAATGCTGGCTTCAATGGCCAAACTGAAGACAGGCCGTCTCACCCGCGAGGTTAATGACGCCTGTTTGCAATATTATGGCGGTATGGGCTTCATGAACGAAACACCGATTACGCGGGCCTATCGCGATGGCCGTCTTGCGTCTATCGGGGGCGGGGCAGATGAAGTCATGCTTGGCATCATTTGCAAATTGATGGATACCCTTCCGACAAAAAGGAAAGGGTAACCCGTATGGCTGGACTTTCCAAAATCCTCATCGCCAATCGCGGCGAAATTGCCTGCAGGGTGATCCGAACAGCCCATGATATGGGCTATGAGACAGTTGCGGTATATTCTGACGCGGATCGCAATGCCCCGCATGTCAAATTGGCAAGCGAAGCAATCGCCATTGGCCCGGCGGCAGTTGGCGAAAGCTATCTGAAGATTGAAAATATTCTCGCCGCGATCGATGCAAGCGGTGCAGATGCCGTGCATCCGGGATATGGATTTCTATCGGAGAATGCCGGCTTTGCTGAAGCGTTAAAAGAAAAAGGGATCACTTTTATTGGCCCCTCCCCCTCTGCCATTCACCTGATGGGAAATAAGGCGGAGGCCAAAAGACGAATGATTGATGCAGGCGTCCCCTGTATTCCGGGATATGAAGGGGAAGATCAATCAGATGATCATTTCATTCGTGCCGCTGAAAAAATCGGTTTTCCTGTCATGGTCAAAGCTGCTGCAGGCGGCGGTGGCCGCGGAATGCGTCTTGTTAAAAAGCCTGAAAAACTCGAAAAAGCCCTCGCGACAGCCCGTTCTGAGGCTGAAAATGCCTTCGGTTCCGGTGAATTGATCCTGGAAAAAGCTGTTATTGAACCACGTCATATTGAAATACAGGTTTTTGCCGATAATCACGGCAATGTCGTTCATCTGGGAGAACGGGATTGCTCAATCCAGCGACGGCATCAAAAGGTCGTTGAAGAAGCACCCTCGCCCGCTGTTTCAGAAGAGTTGCGCCAGAAAATGGGCGCTGCAGCTGTTGCCGCAGCCGAGGCAATAGACTATTCAGGTGCCGGTACGGTGGAGTTCCTTTTAAGCCAGGACGGTTCCTTCTATTTCCTTGAAATGAACACCCGCCTGCAGGTCGAGCATCCGGTAACAGAATGCATCACGGGCCTGGATCTTGTCGACTGGCAAATCCGGGTAGCCCGCAACGAAAAGCTGCCAAAAAGTCAGGAAGAGATTACGCTCAACGGCCATGCGATAGAAACCCGTCTCTATGCCGAGGATCCTTATAAAAACTTCCTGCCAAAAGTCGGCACCTTGTTGAAATGGGAACCCGCACGAGGCGCAAATCGGCGAAATGATCATGGCCTGGAAGATGGATTTGAAGTCACACCTCACTATGATGCAATGATAGCGAAAGTCATTACATGGGGAGACACCCGTGAAGATGCGCGCCAACGGATGATCCACGCACTTGGTCTTACGGTCGATCTGGGGCTGGTAACCAACCGGCAGTTTTTAATCGATTGTGTCGCTCACGAAACTTTCCGTGAAGGGGGCGCGACGACGGCCTTTATCGACACGCATTTCCCAAAATCGGCTTTGAAAAGGCCTGAACCTTCAAGTGAGGACCTTATCATAGCAGCGGCTTTGCAATTCCTGAACACTCAGCACAATCTGGGATCTTCCACAGATGGCTGGGATAGCAGCGATGCTGTCATGACGCCACTGGTCTTAAAAGTGGAAGATGACAAATCTGTCTATTCCGTCAAGCAACTGGCCAAAAACAGGCTGCAGATCACTTTTGGCGGCGAAAGTTCCGATGTTGAGATCTTTGATCTTGAGAACAGCCGAGTTTCCTATGCCCTGAACGGGTATCGCAAAAATGCACGTTACGCTTTTGATGGACCCAAACTTCATCTGTCGACAGGGAGTATTCAGTTTGCCTGTGAGGAGATTACGCTAGCCCCGGCAGGCGCGGATGGCGGCGCAGGCGACGGACGCATTGTCGCGCCAATGAACGGCAGGGTTATCAGCATTATGGTAAAAGAGGGAGACACGGTAAGCAAGGGCCAGACCGTTGCCATTCTGGAAGCCATGAAAATGGAACATGAAATCACCGCAAAAAGTGACGGTACGGTCAAGTCAGTTGGTGCCCGTGCAGATGATCAGGTTGCGACGCGGGCTCTGCTTGTGGAGTTGGAACATGAGCGAGCAGAATAATGGATCTGCTGGAACGTGCACCCAATCCCAATTTCACCGAGGAACATGAAGCATTTCGGGCGACACTTCGGAAATTTGTAGAAACAGAAATTGAACCCTTTGCCTCCCAATGGGATGAAGAGGAAACCTTTCCGCGGGAGCTTTATAAAAAAGCTGCCGATATTGGACTTCTTGGTGTTGGGTATCCGGAAGAGTATGGCGGTGTCGAAGCCGATATCTTCTACCTTCTTGCAGGCGCTGAAGAACTTGGCCGCGCTGGTGCTGGTGGCGTAACTGCCAGTCTTCTTAGTCATACCATCGGAACACCGCCGATCAAATATGTGGGCACAAAGGCGCAAAAGGAAAAATATCTGCCGAAGATCCTCTCTGGGGAATGGATCAGCGCCCTTGCCATCACCGAACCATCTGGTGGTTCTGATGTTGCAAACTTAAAGACCACAGCGAAACGCGAAGGCGATTACTATATCGTCAATGGTTCAAAAACTTTTATCACCTCCGGTATGCGGGCTGATGTTTACACAGTTGCTGTTAGGACCGGCGGCCCCGGTATGAACGGCGTTTCCCTTCTTCTGATTGATCGGGATACTCCTGGATTTGAACGGACACCGCTTAAGAAAATGGGCTGGTGGGCCTCCGACACTGCAACCCTTTATTTTGATAACTGTAAGGTCCCTGCCGAAAATCTTCTTGGCACTGAAAATCAGGGTTTTCAAACCATCATGCTGAATTTCAATTCAGAACGTCTTTGGTTGGCTGCCGGCTGTATTTCAGCATCCCGCGCCTGTTTTAACGAGGTAGTAGAATATGCAAAAGAGCGGATTGTATTCGGCAAACCTCTCTCTGAAAAACAGGTAGTGCGGCATAAGTTCGTTCAGATGGCGCAGGCTATCAACGCGTCACAAGCCTATCTTGATCAGGTTGCCTATCGGATTGAACAGGGCGAACAGCCCGTTGCAGATATTTGCATGCTGAAAAATCAGGCGACAGAATGCATGGAATTTTGTGCACGTGAGGGTGTCCAGATCATGGGCGGTGCCGGCTTTATGCGCGGCCCCAAGGTAGAGCGCGTTTACCGGGAAGTCCGGGTCAATGCCATCGGCGGCGGTGCAGAAGAAATTATGAGAGATCTCGCCTCCCGGCAGTTGGGGATCTAAAGCAAAACTTCTAGGGCCGGATTGCATTAACCCCTTCCATTGCCTTTTCAAAATCAGTGAAGGGACGCAGTCTGTAGGTTTCTTCCAGAATATCGCCTTTCAGGATACGATCACACCGGAACGTCCGCACATCCTGCCTTAGCTGATCCCAGGCGAGAATATACCAGATAGGATAGCTGAATAATAGATAGTGGGGCTCGATGGCTCGATCCGTTATTTCACCAGTTTCGGCTTTATAGCAAATCCGGAAGCAACGCTGGAGGACAAATGCCTGATGTAAAGGCTTTGTCACTTTTTCATCTGGCGGAAGATATGTTCCCTGAACAAAAGGCGATGCCGTTTCGGTTACTCTGATCCGACCGTTTATCTTCCCGATACTATGCTTCATTTCCATTGAAAATGAGGCCATCAATTTTGTTTTCACAGACTGCAGATTCGCCATCAGCAAAGGAGATTTCATCTGTTCCATAACAGCCAGACTGATCAACAGATCGATCGCTTCAGAATAGCTCAGTTTTAATTGACCAAGACCCCAGCTCCAATGCAGACGAATACCGCCGCCGCGTCCCCTATCAGCCTCAATTGGATATCCCCGCTCTCGAAGGATCTGGATATCCCGGCTAAGCGTTCTTGGGCTCACGCCCATTTCCTGAGCCAACTCCCTGACGATCAAAGGTTCGTCTGCTTTCAATCGCGCTGATAAAATATCAAGGCGCTGTAGCCGATCGTTTACATTCCCCTTAGCCATGAACAAAATAAGACATAATTTGTCATATTTATCAATAGAATTGGGGTCACAATTTATAAGGATGTCATAATGCATAAACCGATCACCGTACTTGCCCCTTTCAAGCTGGCTGAAGGGATAAACGAAGCAGATTTTCTGAGCGCTTCGGATAGTTTCCAGTTGGATTTCGTTGATAAAAAACCAGGAGTTCTAAGACGGGAGGTCATTTCCAAAGGGGACGGTACCTATCTTGATATTGTGCAGTTCCGCAGCAAGGAGGATGCGATGAAAATTATAGAACAGGAAAAAACCTGTTCCATATGTCAGCGGTTTTTCTCCATTCTTGAGATAGATGAGGGCTGGGAAACTGAAGACGATATGCCTTTGTATAATGTCCTCGCGATTTACGATTAGGGTCTTCTTGAACGCGATCGTCTCCCGGTTCTGAGTTGCCTATCCCGTTTGGCGTTTAAGATCTTTCAAAAAGGCCTGGGTCACTGGATTTTTGACCTTTGTTGTCGGCCATACAGCGTATACTGGAAGCGGCTCAATCAACCAGTCCGGCAGGATTTCGACCAACCTGCCTGATTGTAGATAGTCGCTGACACAATGAAGGGGCGGCGATGCCATTCCGACGCCAGACAAAACAAACCCTACCATTCCTTCTATGCTGTTCAGGACCACATTGCCACCTTGCTCGACCTCAACAGTATTACCCGTTGGTGAAGTCATACGGCGTTTTGCTTCCATTGTCTGGAACTTGAGCCAGCAGCGGGAGTTCAGATCATCCGGATAATTGATCGCCCCGGTTTCCTCGAGATATTCCGGGCTGGCCACCAGGCAGCGTGGCATCCGCCAGATCAGCTTGCAGGTTAAACTCGAATCCTCCATGCGACCGGTCCGGATGGCGAGATCAAATTTTTCTGCGACAAGATCTGCCTTTCGATGATCATAATGCAACTGCACATCTACCTCGGGATAGGCCTTGATGAAATAGGCAATATGATCTGCGATGAACGAATGCGACAAGGCTGAGATGAGCGTTATCCTGAACTGTCCCGACAATCCTTGATCAGCACCACTTGCCTGTCGCAACCCTGTTTTCGCAGCATTCAGCATTTCCAATGATGCCTTGTAAAGGGCCTCACCTGCAGCAGTCACCGAAATCTTGCGTGTGGATCGGTAAAAAAGCGGTGTTCCCAGTTCCTCCTCCAGAAGCTTTACATGATAGCTGACAGCGGCTGGCGTAATGCCCAATTCACGTGCCGCGGCCCGAAAGGAAGATTGCCGAACAGTTTCAGAAAAGACAGCTATGGATTTAAGATTTTCAATCATTGTTAAAACATATTAAACAATCTGATTATTTTGTTGATATTGATTATACAAAAGAGGATGTGTTGAATAAACCTTCTTTACGAGGGTTAAATGGAACAGTTTTTTCTCATGGCGCTATTTGCGCTCTCGATGTCAATCTCGCCCGGACCGGTCAATATTATCGCTCTCTCCAGTGGCCTTAACCATGGGATCAGTCGATCCGTCGGTTTTGTGAGCGGCGCGACAATCGGTTTCAGTCTTTTACTTCTGCTTATCGGGTTGGGATTGCAGAATTTTGCAGAAGACAACGAAATCCTTTTCGATACTCTAACCGTTTTCGGTGTGACCCTGATCCTGTATTTTGGATATAAGCTTCTCAAATTCGACGGCGAGCTGGTGGGATCTGAGATACCGGTCCCTTCCTTCTTTCAGGGCTTTTCACTGCAATGGCTCAATCCAAAAGCTTGGGGCGCCTGTCTTGCGGCCATTTCACTTTTCAATCTGGAGCAGTCCAGATCAGATCTCTACTTTTTTGTTTTTCTTTATTTTTTTATCTGCTTCATCGGGATCGGAAGCTGGTCTGTCTTTGGAAAACAGGCTGAAAGATGGCTAAATACAAAAAAGCGACGCCGCCTTTTTAATTCACTGCTGGGAATTCTTCTTATTCTGCTGGCCTTGTTTCTTCTTGTTCAGAACTTTAGGTGACGATGCTGGGCGGCCAATGATCTGACCGCCCAAAAACATTTATCCATCACGGAATTTGAAAAACTTCCGATGATGTTTTCCATGCTTCCTCAAGGAAGACAGTTCTTCTGTTGAAAGCTTGCCGTCATTAT
The DNA here is from genome assembly GCA_022360775.1 of Sneathiellales bacterium. Taxonomy (GTDB): domain Bacteria; phylum Pseudomonadota; class Alphaproteobacteria; order Sneathiellales; family Sneathiellaceae; genus Sneathiella. Next base: position 23,309 of record JAKSCD010000390.1, on the reverse strand, counting down.
TCACATCAGCTTTTTCGAATTTTTTCATGGCATGATTTGAAAATTCATCAGCACTCACAAAGCCATCCTTATCGCTGTCGAACTTTTCAAGGACTTTTGCCATTTTATGCTCATGCATAACATCCCGTATCTTGCCAGCTTCCTCTTTTGTCAGCTCACCATCTTTATTGGCATCAAGCTTTTCAAAAATTTCTGACCGGCCACTCAACATTTCATCCTTACTGATTTTTCCATCTGCATTTTGATCATGCATTTCGAAGAAACGTTCAGACATCAGATGGAACTTTTTCTTCATATCATTGTCAGTCGCCGCAAATGCAATAAGAGGTGCAGCTATTGCAGTTACAACAACACCAGAAATAATGAGACCTTTTTTCATCCTGTTTCCTTTTCGGTAGTGGATGCTCCTTTAACGGAGCGCCTTTCCGGTTCCGTCGCAGAAAATGCAAGAAATTTTCTTGAACGTTGTTCATTTTTATGAACAATAGTAAAAAATAATAGGAGATTCTCGATGCCAGATGATATAGTGCTCTACGAAAAAGAAGGCCGAATTGCCCGCGTTACCCTTAATCGACCACAGGCGTTAAACGCTATTACCGATGAACTCCCCGGCGCCATTCGCAAGGCCATGGAAAAAGCAAACGCGGATGATGATATTCATGTGATTATTCTGCAAGGAGCAGGGCGCGCCTTCTGCTCAGGATATGATCTAAAACAATATGCGGAAACACCGGGAAGCAATCCCGGCTTTCAGGAAATGCCCTGGGATCCAACGCTCGATTATAAAATGATGATGGGCAATACGCAGGATTTCATGAGCATTTTCCGCTCCTATAAGCCGGTTATCGCCAAAATCCATGGTTATGCTGTAGCAGGCGGAAGTGATATCGCTCTTTGCGCCGATATCGTCATCATGGAGGAAGACGCCAAGATCGGCTACCCGCCAGCCCGCCTCTGGGGATGTCCGACAACAGCCATGTGGGTCTATCGTCTGGGCGTGGAGCGGGCGAAACGCATGCTGCTCACAGGCGATCTGGTTGATGGCAGGGAAGCCAAGGAACTTGGGCTTGTCCTGGATGCTGTACCTTCTGACCAGCTGGAAGAAAGGGTCATGGGCCTTGCAAAACGCATGGCAGGCGTTCCCAAGAACCAGCTTATGATGCAGAAAATGATGATTAACCAGGCACTTGATAACATGGGGCTGGCCTCCACCCAGATGACCGCAACCCTGTTCGACGGTATAACCCGCCACAGCCCGGAGGGCGTCTATTTCAAGAAACGTTCGGAAGAGGTTGGATTTCAGCAGGCTGTTAAAGAACGCGATAGCGGTGATAATATAGCGGAATGAAAGACCCGGAACTGAAATCTCAAAGAAAAAAGAACCTTCAGGCTTACAAACGCCAGAAGGTTCTTGATGCTGCGGCGAAACTTTTCCGCTTGCAGGGCCTTGAAGGCACAACCATGCGAGCCATTGCCAAAAAGGCTGGTTATTCGACCGGGGCGCCTTACGCTTATTTCCAGTCGAAGGAAGATATTTATGCTGAACTTCTGACGCTCTCTCTTGCCAATCTAACCAAATCCGTAAAGTCCAGTGAGGGCTTCACACAAGAGGGCCGCGTTCACGCTGTTTTTGCAGCGTATTTTAACTACTATCTGGACAATCCAGAAGAACTGCAGCTTGGCTTGTATCTGTTTTCCAGCGGTGAAGTGAAGAAACGAGGATTTTCTGAGGGGACCAATGATCTGCTGAACGGACGCCTTATTTCCCTTCTTGGATATATGGCGAACAGTCTGCATGAACTTGACAATGTTGAGGCAACACTCGCACAACAGGAAACACTGGATGCCATAACCTATTTTACCGGTGCATTGATCCTGCAATCAACCGGTAGATTAGAGATTATGGCCGCCAAACCGCAAGAAATGATCGACCGATATATCTCTCAAATGCTAAAAAGGCTGAAGCAATAAGAAGAAAAAAGAAAGCAGGAGTTTTTCCTTACATGAGTGGCTATATCGAAAGCTTCCGGGGACATGTGATGTCCTCAGAATGTGACCTGATGGGTCATATGAATGTTCAGTTCTATAACGCATGTGTCAGCCAGGCCATGGCAACCGTATTTGCCGGGCTTGGTGCAGAACCTCAGAAAATGAAGGAAACCCGGAGAGGATTTGCCGCGCTTGAGCAAAATAACAGATATCATGCAGAACTGCTTGCTGGAGACATCATTCATATGGAAAGCGGTGTTCTGAAGTCATCTTCAAGAACGGTTACCATTCACCACAAACTCTTCAACAGCGCAACGAACCAGCTTGCCTATGAAGCAACCATAACAGCGGCTTATATGGATCTGGATAAGCGGAAAGCCACTCCTCTTGATGAAGTCATCAAATCTAGAGCGGCGGATCTGTCAGTGAATGAGGAGGATGCAGGATGATCGAACAAATCTCGTCTGTTATCCCCTGCTATCGCGGTGCGGTTGAAGCCTGGGAATGTGACCAGATGCTACATATGAATGTGCAGTTTTACATGACACGTGCCGCTGCAGCATTTCCTCATATGCAGAACAGGCTGGGCTTGTCTCCGACGCGCATTCGCACCGAGAAAAAATCACTGCGCTTTAAAACCTTACGCATTCAATACAAATCCGAAATGCGTATGGGTGGCCTGATGCATGGCGTTGCGGGCATTAGGGGCGTTGAAGATGATCTCATAACCGGCTTCATTCATCTTTATGACACCGCCAAAGGCGTTGTGTCCGGTGTCTTCGAATTCACTGCGGATTACCGTGATCTTGAAAAAGGAGACATCAGCCCCCTTCCTGATGATGTGAAAAAAGAAGCCCGGTCTCTTGTCGCTTCTCATGAGGATCAATATTGCCCGCCGCCACTTAAACATATCCTGCTGCCTGCCAAGCATATGGACCATATGTTCGAAACTAACCGAAGCGCTGTAGATGTGTGGGAATGTGATGCTTACGGCAATATGGAGATGCGTCCGGTAATTAGCCGATTCTCTGATGCGGCAAGCCATATCATGCAATCGGTTGGGATTACCCGAGGGATGCAGATGGAACGTAACCTCGGATCGGCAGCCCTTGAATATTATGCAGAGTTTCACAAGCCCGTAAAAATGGCGGCTTCCCTCGTCTTGAAGAGTGGTTTACTGGACAGAATGGATAAAACCTTTGTTTTCGGCCACCACATGATCAACTGCGACACCGGTGAAATCGTCAATAATACAACAATTCTTGGATGTTATTTTGACATGACGGCCCGTAAGGCCGTAAAACTGCCGCAGGAATATAGAGATGTTCCAGAAGAGAGGCTTCTGAGACATCAGATTTGATTAGATCGGGGAAATCTAGAAATGACTTTACAACTTCCTTCAGGTGTCGTTTTCGGTGAGGAATATCAGAAGCTGGTGAAGCACTGTAAGAGCAATCGATTTGCTCTTCCTGCCGTGAATGTTGTGGGAACAAACTCAATCAATGCTGTTATGGAAGCTGCCGCCAAAAACGGTTCGGACGTGATCATCCAGCTTTCAAATGGCGGCGCTGCATATTATGCAGGTCAAGGCCTTGAAGATGGCGATGCTGCGAAGCTTCTGGGCGCTGTCTCCGCAGCCCAGCATGTCCACCTGCTCGCCAAGCATTACGGGATCTGCGCAATCCTTCATACGGATCACGCAAACCGCAAACTGGTCCCCTGGGTTGATGCGCTGATTGACTATGGGCATGACTACAAGAAGACCCATGGTGTTCCGCTGTTTAGCTCCCACATGCTGGATCTTTCAGAAGAGTCTCTTGAAGATAACCTTAATGAAAGTGAGCGGCTGCTGAAGCGTGCCGTGGAACTGGATATGAGCATCGAAATCGAGCTTGGTATTACAGGCGGCGAAGAAGATGGTGTGGGCTCCGAGCTTGATACAATCGATAACAGCCGCCTTTATACGCAGCCAGAAGATGTTCTGGCGTCCTACGACCGTTTAAGCGGTATCGGCCATTTCTCCGTCGCGGCATCCTTTGGTAATGTTCACGGTGTTTATAAACCCGGCAATGTACAGCTTCGTCCGGAAATCCTGCGCGAGTCCCAGAAACATATTCGTGAAGCACGGAACCTTTCTGAAGACAACCCAATGGATTTTGTATTCCATGGTGGATCCGGTTCAGAAGTGTCTGCCATTAAAGATGCGATTGATTTTGGTGTATTCAAGATGAACATCGACACCGATACCCAATTTGCTTTTGCCAAGGGTGTCGGCAGTTATGTTGACGAAAATCCAGCGGCTTTCAAATATCAGATCCATCCTGAAACGGAAGAGCCCCTGAAGAAAAAATACGATCCGCGCAAATGGCTCCGTGAAGGCGAAAACTCGATCGTTTCCCGTCTTGAGCAAGCTTTTGACGAACTGGGTTCAAAAGGTAAATCTGTCGCTTCTTAAAGAAACAACAGATCTCTCCCTTGCCTGAAACAAGGCCTTGCCGATATTCTCTTATACAGAGAATATCGGTCAGCAAGGGGGTATCGATGGAATTCTTACTTGGCCTTATTGGTGTTGCTGTTGGTGTTATGCTTAAACTGGCTGCAGACCTGATCAAAGATCACTATCAATCCAGACAATCCCGTGATCTGGATGACCGGCGTAAATCTCTTCTTAAGTCTATGCTGGAAAATCCGCCTGAGGGATCAGAATGGCGGAGCATTTCAAGCCTCAGCAGCGTCATCGGCGCAGATTATCCAACAACGACACGTTTGCTTATTGAACTCGGGGCAAGGGGCAGCGAAAAAGGCAATGATGTATGGGCCTTGCTTGAGGACAAACCTCTTCGCGAAGGGCCTTAGAGGGGTGAAAAAACCACCGTTTCCTCATCCTTACCTTTCATCATGATCCGCTTTTCTTCACAAAGGCCAAGTTTTGTGAGTAATTTCTGAGAAGCAATATTGTCCGGGCTCGTGATCGCAATAATTTTTTGAAGGCCAAGCGCCACCCTGCCATAGTCCATAAGGGCTTTCGCTCCCTCAAGGGCATACCCTCGCCGCCAGTAATCCGGATGATAGGCAAAACCAATATCCGCGTGCTCCAGCTCATCCCGGCGAATTAAACCGGAAAGACCGATCTGGGTATCCTGTTCCTTTAACCTGACAATATAGGATCCGAACCCCTTAATCTGATATTGAAGCTGCAGATCCCGGATATAGCTTTTGGCCCCGTCCAGATCATGAACATTTCTACTGCCAATGAATTTTAAAAAAGAAGGCTGGTTCAGCAGATCCAATAGAAATTCGGCATCCTGCATCGCAGCTTCATGAAATGTAAGCCGTTCAGTTTCAAAAAGCTGTTTTCCAGAGTTGCCTTTTCCCATCACCACGCGTTCCCGGCGTTTTCAGTCCAGGAACAGAGTATCAGGTCCTAATGTAAAAACAAATGGCGCCGCGAAATTCTCCGCGGCGCCATTTTTTTAATCTGGAAGATTTAGGCAGCGTAGAACTGCTCCCCTTTTTCAGCCATGGTCCGCAGATTTTGTGGTGGTGTAAACCGTGCCCCATAAGCTTGTGCAAGCCTGTCACATTCAGCCACGAAGTTATCAACGCCAACCGTATGGATCTGGCTGATGGCTCCGCCGCGCGCCGGTGCAAAACCCCATCCAAGGATAGACCCAACATCTGCATCCTGCGGTGTCGTCACCACATTTTCTTCAAGGCAGCGGGCAGTTTCAACTGATTGAATATAGATCAGCCGCTTGATGACTTCATCGACCGAAGGCTGCTCGTCTTCAGGAAGTTGGGGGAACTGTTCTGCAAGACCTGACCAGAGATGCTTCTGTCCTCCGTCCGGGTAATCATAGAAACCTTTACCTTCACGTTTCCCGACCCGGCCAAGATCTTCGACCATTTTGGTCACCGCATCATCACTTGGCGCGGCAATATATTTGTCACCAAGGTCTGTTTTGGTCTGGTTTCTGATTTTGTAAATCAGATCCAGCGCCACTTCATCAGCCAGTGCAAGGGGGCCAACAGGCATCCCGGACATTTTCCCGGCATTATCAATCAGGGCAGGATTAATACCTTCTGCCAGCATGGCGATGCCTTCATTTACATAGGTACCGAAGACACGACTTGTATAGAAACCACGGCTGTCATTCACAACAATCGGTGTTTTCCGGATCGCCTTCACATAATCCATGGACCGTGCCAGTGTTTCCTGTGACGTTTCCTTGCCGCAGATAATTTCGACCAGTGGCATTTTGTCGACAGGCGAGAAGAAATGCAGTCCGATAAAATTGGCTGGACGATCACTGGCTTCAGCAAGTCCCGTGATCGGAAGCGTGGATGTATTGGAGGCGAAGATCGCATCTGATGCGATTACAGCTTCGGATTTGGTCGTCACATCCGCCTTGATTTCCCGGTTTTCAAAAACCGCTTCGATAACCAGTTCCGCGCCATCCAGCTGACTATAGTCCGTAGTTGGTGTGATTTTCGCAAGAACCGCATCCGCTTTTGCCTGATCCATTTTCTTGCGCTTCATCGCTTTTTCAAGCAATCCCTGGCTATAGCCTTTTCCGCGTTCTGCAGCCGCCTGATCCTGATCGATCAAGACCACATCAATACCTGCCATCGCTGTGACATAGGCAATCCCGGCTCCCATCATTCCAGCGCCAAGGACACCGACTTTGGTGAATTTCTGGGTCGGGATCTCCTTTGGCCTGGAGGCCAGCTTGTTCGCCGCACCAATACCGAAGAACAGACTGCGGATCATGTTCTTGGCTTCCGGTGTGCCGCAGGTTTTCACAAAATACCGGGTTTCAATTTTAAGGCCGTTATTAATGTCAACACAGCAACCTTCATAAACACAGGACATAATGTTGAGTGCCGCCGGGAAGTTACCACTGGTTTTTTCCCGAAGCATGGCGTTCCCTGCAGTAAAGGTCATCATGCCGTTTGGTGACATAGGTGCGCCGCCCGGAATACGGAAGCCTTTCCTGTCCCATGGCTGAACAGCATCTTCTGCACCTGCATCAGCAACCCATTTACGGGCAGCATCAAGCAACTGATCTGCGGGGACAACCTCGTCCACGACACCAATTTTAAACGCCTTGGCAGGATTTAAATGTGTTCCTTCCAGAAGAAGGGGAAGAGCAGCCTGAATACCGATCATACGGGGAAGGCGTTGCGTTCCGCCACCGCCAGGAAGCAACCCGACTTTTACTTCAGGAAGACCAATACGGGCTTTGGGATTATCCGCCGCAATTCGTCTGTGACAGGCAAGACAGATTTCAAGGCCGCCGCCCAGGGCTGTGCCGTTGATCGCTGCAACAAAAGGTTTACCTGAGGTTTCAATGGAACGGAACATCATCTGAAGTTCCATGCCATTTTCAAACATTTCCTCAGCGCCGTTCCAGCCTTGCAGCATTTCCAGATCAGCACCGGCAATAAAATCCGGTTTGCCAGAGGTGATGACCGCTCCTTTTACGGCGTCATCTTCAGCGGCTTTCTTGATGGCTTCAGCAAAGGCGGGAATGCTGTCGTTATTCAGCACATTCATGCTGCGACCCGGCATATCCCATTCAATAACGGCAACACCATCATCACCAACAGAATAATTAATCATTGTTCTTTTCGCCCCTTACACACGTTCAATAATGGTTGCTGTTCCCATGCCGGCCCCCACACATAAGGTAACAAGGGCTGTGTTCTGATCACGGCGTTCCAGTTCATCAAGAACAGTTCCCAGGATCATGGCACCCGTCGCCCCTAAAGGATGACCCATTGCAATCGCGCCGCCGTTCACATTGATCTCACTGTGATCCACATTCATCACATCCATAAAACGCAGAACAACACCGGCAAAAGCTTCGTTCAATTCCCAAAGATCGATATCTGCAGCTGTCATACCAGCGCGTTTTAACGCTTTTTCTGCAGCATAACTTGGGCCGGTCAACATGATCGAAGGTTCACTGCCAATAGAAGCAAAAGACTTAAATCGAGCGCGCGGCTTCACATTGATTTTCTCGCCAGCTTCCTGGTTACCGATCAGAACCGCAGCCGAACCATCGACAATTCCAGAGGAGTTACCTGCATGGTGAACGTGGTTCATTTCCTCAACTTCAGGATAGCGCTGCTTGATCACTGCATCGAAACCATATTGTTTACCCTGAACAGCAAAAGAAGGATCCAGCGCGCCCAGGGACTGCATGGTGGTTTCCGGACGCATATGTTCGTCATGATCCAGAATATTCAGCCCGTTCATATCCTTCACCGGCACGACTGAGTTTTTGAAATATCCCTGATCCCATGAATGCTTCGCCCGCTTTTGGCTTTCAACCGCATATGAATCGACATCATCACGGGAATATCCCCATTTTGTGCAGATCATATCGGCACCGATGCCTTGCGGTGCAAAATAGGTTCCAAAAGCAACTTGTGGATCTGCTGACCAGGCCCCGCCGGAAGATCCCATCGGAACACGGGACATGCTTTCAACGCCGCCCCCGATCGTCAGGTCGCTTTGCCCGGACATAACCTGCGCAGCCGCCATATTTACAGCTTCGAGACCGGATGCGCAGAAGCGATTGATCTGAACGCCGGAGGCCTTTTCATCATAGCCTGCGTGAAGCGGCGCTACGCGACCGATCACAGCACCCTGTTCTCCCACGGGCTCAACACATCCCAGGATCACATCATCCACAAGGGATGTATCCAGTTCATTGCGTTCCTGAACAGCTTTAAGGGTTGCCGCGGCAAGATTAACCGGGGTTACCTCATGCAACGAGCCACTGGCACGCCCTTTACCACGAGGTGTCCTTACGGCATCATAAATAAATGCTTCTGTCATCATTTCCTCCTGAAACCGTGCTTAAAGCGAACGGCTGATACTTTCTTTCCTAATTTCGTTAGTCCCGCCATAGATCCGCTGGACACGGGCGTCGGCATAGGATCTGGCGACCCGGTATTCCCACATAAACCCGTATCCGCCATGCAGCTGAAGACATTCATCAATCAGCTTGTTTTCCAGATCTGAAGTCCAGTATTTTGCCATGGCAGCTGTCGGAACATCCAACTCGCCTTTGAGCAGTTCCTCGATACATTTATCGACAAAAACCCGGGCGATCTGCGCCTCGGTTTTCAGTTCTGCAAGTTTGAATTTCGAGTTTTGGAACTGAATAATGTTCTTACCGAAAGCAGACCGACCTTTTGTATATTCAATCGTTTCCTCAAGCACCGCTTCCATTGTCGCTGTTGCACCAATGGCAATCTGCAAACGCTCCCACGCCAGTTCCTGCATCAGGCAGAAAAAGCCTTTTCCTTCACCGCCCAGCATGGCACTGGCAGGAACACGAACATCATCAAAGAAAAGCTCAGCAGTATCCTGCGCTTTCAGACCAAGCTTATCCAGGTTACGGCCTTTATCAAATCCCGGTGTCCCTGCCTCGACCAGGAACAGGGACGTCCCTTTTGCACCGGCTTCGGGATCGGTTTTCGTCACAACGATCACAAGGTCACACATATAGCCGTTTGTAATAAAGGTTTTTGACCCGTTGATGATGTAGTCATCGCCGTCTTTGATTGCGCGCGTTTTAACACCCTGCAAATCAGATCCCGCACCGGGTTCCGTCATGGCAATCGCACCGATCATTTCGCCGCTTGCCAGCTTAGGCAGATATTTCTTTTTCTGCTCTTCCGTGCCGTAATTCAGGATATAAGGCGCGACGATTTCAGAATGCAGACCAAAGCCCGGCCCGGAAGCGCCCGCGCGGGCCTGTTCTTCCATCATAATGATGCTGTAAAGCTTATCAGCACCGGCGCCGCCATATTCTTCAGGAATTGGCATACAAAGAAGACCTTGCTTGCCAGCTTCTTTCCAGGCTTCACGGCTTATCTGCCCGTCTTTCTCCCATTCTGAGTGAAAAGGCATAATATGTTCTTCGTAGAATCGACGAACGGATTCGCGAAAAATATTATGTTCCTCTTCAAAAAGCGTCCTCTCCATCATTGTCTATTTCCCTATTTTATTGTTTTATTTGTATTTTTTTGACACGATTGACAAATTGTCATTTTTTTGACACAAAAAAACCCGGCTGTTGAAAAAGGGCAGGAACAGTGTTCACCATTCCTGCCCGAAATTCAACACCGGATCCTAGAAAGCTTCGGCTTCCAGTGCCATCACGGTTTCCGCGCCAGCGCTCATTTTAACAAGCAAGGAAGAAACATCCGGGATCATCCGCTCAAAGAAGAATTTAGCGGTCACCAGTTTTGTTTCGAAAAAGGCCGGATCTTCGGTGCCTTCGGCAAGTTTCTCTTTTGATAGTTTCGCCATTTGTGCCCACATGAAGCCAAGGGCTACAAGACCAAACATCTTCAGATATTCGGTTGACGCTGCGCCCGCTTCATCCGGGTTTTTCATTCCTTTTTCTCCCAGGAGTGCCGTACCCTGCTGCAGTTTGGCAAAGGATTTAGCAAGGGGCATCACATAGTCTTTCAGGTCAGGGTTCATCATATTTTCCTGAATGAAAGCATCAACGGGATGGAAGAAACGACGAAGGGATCGACCAAGATCAGCTGGAATTTTACGTCCCACCAGATCCAGAGCCTGAATACCGTTGGCGCCTTCATAAATCTGGGTAATTCGGGCATCACGAACAAACTGTTCCATTCCCCATTCATGGATATAGCCATGTCCGCCATAGCATTGCATCGCGGTCGCGCTAAGCTCAAAGCCCATATCCGTGAAATAGGCCTTGATCACTGGTGTCAGAAGACCCAGCGCCTCATCAGCAGCTTTGCGTTCAGCTTCTTCAGGGTGTTTTTCAACCATATCCACCTGCATCCCGGCCCAAAGACCAAGCGCACGTGCCCCTTCTGTAAACGCACGGCACATCAGCAGGTTTCTCCTGATATCAGGATGCACAATAATCGGATCAGCAGCTTTTTCGGGCGCTTTGACACCTGAAATAGAACGCCCCTGAATACGATCCTTCGCATATTCAACTGCATTCTGATAGGCGACCTCGGCTTGCGAGAGACCCTGTACGCCCACGCCAAGACGGGCAGCATTCATCATGGTGAACATGGCCCGCATACCTTTATGGGCATCCCCCAGCAGATATCCTGTAGCCTCTTCATAATTCATGACGCAGGTGGAATTGCCATGGATCCCCATTTTATGCTCGATAGAGCCACAGGAAACACCATTGCGTTCACCAGGATTTTCGTTTTCATCCAAAGTGAATTTCGGAACGATGAAAAGAGATACGCCCTTAATTCCTTCCGGACCACCGGGGATTTTGGCCAGCACCAGATGCACGATGTTATCGGACATGTCATGCTCACCAGCAGAAATGAAGATTTTCGTTCCGGTAACTTTGTAGGTTCCATCTTCCTGCGGAACCGCTTTGGTCCGCATCAGACCAAGATCCGTGCCGCAATGCGGTTCGGTCAGGTTCATGGTGCCGGTCCATTCACCGGAAACCATTTTTGGAAGCCACATCCGTTTCTGCTCATCAGAACCGTGTTTATAGATTGCGGCATAGGCACCGTGGGTAAGTCCCGGATACATTCCAAAAGCCATATTGGCGGAACTCATCATCTCCGCAAGGGCAATCCCGATCACATGAGGAAGGCCCTGCCCCCCATATTCCGGATCGGCGTCAATACCAGTCCAGCCGCCTTCACAATATTGCTCATAGGCTTCTTTGAAACCGGTTGGCGTCGTCACCTCGCCATCATTCCAGGTACAACCTTCCTTGTCACCAACCTGATTGAGAGGCTGGATGACCTCTTCCATCATCTTGGCGCCTTCGGAGAGGATCGCATCCACCATATCCGGCGTTGCGTCTTCAAAGCCCGGCATATTGGTCATCTTATCCAGACCCAGAAGGTCATTGAGGATAAATTTCATATCTTTTACAGGGGCGTTATAAATAGGCATTTCAAACTCCCTTAGTTGCGTAATGGCTTGCCGGTGGTCAGCATATGCTCAATCCGGTCAAGGGTTTTTTCATTTTTGATCAAAGTCATGAAGCCTTCCTGTTCAAGCTGCAGAAGCTTCTTCTCGGTGACAACTTCTGTGATATCGGTATCACCGCCGGAAAGAACACGAGCAACCTGCGCACTGACTTCAGCATCATAAGCTGTTGCCCGGCCCATAGTGACGAAACCGGAAACTGCCATATCAAAGGCCGCAGCGGCTGTCGCGCCTGGAAGCTGTGTTTCCTGACGTTCCGGTGCTTCATAACCATCTGCCAGTTCAAGCGCCTTTTTCTTTGCGTCAGCCAGAACACGATTACGGTTCATGGTCACGCCGTCCCCTGGACGCAAGATCATCATATCCCTGGCTTCAGCGGCGCTTGTCGCCACCTTTGCGGTTGAGATATTTTCAAACACCATGGAAAGCGCCGGCATTGCACCACCAGGACGCTTCTTATTGTTCATGGCGCGCATGACCAATTCCTTACAGCCGCCAAATCCCGGAATAACGCCAACCCCGACTTCAACCAGTCCCATATAGCTCTCACTATGGGCTTGAACAGCATCCGCGGCGAGAACGATTTCGCAACCACCGCCGAGCGCCATACCTGCCGGTGCAGCAACAACAGGGAAGGGGGCATATTTCAGTTTCATCAGAGCATTTTGCCCTTCTGAAATTGAGTTTTCGATAACCGGCCACATCGCGGCATTTGCCGTAAAAAGAGCAAGACCGACATTGGCACCAACAGAAAAATTATCCGCATCATGTCCAATAACCAGCGCTTTAAAGCCTTTTTTATCCAGCTTCGTTGCCTGCCCAAGCATGGCGACAATATCCTGATCAATCGAGTTCATTTTTGTATGAAGCTCAAGACAGGCGACACCATCACCGAGATCCCAGATGCTGGCGCCTTTATTCGACATGACGGGCTCATTGCCGCGCTTGATATCAGCAAGCGTCCAGGCCCCATCTGCAACCGGCACGACGGCATAGTCACCGGCGACAGTCATATAAAGGGCATCCGTTCCTTCCTCCTTGTAAAGGGGGCGATCCCCAACTTTCTTCAGGAATTCAGGAACAGGCAAACCATCTGCTTCAAGGCGTTCGACAAAATAGGTTACACCCAGCTGATTTAGCTGCTCAAATGGTCCATATTTCCAAGCATAACCGGTTTTCATTGCATCATCGATTGCAATGATATCGTCCGAGATTTCACCGACAAGGGATGCTGCATAGGAGATCACCTTGGACAGGATCGCCCAGGCATATTTACCGCCGATATCGTCTGTCTCAACAAGTGCGCGAAGACCTTTCTTCGCAGCTTTTACGGATTTAAGACGCGGCTTTGCAGCTTTTTCATACTCGCCTGTTTTCAGGTTCCGGGCTTCCTTAACTTTTCGGCCGCCCTCCTTGTTCATCCGGTAAAATCCGCCCTTACCTTTTCGGCCGGTATATCCTTCATCAATCATCGTTGCGATGGTGGACACCATCGGATGATTGGCGTCATATTCCTGGCAGAACGGATCACTGTCCGGTAGTTCGTTCAACATGGACTCGTTGACCTTCGGGCCAAGATCAATGCCCGTGAGATCACCAAGGCCGAAAATGCCGGTACTTGGAATACCCATGGGCTTGCCGCAGACCGCATCAGCTTCTTCCACAGTCATGCCCAAATCAAAAGCCGATTTAATCGCAACAAAAGACCAGTAGATACCGATACGATTACCTATGAAACCTGGTGTGTCATAGCAATCGACCACTTCCTTGCCGAGAGAGATATCAGCAAACTGCCTCAATTCCTCAATCGCATCATCCCGCGTTTTTTCACCCTTAACCAGCTCAAACAAGCGCATGTAACGCGGCGGATTGAAGAAATGGGTAATGGCGAAGTCCTGCTGCAGGCTATCCGGCATTCCTGCCATCAGGGTTTTAAGAGGTATTGTTGACGTATTTGAAGTGACGATGGATCCTTTTTTACGAACAGCTTCCAGTTTCGTATACAGATCCTGTTTCAAATCAGGACGCTCGATAATTGCTTCAACTATCCAGTCACAATCGGCCACCAGATCCAGATTATCTTCCAGATTTCCGGTTGTTACCAGCCTCGCGTTACGCTTATGCATAAAGGGCGCAGGTTTGGTTTTCAGCATTTTGGCGACAGCGCCTTCAGCCAGAACATTTCTGTTCTCCGCGCCATCCGGAACGATATCAAGCAGCACTGCCGGAATTCCGGCATTGGCGACATGAGCGGCAATCGCTGCGCCCATGACACCGGCACCGATAACGGCTACTTTTTCAATGGCCATAATCAGCAAGCCTCCAGAACAGTTGCGATCCCCTGACCACCGCCGATACACTGGGTTGCCAGACCGAGTGACTTTCCTTCGCGCTGCAGCAAGCTGGCGACCTTGCCTGTAATGCGGGCACCGGTCGCGCCCATTGGATGGCCAATTGCGATGGCACCACCGTCAAGGTTCGTGTTGTCGTAACTCATCCCCGCTTCTTTCAACACTGCAAGCGATTGCGCAGCAAAGGCTTCGTTGAGCTCGATAATATCAATATCATTCAGCGTAAGGCCGGCCCGTTTCAGGGCTTTCTCCGTCGCAGGAACCGGTCCGATACCCATGATTTCAGGGGCACAGCCGGCGATCGCAATGGATTTGATCCGAGCCATTTTTGCGAGACCATTTGCATCGGCATACTCTTCTGAACAGATCAATGTGGCTGACGCCCCATCGGTTAGCGGTGACGAAGTTGCCGCTGTGACAGAACCGCTTTCATCAAAAGCAGGCTTTAAACCAGCGAGAGTTTCCATTGTGGTTTCGGGGCGGATACATCCATCCTGTTCAACACGTACATTACCCTCAACAATAGGAATGATCTCATCAGTGAATTTCCCAGCCTCGCGTGCAGCTGTTGCACGGGCATGGCTTTCCACTGCCATTTCCTCCTGCTCCTCACGAGAGATGGAATACTGCTTTGCAAGATTTTCTGCCGTAATACCCATTGAGACATAGGCTTCCGGATACTCTTTATAAAGGCGCGGATGCGGAGCAGGGTTAAAACCTCCCATCGGAACACGGGTCATACTCTCAATCCCGCCGCAGATGAAAACATCTCCTGCGCCCATCTGGATCGCACCCGCAGCCATATGAATGGCCTGCATGGAAGAGCCACAAAAGCGGTTGACGGTTGTTGCTGCTGCTGTTTTCGGAATACCTGCAAGAAAGCTGATAATACGTGCAACATTCAGTCCCTGTTCAGCTTCCGGAAAAGCACTGCCGATGATAACATCCTCGATATCCTCGACATTCACACCGGTTTTCTCAATCAGCCCTTTCACGACCTGACCTGTCATTTCATCCGGACGAATTTTTACCATTTCGCCTTTATTAGCCAGTGTAAAGGGGGAACGAGCGTACCCGGCGATGATCACGTTCTTCATGAACCTATTTCCTTTCAGACTTTCCCATGGGTTCAAAAACCCAAAATCATTAATTAGATTTTCAATATATTCCGCGTCAGCAGAATGTTTTTATCAGACTAAATGTATATAGCGTTATTTTATGCGAGCTTCTTTGCGGCACCGCTTTGCGAATTCTTTTGACCATCCAGATGATCCTTCAGGTCGGAAATTCCTTCTTCGAGCTCGCTGATCGCTTCATTAATGTCCTGTCTTTGAACTTTCAGCTTCTCCAGTTGCTCTTCACATTTTTGCAGCGTGTAATTCAGTTGCTCCGTCGGTTCGACTTCCGGATTATAAAGATCTATCATTTTCTTTATTTCCTGAAGACTGAAACCCAATCGACGCCCGCGCAAAATGAGCTTTAGTCGGGCGCGGTCACTGCGCGAGTAAATCCGGGTCAGCCCCTGTCTTTCAGGTTCCACCAACCCTTTATCTTCATAAAAGCGGATCGTCCTCGAGGTCACGCCAAACTCTTCCGCAAGATCAGTTATCGAATAACTTACTTCACTCATATCTCTGAACCAACTCACTATTGTTCCATAAAGTGAATATAGTTTACGTTTACGTAAACGTCAATTTTCCTTTACGTAAACGTAAAAAAATATACATCACTCGTCACAATGGCGTGCACATTGATTATTTTTTTGCTAACATGACGTGTCATAGCATCTAGTTACGTGTATAAAAATCTCAAAATGCCAGAGAAAACAATAGTTTGTCGACACGCATTGCGAAAATTAGAGAGTCGCACATTTTCTGATCTGCCCGCTTCCAAAGCGCAGAAAGGAAAGACATGCTACGATTTCGTACAACCTAGGCCACAAAAAAAGATCAACAACCATGAGTAGATGGCCAAATTACTAAATTTTAGGGCGCCTGCATCTTTTAACCGTGCCAAAGGGGGAGCACATAATGGGAGTAGCACAAGTCAGTAACCGTGATTTCACGGATTTAGTAGATGTTTTGCCGCGAGCGAGCAAAATTCTAAAGTCAATCGGGAACCAACGACGGCTGGAGATTCTTGCCTGTCTCTCCAAAGAAGAGTTATCTGTCGGGCAACTTGAGAGAAAAATAAATATCAGCCAATCCGCCTTGTCCCAGCATTTGGGAAGATTACGCCGGGATGACATCGTTACTACCAGGCGAGAGGCACAGACAATTTATTACTCACTCTACAATGATAATATACTTAAGCTTCTGCAATCTATTCATATAACGGCTGCTCAAACGTAAATTTTGCCGTTTTTTGTTCTTTTTAGAAAGGAAAGATTACATTTCCTTCGTATTTATTGTATAGGCAGGAATAGTTTGGTGTTTATTACCTAAGCAAAGGTAAAATCGGATTATGCCTGTCTATCTACCCATTGCAGAACTTTCAGTGAATCTGTTTCTGATCTTGGGTATGGGCGGCGCTGTTGGCCTCCTTTCCGGCATGTTTGGTGTCGGTGGTGGCTTTTTGATGACACCACTTCTGATTTTTACTGGTATTCCGCCTGCTGTTGCTGTTGCGACCGGTGCCAATCAACTGGTTGCCGCGAGTGTTTCAGGTGTTCTGGCTCATTGGCGACGCGGTAACGTCGATTTTAAAATGGGATTTGTCCTCCTCGTTGGGGGTGTGGCCGGTTCCTCGCTTGGCACCTGGATTTTTGCTCTTCTTAAATCTGCCGGGCAAATTGATCTTCTTATTTCACTTTCCTACGTCATTTTCCTTGGAGTGATTGGCAGCTTGATGCTGTTTGAAAGCCTTGGCGCCCTTCTCAGAAACCGTAAAGGTACGGCCAAACGCAAGAAGCTGCACCAACACTACTGGATCCATGGCCTGCCCTTCAAAATGCGCTTTCGCAAATCCAAACTCTATATCAGCGCCCTGATGCCGCTGGGGCTTGGTTTTTTTGTCGGCATTTTATCTGCAATTATGGGCGTTGGCGGGGGCTTTGTAATGGTTCCTGCAATGATCTATCTTTTGGGAATGCCAACCTCGGTTGTCATAGGCACCTCGCTGTTCCAGATTATTTTTGTTACGGCGAATGTGACCTTCCTGCAATCATGGGCAACGCAGACAGTAGATGTGATGCTGGCCCTTCTTCTGATGAGCAGTGCCGTTATTGGTGCGCAATTCGGCACCCGAATAGGAACAAAGATGAAAGGCGAACAACTTCGCTCTCTTCTTGGTCTTCTTGTTCTTCTGGTGTGTCTGAAACTTGCTGCAGATCTCGTCCTGACCCCGGATGATGTCTATTCTTTTGGTGTCATTGGCGGAGAAAACTGATGGGATTATTCTCAAGATATCAGCTTCTCTTCACCATACTGTTCTTTTCGCTCCTGCTTCAAGACACCAAAGGAAGAGCCGATGGCTCCCTTGTCACGGATATCTCCTCGCATTTGATCTCGGTTACATCCGACTTTACCGGCACTGATCTTCTTCTCTTTGGCACCATTCGTGCCCTCGCCAGTGAAGATGAGAAAGACCATGGGGATATTATTGTCGTCGTCCGAGGTCCTGAACGGGAACTCATTGTTCGAAAAAAAGAGCGGGTTGCCGGGATTTGGGCCAATACCAAATCTGTAACCTTGCAAAAAGTGCCCAGTTTTTACGCATCTGCCAGCAATCGTCCTGTCGAAGACATCACCTCAAAAACGACCCTGGATCGCTTAAGGATCGGTCCGGATCGGCTTGCCTTTAAGGCCAAAGGGGAGGACGCCCATGTCTTTCCCTATAAAAAAGCTGTTATTCGCCAGAAGAAAGAGGCCGAACTCTATTCTGATCGCCAGTCCACAGTTCACTTTCTGGGCCCCTCTCTCTTCAGAACCACCATCCACTTTCCCGCAAATGTAACCGTCGGCAATTATACAGCTGAGTTTTATCTCTTCCGGGAGGGTGATCTTGTCAGTGCACAATCCTCTCCCCTCTTTATTAAAAAGGTTGGACTGGGTCGTCAGATTTTTGAATTTGCGCGAAATTATCCAGCACTTCACGGCATTGCCGCCATTGTTATTGCCCTGATCGCTGGGTGGATCGCATCGGCTGTATTTAGAAAAGACTAATCAATATTTTGTTTTTTCTCCAACAATGTATCATTGCAATATTCATTGGATATGTTAGCTTTTACCTAACGTAAGCTGGGTTAAAATAAAAACGACAAGCAACCCGTCCGGAGTATATCCTTGCTGAGCCGATCATTATCAGAATTCAATGCCCGTACTGTCGGCGTTGTTGCCTTATGCTTCTCAATTGGAGTGATTGGCCGTTTTTCACCTGAACATTTTCCAAATCTGGTTGCACCGTTAGGACAGGAATTTAACTGGGACAGAAGCCAGATTGCCTCTATCTTTTCTATCTGCGCCCTTACAACTGGCCTTTCAGGGCCAATTGCAGGCTTCCTGTTTGACCGCTTTGGCCCATTAAAACTGTATCTGATAGGAATTTTCTCAATTTCCGCAGGCCTTGTACTAGCAGGTTTTTCCATTAGCTTGTGGCAGTTTTACGCTGGACTTGGAGTATGTATCGGCTTCGCTGCCGCTTGTTGCGGCAATGTGGCGAATTCAGCGCTCATCAGTCGGTGGTTTCAGGAAAAACTGGCTCTCGCTCTCGCCCTGGTATTCTCTTCGCTTGGGATCGGCAGTTTCCTGGGCCTTTCTGTAAGCCAGCTTCTCATTAGTGAGTTCGGTTGGCGGAATGCCGAAATCACTCTTGGGTTATCTGTCCTCTGCCTGATTCCGGTCTTGCTGATCCTTCCCTGGAAAAAACTAACACGCGGCCGACGTTTCAAGCCCCCTTCAGGTGAACAGAAACCTGATGTCCCGGTAACGGACTGGACTCTTAGATCCGCCCTAAAAACTTCAAGTTTCTGGGGCTTTACGGCAGTTTTTTTTATCACTGCCAACGGCATGTATGCAGTCGTGATCCAGAGTGTTACCTACCTGGTGGAGCGAGGATTAACGCCCCTTGAAAGTTCCTTCAATGTTGGCCTTACAGGGATGTTTATTCCTGTCGGGATGATTTCTTGCGGCTATTTACTCACACGCTTCAACAATATCGTCGTATCGCTTGCAACTTATGTCATCACCATTGCAGCCACCTTATGTTTATGGGCTTTTGATACACCTGAGAAATACTGGGCTCTTTACGGCTTTATTCTGTTATTTGGGCTGACGATGGGATCCAGGGGGCCGGTGGTCGGTTCTCTTGCCGCGCGAATTTTCAGAGGGCGAAGCTTTGGCGCAATCTATGGAAGCATCACCACCGGCGGCGGCCTGGGCGCTGCGTCAGGTTCATTTCTGAGTGGCTGGATTTATGATATTACGTTAAGCTATGATGCTGTCTTCTTCTTTGCCGTAACCTGCCTGGCGATCGGCGCATTACCTTTCATCGTCGTTCCCCGTATCAGACGAGCCGGACTCGAACAAAAATAAAAAGAGAAAAACATGTTCCATACAGTTGATGAACTTGCTCAAAAAATACCGGATGGTGCTAAAGTCGCGGTCCCCGCAGACTATGCTGGCATCACTATGGCCCTCACGCGCGCCCTTATCAGGCGCCATGCGAAAAATCTCCATCTTGTCGGCGTTCCGGTAAGTGGGCTTCAAAGTGAACAGCTCATTGGCGCGGGTTGTGTCGCAACTTATGAAAGCTCGGCTCTCACTTTAGGGGAATTTAATCCCGCACGTCGCTTTACAGAAGCGTTGCAGAACAGAAAGATCAAAGTCGTTGACGCGACATGCCCGGCGATCCATGCCGGTTTGCAGGCCTCCCAGAAAGGGGCTCCTTTTATGCCTCTTCGCGGTATTATCGGCAGTGATATTCTAGAACACCACCCGGATTGGAAAGTCATCCAAAACCCGTTTTCTGAAGATGAAGATCCCGTCGTCGCCATACCGGCCATTCAGCCGGATGTAGCCATTTTCCATGCTCCGCTTGCCGATCGAGACGGGAATGTATGGGTTGGACGCCGCCGCGAGCTTGTCAACATGAGCCAGGCCTCTAAAACGGCCCTGATCACAGTCGAAGAGATTACGGACAAGAACCTGCTCGAGGATGAAACCATGGCCGCGGGAACGCTGCCGTCCCTTTATGTTGGCGGAATTGCGGAATGCAAAAACGGAACCTGGCCTCTCGGTTTCTGGCAAGGGCAAAGCGAAGATGGAGAGCATTTAAGCCACTATTCAGAAGCCTCTAGAACCCAGGAAGGATTTGATCAGTATCTTCAGGACTTTGTTTTCAAAGGAGAGGCGCTATGAGTCTTGCCGATGAACGAAAAGCCCTGATCTGTTTCATTGCAGGCCTTCTAAAAGACTGCAATCATGTTGCGGTAGGAGCATCCTCCCCTATTCCAGGCGCAGCCGCCTTGCTGGCAAAACAGATGTGGCAGAGCCCACGTCATGTAAACATTCTTGGATCCGTGAAAAACAACTTCTTCACCAACGGGGCGCAGGAACTTTTTGACTGCGCTGCCCAGGGAAGAATGGACGCCTTTTTTCTTGGGGGCGGACAACTGGATGGCCAAGCCAATATCAACCTGATGGGGCGCGGAGAATATCCTGTACAATCTCCTCGCTGGCCTGGAACTTTTGGATCCGCCTATCTTTACTTTCTGGTTCCAAAAGTCATTCTGTTCAGAGAGGAACATTCCCGCCGTGTACTGGTCGATAAGGTAGAGTTTATAAGTGCCCCGGGCTCTTCAGATGATCATGTCTATCGTCATGGTGGGCCTTATGGACTGCTCACCAACAAGTGCTTTTTTCATTTTCAAAAAGAAAAGAAAAAATTCCGGCTCGACTATATTCACGCCACCAGTTCCCTGGAGGATGTGCTGGATAATACAGGGTTTGAATTTGACTATGAGGATATTGTGCAAACAACCCCTGCACCCGATCCCGCGCTTCTTGCCTGTCTGGAAACAGACGTCGCGCAAAAGGTACAGGAAGTATACCCGCAATTTGCCGAAAGCGTTTTTGGTGATAGTGTAAAATAAATTTCCGGGGGCGATCCCAGAATTAGTGAAGGAAAAGTAACAAGAAAATGTCCAAAGGTGCTTTAACAGGACTGAAAGTCGTCGACCTGTCTCGTGTTCTCGGCGGCCCCTTCTGCACCCAGATCCTGGGTGACCACGGCGCAGAGGTGATTAAAATTGAACCGCCCCAGGGTGATGAAACCCGGACATGGGGCCCTCCGTTCAATGAGGACGGCCTGGCTGCCTACTTCTCCGGCGCCAATCGCAACAAGAGATCCATGGCCCTCGATATCCGGGATGAAAAGGGTAAGGAAATTCTTCTCAAGCTATTGGAAGATGCAGACATTCTTGTTGAAAATTTTAAAACCGGTTCTCTTGAAAAATGGGGACTTGGCTATGAAGACGTGCTTTCACAGAAATTTCCCCGCTTGATCCATTGCCGGGTTACCGGTTTTGGTGCTGATGGCCCCTTTGGCGGTTTTCCGGGATATGATGCTGTTATCCAGGCCTGGGCAGGATTGATCAGCGTTAATGGATCACCGGAGTCTGGACAGGTGCGGATTGGTATCCCGCTTGTCGATCTTGGCACAGGTATGAATGCAGTCATCGGAATTTTGATGGCCCTTAATGAAAGGCATGGTTCGGGCAAGGGACAATCTGTTGAGGTCTCCCTTTATGATACAGGCATTCAGCTTCAACATCCTCATGCTCCGAATACCCTGATGAGCGGGAACGCACCGCGGCTAACAGGTAATTCCCATCCGAATATTGCCCCTTATGATCTCTATGAGACGGCAACGACCCCTGTCTTTCTCGGAATTGGAAATAATGGCCAGTTCAGAAAGCTGTGCGCGGCTCTTGGAAAAGAAGAAATCTCCAGTGACCCCAGATTTCTGGACAATAGCGCAAGGCTCGCCCATCGGGATGAGCTTAATGCATTGATTGCAGAAGCCCTTTCTGACAAGGAAGGGGTGGCCTTTGCAACCGACCTTCTGAAAGCGGGGGTTCCTGCAGGGGCGGCCATGTCGGTTCCGGATGCTCTCAATCATCCGCATACGAAGCATCGGGGGATGGTTCTTGAAAAAGACGGATATTCCGGAACAGGTATTGCTGTCAAAATGAGCAGAACGCCCGGGTCTTTGCAAAAACTGCCTCCTGCTTTTGGGGCAAATGGCCGCGACATTCTTAAAGAGCTTGGCTATAGTGAAAATGAGATAGCCAGCCTGTCTGAAGAAGGAATACTCTGGGAACAACCCAAATCTTAAAACTTACTGAGCACGTTTTAGGGCGCTAACGGACTTCTGTGAACCGATGCGGCAGCGCTGCCGCATCCACAACATAATGGATACAGAGAATGGTAAAATTCGGTGTAAATCAGTCTGTAAACAGAGTCGAAGATGATCGGCTGATCACTGGAAAGGGACAGTATACAGACGACATTACGATTGAGGGACAGCTATATGCCTATATGCTTCGATCCCCTATCGCCCATGCAAAAATCCTCTCCATTGATCTGGAGGATGCGAAAGATGCACCGGGTGTTGTCGATATTATTACCGGTGAAGAGCTCGCTGCAGACAATGCCAATCAGCGTCCCTGTATGATCCCGCTCAAAAACCGGGATGGATCAGACCGTGCGGATCCGGGTCATCCTGTTCTGGTGACAGATACGGTTCGCTATGTTGGTGATAATATCGCCCTTATCATTGCTGAAAGCCTTGCCGAGGCAAAAGACGCTGCCGAGCTTATTTATGTGGATTTTGATGAACTGGACAGTATAGCAGATACTGGTTCTGCAACGGCTCCTGGCAAACCACAACTGCATGAAAGCGCCCCGAACAATACAGCATTTGACTGGGAACACGGATCAAAAACAGATGTGGATGCTGTCTTTGATGGCGCGGCTCATGTCACTTCTGTTGAT
>JAKSCD010000124.1 GCA_022360775.1 Sneathiellales bacterium | reverse complement strand
CAGCGGTCAATCCAGGCCACAGCCGTTTCATTGGGAGCAGAGAGCAGGAAATCTTCCCGACCATGCACTGATCGATATTCAAGATTAAGCGGGATCTGGACAGCGTTCACTCCTCCTCCTCCGCAGACAAGGCTGACGCATTTTCATAGAGTGGGCTATTCATATATTGCGCCAGGGCAAAGCGGCTGAGTACGCCCACTACCGCAGCAACGGGAACAGCAATCAAGACACCCACAAAACCAAACAAGCTACCGCCAGCGAGAAGTCCGAACATCACCCAGACCGGATGGAGCCCTACTTTTTCACCTACCAGTTTTGGCGTCAGAACATATCCTTCCAGGATCTGCCCCACGATAAAGATCGCACCGACAATGCCGATGGAGACAAAATCCGGCCAGAACTGAAAAAGTGCAACACCGACAGAAGCGATAAAGCCGACAATTGCGCCAACAAAAGGAATAAAGGAAATCAGGCCTGTCACAATCCCGATAACCAGGCCAAATTCCAGTCCAACGAGAAGAAGTGCCGCGCCGTAATAGACCGCCAGGATCATGCAGACCATGGACTGCCCCCGCACAAAACCTGCAAGGACATCATCAATTTCAACGGCTAGCCCGCGCACTTCCTTCAATTTGTTTCTGGGGATCCAGCTATCAATTTTTGCTGTAATCCGGTCCCAGTCGCGAAGAAGATAAAAAGCAACAACAGGAGTGATCACAAGAAGGGAGAGGATATTGGCAACAGCGATCCCCTGTTCCAGCACCTTGGCAGATAACGCCCCGATATTCTTGATAGCGTTCCCTGCATATCCACTGATCGCTGCTTTCAGCTCCTCGCTTTCAAGCAACATATCGATATCAACCACACGGCCAATGATAGGCCGAACAATTTCGTAAAGCGCCGTAATATATCCCGGCATGCGGGTCAGCAACCCGACAAGCTGATCGATCAGGGCCGGCACCAGCAGCATCAGGAACAAGGTACTGATAACCAGAAAACTGACAACGATGATTGACGTAGCGGTCGTCCGGCCGAGCCCCTTCTCTTCCAGCTTATCAGCAACAGGATCGAGGAAATAGGCAACCGCCATTCCCAGCACGAACGGAAGGAGAATATTACTCAGTACCATCAGGAAAAGAACGAATATAACAGTCAAAATTGTCCAGAAACGGACATGTTGTTTGATGGTCATTCTTTCCCCCCTGGCTTCCCCTGCTCGGCAGATTGTCTGATCCAGCTCGACAGGTAACTATAGCCTGACAAAATTGTCGTGATCGCAACGATATAGACCGCAACCAAATGCCACAAGCCCAACTCTATTTCAACAGCCTCAGTTGCCAGAACAATTGCCGCCAGTATGATCTGGCAAAATGTATTGAATTTGCTGATCGGTAATGGATGTATGCGTATTCGTGTCCCGATCAAGTAAGAGAAAACAATTCCGCCGATAATCAGCAGATCCCGGCTCACAACCAGAATAACAAGCCAGATCGGAAGGTCCCCTTTCACCCCGAGCGTTATGTAAATAGAGACAAGCAGGATCTTGTCCGCAAGAGGGTCCAGATATTTTCCAAGGCGCGTTGCCAGATTAAATTTTTTTGCGATCAAACCATCGAGAGCATCTGACGCGCCGCTGATCAAAAACAAGATGAAGGCGTAGAGCATTTCATCAATCAAGATCAACCAGACAACTAACGGAACCGTCAGTATTCTCGCAAGCGAGATGCTATTGGGAATATTCACAATTTTTTCCGACTGTTTTTTGGACTTATTCTAACGGTTGTGTTTCCAACATCCAATAGCCATCGATATTTTCAAGGATCAAATCCCGTTGGGCAAGCGCCCCTTTCAGCTGATTGATCTCACCATAAAAGCCGATTTCCCAAAAGGCTTTATCAACAGCCAGTTCCCGAACCTTGATTTCGTGAATGGCGGGGACAGATTGGGCCTTATTCTGGATTTCCATCCATTGCTGCAATCCTTCTACAGTAGAGGAGACCGCAATCCTGTTCTGAATGCTTCGATCAAGGACGTTCTGATCTTTCCAGTTTTCCTGCAAATTGCTGACAACATCAAAAATTGCCGCTTTAAAAATATCAAGATCCGTATCCCCGCCGGTAAAGCTTTCAACCACAGCCGGTGTAAGTGCATTGCTATATTGATAGGATACATCAAGTCGGCGGACACCGCCCTGATCCTGCATACTGGCATAAGCGACCAGAACAGTCCCTGCCCCATACATTTCAGCAATACGCGCCAATGCCTCGGCATCGAGATTAACCGCTTCTTCAGCGGAGATTGACCGAATATCTTCCAGGGATCCGCTTCCCACCAGAACAGGAACTATTCTCTCCTGTGCCCAGTCATCCTGCCGTTTCTGGTTACCTTCCGGCCCCTCGCCTCCTTCAAAAACACTAAGCCAGGCATCGCGCCATGGGTTAGGTTCTTCCCACAGATTTTTACTTCCTACCGTATCAAAGACCGGAAGGACGAGCACCGGTTTGGAGCGGGTTTCAGCATAAGGAAGGTCATTGGCTTCCAAAATGGGCCGAATACGATCCGGCCGAAACTCAACGGTAAGATCCGCAAGATACCGGGTCTGGGAAGTTTTTTCTTTCGACACCTGAATACCGGTGACCAGTGATGTGATCTCAGCGTCTGTCAATTCCGGTAGATCGTCATGGTAGCTCAACGGAACCAGTTTTCGCATCATCGCCTTAAAGGCACGCTGCTGACCTTGCGCAATGGCATAAATTCGTGCTTCGCTTGCTGAACCTGCGGTTACATCAACCGATATTCCCCGCGCTGAGAAGAGTTCTCTTTCCCCGGATGTTGCTTCACGGATGCCATGGAAGGAAAAACCCGCTACAATAAAAAGCAGCAGGGCAAAATATCTTGTCATTTGTTTTGTT
>JAKSCD010000267.1 GCA_022360775.1 Sneathiellales bacterium | reverse complement strand
CCGCCAAATGCCAGGCTTGAAATATTCTTAAGCATTTTACTTGGCGTCTTATCAAGACGAGGGCGCCCCATTTCACCTTTCAAAAACGCCTGCTCCACCCAATTCAGATGCTCGGGATCATAATCCTCAATAATCACATTCTGAGCACCCCCTTCGGTAAGACGAATGACCCGGTTACTTACAATTGACGTGATCCAGATCCCCCCGTCTTTATCAAATATGAGACCATCTGGAAAAACGCCATGCCCGAACTCTGCTACTGTTTGCCGATTTTCAAGATCTCCATTTGGCAGAATGTCAAAACTGCTTAATCGCCTGGCAAAGGTTTCGTTCACAAAAAGACGCTCGCCATCGGGATGCACAACGCATTCATTGGTATATCCCAGACCTTCAGCGACAATTCTTGCTGTTCCCTTATCGATCAACAGAATAAATCCATCTGCAACATCAGAGCTATATCCCAAAGCGCGAGGGATCTGCCTTGTGCTCACCGTAACCCATATACGCCCGGCTGCATCCAAATGCACATAATTGGAGGGTGGCAGGCGTTTGCCTGCCACCTCCATACAAAAGGGAATAAGATCTCGATCTTCGGTAATTTGATAAATTCCGCCTTCTTCGTCCCCCAAATGTGCAAGAAGGACGGAATTATCCGGCATCAAGGCGATCCCGTTTGCCTTCAGATCCGTATCCTGAGCTTTTGGCGTCCAGAGCCAGCTCTCCCCATTTGCCTCTGTAACAGCAACACCGCCCCTCCAGTCTGCTGTGTAGATCCGTCCGTTTCGCGTTGCAAGTACACATTCAGGCCGGTTCAAACCAGCGCCCACACGCTCGATCTGATCAAGTTGCATCATTTGGTTTCCTCTAGCGGAATGCATAAACCATCGACATCGACATAGCCGGGAAATAGGTGACCAGCAACAAAGCGGTAATCGCTGCAATATAAAGCGGAGCCATGGCCCGGGCGATGGATAAGACCCCGACATCTGAAATCCGTGACGCTACATATAATGTTGCCCCAACCGGCGGTGTAAAGAGACCAACAGCAACATTACAGGTCATGATAACCCCGAGATGAATTGGATCGACACCAAATGTCATGGCCATTGGAATAAAGAGAGGTGCCGTCAGGAGAATGGCAGGCACCGGATCCAGAACGAGGCCTAAAATCAGCATCACGATATTAACCAGCAACAGGAATGTCAGTTGATCTGATGAAACTGACTGGACAAACTCAACGAGTATCTGCGGCAATTGCTCCAATGTGATAAGCCATCCAAGAACACTTGTTGCTCCAATAACCACCATCACAATCGCACTGGTGACAAAGGAATCTACAAACAGTTTAGGAATTTCAGGTAGTGTGAAATCTCGATAAATGACGACAGTTACAAGAAACCCGTATACCACAGCAACAGCAGCGGCTTCGGTTGGGGTCACAATGCCCCCGAAAATACCGCCAAGGATCAACACTGGCATAAAGAGCGCAGGCGCAGACGCCACAAAGGCACGCCATAATTCCCCGGGCGTAGTACGAACCCCTCCCGGATCGCAACCGGTTTTCTTGCCGATATAATAGCAAACCGCCATAAAGAGTGCGCCAAAAATCAATCCAGGCACAACACCTGCCAGAAAGAGATCAGCAACAGATACATTTCCAACAAAACCGTAAATAAGCATCGGGATGGACGGCGGGATAATAATACCTATTGTTCCCGCCGCCGCAACCAGCCCCCCTGCGAACGCTTTCTTGTACCCTTGCTTTGCCATATTGGGGATCATGACAGACCCGATCGCTGCAGAATCTGCGATGGCAGATCCTGAAATACCGCCAAAAAGCATTGACGCCCCTACGACAACAAATCCAAGCCCTCCAGGCAAAAACCCGAATGCCGCTTTCGCGAAATCAATAATCCGCTGACCAACGCCACCTCTGCCCATAAGTTCGCCAGCGACAATGAATAAGGGAATGGCAATAAAATGGTTGGGCTCTACCCCGCCAATAAAATTGAGATAAACCGCTTGTAAAGGATAGCCCAGATCAAAAACAAAAATCGGGAGCACAGCCGTTATCAGGATAGCCCATACCAGGGGTACACCGATCATGATTGAGATCAGAAAAACGGCACAAATAAACAACAGGATCATTCATAATCCTCCCAATCATGGTCGTTATCATTGTTCGGGCCAATGGTTCGCGCACCTCGCGCCCGGCGGATATCGAGATACATATTGTAAAGATGAAAAAGAAGTGTCAGCGCCATGCCGATCGGCATGGAGGCGTAGAGCAAACCAACAGGCCAGTACAAGACCGTCGTTTTCTGCGCCCAGGTATGCAGGACAATATTATGTCCATGCTGTATCAGGGTGAGCAGCAGTACCAGCACAACCAGACTAATTGCAAATTCCAAAAAGGGTTTTGCCCGGTCAGGGACAAGATGCTCGACAAGCTCTGTCACCCTCATATGTGCCCCTCTGGATGCCGCTGCGGCACACCCCAAAAAGGTCAGCCATAACAGGAGAAAAGCTGTCACTTCCAGTGACCAGGCCAAATCAAATCCTGCAGCCCCCCGCAAAACTGCGTTTGTGAAGATCAGGAACAGCACAACAATACCTGCTGTCGCGAGGAAGATATCTATTCCCCTACTCACCAGTTGCAAGATCAACGGATAAGAACTGCGATAGTCCATTTAGTTCAACTCCAACCACTTGATATCAAGCAGCGACCATTCAGTTGGAATGGACGCTGCGTAAACAAGCTTAATTATTTTGAGGGGAATTTTTCGCGGACATAGGCAGCATCTGCGAGAACCTTGGCGACCTCATCACCGTAGATACCTTTTGCCTTGTCGTAAACCGACGCAACCGCTTTACGGAACGGTCCGATTTCCGGCGAAGAAACCTTGGCACCGGCAGCTTTCATTTCTTCAAGCTGGCTATTCACTGAATCCCGGACAAGCTTGCGGCTAAAGGCGCTCGCTTCTGCCGCCGCTTTTTGCACGGCTTTCTGATCCTCAGCAGAAAAACTCTGCCAGGTTTTCTCAGAGACCGTCAAAGGCAGTGGGCTATAGACATGCCTGGTCAGTGTAAGGTTCGGCGCAACTTCATAAAAGCGCAGAGATTTAATAGTATCAACCGGATTTTCCTGACCATTTACAACACCCTGCTGAATGGAAAGATATACATCCGTAATGGGCATAACGACTGTCTGGAACCCAATCGCTTCCATTGTCCAGCGGATCATGTCATTTGGATAAACCCGCATTTTGCGACCTTTGGCATCTTCCGGTGATTTCAGCTCCATATTTGTTGTGAAACTTCTAAACCCGGCTTCCCAGGTAGAAAGAACACGGAAACCCTTGGACGGGAGCTTTTCAAACTCACCTCTCAGCCATTGGGAGTTGTCATAAAACTCCCAACCTTGTTTGTAAGTATCCACAAGGAAAGGCATCGCGGTAAGGTTCAGGCTCGGCAGGTGAGTTGCGTAGCTTCCTGTTGCAGAAACAGTGAAATCAACACCGCCCAACTGGAGCTGCTCAATCGCTTTCGGGTCATTCGCCAGCTGACCTGCAGGAAAAATACGCACCTTGTAGCGGCCATCAGTATAGTCCGCAACTTTCTTTGCAAAAACTTCAGCCGCCGCCTGGCGTGATCCACCAGGATTATCGGTGTGACTGAATTTAAGAATTTTTTGTGCATATGCATTTGGGGCGAATGCAAACGTACCCACGATCAGGGTCGCAGCAGCTGCGGCCCCTGAAGAAAATCTAAGCAAGTTCTTTAACATCTCTTACCTCCCATGAAGTGGCAAATTATTCACTTGAATATTTGAATTAACCCGGCTTTTAAAAGCTTCTGTTCAATATCCGGCTAAATTATATTCGGTAAAAAATATGTCAATAAATTTTTTAATGTATACATTGACAAATTCACAATTTACTCCTTAAATACAATCAAATTTTCACTGCCAAGACGCTTGGTTTTGTATCTTACAGGATTGATTTTATGGGAATTTCATCGTTTCAGATTGCAACCATCAAAGGGGATGGCATAGGAGTTGATGTAACTGAATCTGCGATGGCTGTTATGACAGCTGCTCAGGAAGCGCTAGGCGGATTCGCCCTTAACTTCGACCTTGTGCAAGCTGGCGCCGGACTGTTCCGAGAAACAGGTCAAGATATCGAACCAGGCGGAGAAAAACGGATTTCGGATGCAGATGCCATCTTCCTCGGGGCAATTGGACTTCCCTCTATCCGTCATCCGGATGGTACTGAAATCTCCCCTCACCTTCGCTTGCGGGAAATGTTTCAGTTATATGCCGGGATCAGGCCTGTTAAAGCCTATGCCAATATTCCGCGGCGCCTCAGCAGCCCCGAAGCAGACAATATAAATCTCGTTATTTTGCGCGAATCCACCGAAGGCCTGTTCTATTCCGCTGCTGTGCACCGGCGGGATACAGTTGCAACAAATGAGGAAGTGCAGGATATCCTTCGCATTACGCGCGCAACAACGGAAAAGCTGCATGACTTTGCCTTTAAACTTGCACATAAAAGAAAAAGCAAAGGATTACCGGGTCACGTGACTTGTGTGGATAAGGCGAATGTATTCAGGTCCATGGCTTTTTTTCGCAAGATATTTGAAGAACGGGCGGCTCAATTCCCGGATATCGAAATCGGTTTCAGTTATGTCGATGCACAAGCTCTCGATTTTGTAAGAAAGCCGTGGGCCTTCGATGTTCTGGTCACAGAAAACATGTTTGGAGACATTCTGTCTGACCTCGCAGGCGGCTTGGTCGGTGGAATGGGCATGGCAGCCTGCGGTGAAATAGGAGATGAACATGGCTTGTTCCAGCCTGCTCATGGTAGCGCGCCGGATATCATGGGCGAGGACAAGGCCAATCCTCTGGCTGCTATTTTAAGTGGGGCCTTAATGCTGGAATATCTCGCTGATAAATCGAGTGTCAGTGCCCTGTCGGATGCAGCTGATTTAATCGAGCACGCCGTTGAAACAGGATTTGCGCAAAATCGTTTACGTCCGATGGAATTCGGCGGTGACATGGGCACAAGGAAGGTAACCGAAGAAGTTATTCATCTCGTTAAACATAATCGTTAGGACGTTAAAATGTTGCTTGGCTGTATAGCAGACGACCTTACAGGTGCCACAGATCTTGCCATGATCCTTGTGGCTGAAGGAATGCAAACCGTGCAAATTGTCGGTGTACCTGATCATTTAACACCTGTTCCAGATGCAGATGCGGTTATCATAGCCCTGAAATCAAGAACCATTCCCGCAAAAGAGGCTGTTTCACAATCCCTGGAATGTTGTCGATGGCTTAAAAAAGCGGGTGCGAAACAGATCTTCTTCAAATATTGCTCCACATTTGACTCGACTTCAGAAGGCAATATCGGGCCAGTAAGCGACGCCCTGATGAAAGAGCTCGATTGTTCTCACACAATTGCCTGTCCTGCATTTCCCAAGAACGGGCGGACTGTGTACCAAGGCAATCTGTTCGTTTTTGATCAACTTCTCTCTGAATCTTCGATGAAAACACATCCTTTGACGCCCATGACAGATTCCAATCTGGCAAGGGTATTGTCAGCTCAAAGCCGCTCAAATGTCGAAAACATCTATTGCGAAGAAGTGAGCAAAGGGGAGCAGGCAATCAGAACCGCGTTTTCTTCAAACAGCAAGGAAAACCCGACAATCTACATATTGGATGCTATTCATGATGAGCATCTGAAAACAATCGGACAGGCGATCAGTAATCTGCCCCTCGTTACAGGAGGCTCTGCTGTCGCCATGGGACTTCCGGCCAACTTCCAAAATAAGGGCTTGCTCAATAGAGAGGCTGACACAGATGCATTTCGTCCACCTGCCGGCCGAAATGTTATCTTATCCGGTAGCTGTTCCGATACAACGTTAAAGCAAATTCGCCACGCAAAAAAATATATCCCATCCTTCAAAATTGATCCGAATGATATTGCCCGTGGTGCTCCTGTTATCCGTAACGCGCTTGAATTTTCATTAAGCCAGACAGACCCTGACAGACCTGTTCTGATATATTCGTCTGCGGGATCAGAAGACGTACGTCGCGCCCAGTCAGGATTTGGAAAAATTGCTCTTGGAGAGAAGATCGAAATTGCAATGGGCGAGATTGCAAAAGCTCTGTCTCTCGAAGGTTTCAATCGTTTTGTTGTCGCTGGCGGTGAAACCTCTGGTGCAGTCATTCAGGCTCTTGAGATTTCTTCCCTGCATATTGGACCAGAGATTGATCCGGGGGTTCCCTGGACCCTGACAACAGAAGAACCTTCTCGTGCGCTTGCCCTGAAATCCGGCAATTTCGGATCAGAGGACTTTTTTATTAAAGCCCTGGAACTCCTTGAGAAACAAATGAAGGAGAGTGCCGGTGATAAATAATGCACTCAGGCGTGAACTCATCAAGACAGTTCTTGAAATGAACACCAAAGGGATCAATCAGGGAACATCCGGTAATGCTTCTGTAAGGGCAGAAAACGGATATCTCATCACTCCTTCCGGAATGGCTTATGAAGACATTTCACTTGAAGATGTGGTGTTCAAGGAAATTGACGGTGATGCGTCAAGTCTGAACGGATTACGCAAAGCGTCAAGCGAGTGGCGTTTCCACGAAGATATTTACAAAGCCAGAAAAGATGTTGAAGCCATTGTCCATACCCATGGCAAGGCTGTCATGACCATTGCCTGCCTCAATAAAGAGGTACCGCCGATCCATTACATGATTGGTCTTACGGGCGGCGACAGCATTCGCTGTGCACCCTATCGCACCTTTGCAACCCAGGACCTTTCGGATGTCGCCATTGAAGCCTTGAAAGGTCGAAAAGCCTGTCTGCTTGCCAATCATGGACAGATTGCTGTCGGCGCCTCTCTCAAACAAGCCCTGGCAATGGCTGAGGAAGTAGAGACCTTATGCGAGGTTTATTGGCGAACCCTTATGGCTGGAGGTGCTTCTGAACTCTCAGCCGATCAGATGGACGAGGCATTGGCTAAATTCAACAAGGGTTATGGTGTTGCCCGGCAATTCGACACATAAAGATAAAGGAAAGCCTATGCTCGTTGTAACAGTTGAGATTAGGGTCAAATCAGAAAAAGTCTCAGACTTTCTCGGTGTGATGCTGCAACAGGCCAAAAACTCTCTCGAACGTGAAGAAGGCTGCCATTACTTCGATGTTTGTCAAAGCGCTGACACAGCGGATTTATTTTTTTTATATGAGATATATACGGACAAAAATGCGTTCGATATCCATCTGCAATCTCCTCATTTTAGAGAATTTGACGCGACAGTTTCCAGCTGGATCGAAAATAAAGACGTCAGGCTTTTCAAACTCCTGTAATAAAACTCATTTCTCCGATGGCACATATTCTGAATATTGGTCTGGTCGCCCATGACGCGCAAAAAGAAAAGCTTTCTGCCTGGGTCACGGATCACAAAAACGCTCTTCTCCCTCACCTTTTTTTCGCGACCGGAACAACCTGGAAGGTCTTAACGCGCGCGCATGAAAAACTTCAAATCACAAAACTCAAATCCGGTCCACTTGGCGGAGATCAACAGCTCGGAGCGATGATTTGTGAAGGGAAACTGGACATCCTCATTTTTTTTCAGGACCCGCTTACTGCGCAGCCCCATGATGTAGATGTCAAAGCCCTGGTCCGCCTTTCAACCCTTTATGATATTCCAATTGCCTGCAATCCTGCGACCGCAACTTTAATAATAAACGGATTATCCTGGCTTCAACAGGAAGGCATTATTCTAAGCCGGGTTTCCGGCTCAGGATAGATTATTTAAGGGGTACATGAACGTATTGAAGTAACCGTTACACCAAAGGAATTTGCCGATTTTCAATAACCAGATGATCTACAAGCTTGCGAATCCGTTCGGGAAGCAATTTTTTACTTGGCATCACCAGATACAAAGGAAGCTCTGGCAAGCCCTCACTTTGAGGGAGTT
>JAKSCD010000259.1 GCA_022360775.1 Sneathiellales bacterium | reverse complement strand
GGTCAGTCGCTGGTCTGGTTTGAAAGGGACTTCGTAAGCAGGAGACCGACAATCTCTTCTTCTGGAAAAGCGCCGCTCAGCACAGCTTCAAGGTCGGACTGATCTTTCATATCAGGATCTTTTCCAAGACAATTCTGAAAATATGTCATCAGATTAAGGGCTGCCGCTTCAAGGCAGGCTTTTTGATCGAAGCTCCCCGTGGCAGGTCTGTCAATCAATCGATCCAGCGCAAGGATTTCAAGTTTCTCTGCAAAAAGTTCGCTTTCAGATATAACCCGCTTTAGATCAGCAGCCATTCTGGCATCAATCGGCTCAAAAGATGATTTTAGGAAACGTCTCACATCCCGAAGGGGTTTAACAGATCCATCCTGCCAGTTTTTACTGATATGCAGCGCTGAGGAAAGTTCACTCCCTTCAAATTCACCATGCCCGCTTGCCGCAACCCAGACGCAGAAGAGCACAATGTTCACATCAAGGGACTGCCGGTCCTGCAAGGACAGACAGGCTTTTGAAACCTCTTCATTACTATAGAGTTTTACAGAATATTCCCAAAGTGCGCAGGGTGGAAATCCAGCAGATGAAAATACGGCCAACAGACACTCCCTTGACTCTTGTGCGCTTCCTATCCATAAACACGCACCGTTACGGTCCGCCTGATAATCGACCTGCACATTCTTTTTATTATTGTACCTTGCCAGGGCAAGTTCAGGATGTCAGTTTCCGTTTGTCATCTGGCCGTAAGTTAAAAAAAATGGTACAATAACACCCCAGACTACCGCATTTGTTGTTTTTTTCAAAATTTCGTGGTCGGGCGGTTGTAATTTGAGCAACAAGGATAGGCTTTATCATGACAGTGGTTGATGATCAGGAAGCTTTAAGACAGCAACTTGCTGAACTGAAAACCGAACATAGAGATCTGGATCTTGCAATTGATGCCCTGGTGACATCCGGAAATTTCAACGGCCTACAATTACAGCGCATGAAAAAACGTAAACTGATCCTGAAAGACCAGATTTTCAAAGCTGAAAGCGCCCTTTTGCCGGATATAATTGCCTGAAACTAAACGTTTCAGCTTTCGCCTTTTTTGCTCTGCATTTTCTGCTTGTACATTTTATCGTCCGCCTCGCTCAATGCCTGCTCTGCATTCATGCCCGACAGAATGGGGACGACACCGAAAGACATCCCGATATCAAGCTTCTGCCCTTCCCAGAGAATCGGGTTATTATCCATTTCCCTTGGCAGGCGCTGCATCAGGTTAGTCGCGGCTCCCTGATCCGTACGGGCAAGGATCAGGCCAAACTCATCCCCTCCCAGACGGCCGACAATATCTGTTTCACGAACACTGGTGACCAGTCTTTTGGAAACTTCTGCCAACACAAAATCCCCGGCCTGATGGCCGTGGGTATCGTTGACTTCCTTAAAACCGTTCAGATCAATATAGATAAGGCTTGCGGCACTGTCATACCGTTCAACGGATGCCTGTACACGGGTAAGCTCCCGTACAAAAGCGCGCCGGTTATAAATAGGCAGCAACGGATCCTGATCAGCAAGCTTTTCCGCCTCCGCCAGCCTTTTGTTAATTCCATCAACAGAACGACGCAACCGGTCCACTTCTTCCATCAGGGTCATGATGGCCTCACGAACCTTTGGTGTCAGTTCCGCTTCCGGAATTCCCATGATCGATGTAGTATCACTGATCGTCCGAGGCGCTGAAACACTGCCATAGGCATCTGTAGCAGCTTTTGCGGTGGCCTTACCTGTCGATACCGTTCTTGCCGAACGATCCGTTGATCCAACTTTCATTTAAAAACCCAACAGACAAAAGATACGATTAATCCAATTCATACGCTATTTCTCGCAATATTCAAAGCTGACATGCTTTGCTTGCTTCTCAGAAAAGCGGCTCTATAATCCCCGAAAATACTGTATTTTTCGTTACTTCCGACAACAGGACACCAAATTATGGGTCAAAAAGGCGCACAGGTCGGTATCATAATGGGAAGTCAATCTGACTGGCCTATCATGAAACACGCCGCCGACATTCTGGAAAACCTGAATATCCCGTTTGAGAAAAAGATTGTTTCTGCCCACAGAACACCGGATCGTCTGGTGACATACGCAAAAACAGCTAAAGAGCGCGGGATCAAGGTCATTATTGCAGGTGCAGGCGGTGCAGCCCATTTGCCTGGAATGACAGCCTCGATGACCTCATTACCTGTTCTGGGGGTCCCTGTCGAAAGTAAAGCTCTGAAAGGGATGGACAGCCTTCTGTCTATCGTGCAGATGCCGGGCGGTATTCCTGTGGGGACACTGGCGATTGGCAAAGCGGGAGCAACAAATGCGGCCCTGTTCGCGGTGAGTATTTTGGGGCTTTCCGATCCATCTGCGGCTGATGCCCTGGATAACTGGCGACAGTCTCAAACCAATGCCGTTGCAGATGAACCAGTCAATAATGCTGAATAGGAATTGCAAATGACTTCACTTTCCCCTGGCCAGACTATCGGAATTCTGGGCGATGGCCAGCTCGGGCGGATGATGGCAATCGCCGCCGCAGAGCTTGGTTTTAAAACCCATATTTATGGTCAGGAAGAAGGAAGTCCCGCAGCGCAGGTAGCAAATACAAGCACAATTGCCGATTATGCGGATAAAGAAGCGCTTCGTCGCTTTGCCCGCGCCGTTGACGCCGTCACACTGGAATTCGAAAATATTCCAACCAAGACGCTGGAATTTCTCGAGCCGCTGGTCCCTGTTAGACCTGGAAAAAAAATCCTGGAAATTACGCAAGACCGGCATCTTGAAAAGAGCTTTGTGAATAGCCTTGGTGTACCGACAGCCCCTTTTGCCAATGTTGAAAGCCTTGAAGAACTGCAAAAAGCGGTAGAGCGTATTGGCACGCCAGCCATTTTAAAAACTCGGCGGGACGGATATGACGGAAAGGGTCAGTTTAAAATCAGCTCTGCTACCGAAATTGAGCAAGCGTGGAAAGAAATCGGTGAAAAACCCGCTATCCTTGAAGGGTTTGTTCCCTTCGAACTTGAAATTTCTGTCATTGTTGCCCGCGGAGTTCACGGTGACATTCAGGCTTATGATCCGGTAGAAAACCGTCATAAAAATCACATTCTGGACATCACCCTGGCCCCTGCCAATATCCTGTCCACCGTGACCAATCACGCCTTGGGTCTTGCAGGCAAAATTGCCGAAAATCTTGATCTTGTCGGTCTTGTTGCTGTTGAAATGTTTGTCGCAAGAGATGGTGATGTCCTGGTCAATGAACTGGCCCCTCGCCCCCATAATTCCGGTCACTGGACGATTGAGGGATGTACAACAAGCCAGTTCAGACAAAGCATTCGGGCCGCTGCCGGTTTAAAACTGGGCTCAGCCCAGCGCCATTCCAATGCGGTGATGCGCAATCTGATTGGCGACGATGTGGATCACTGGCAGGATATTCTGGATCACCCGGATATGAGCCTGCATCTTTACGGAAAGGCAGAAGCTCGCAAAGGCCGGAAGATGGGGCATGTAACACGGCTTTTCCCGCTGAATACCCCACCCAAAATCTAGTGCTTAAGCCCAGCCGCCAGCAAAGTACAGGACCTGACCTGTAATAAAATCCGATTTGTCAGAAGATAGAAATGCAAGATATTCCCCTGCCTCTTCTGGTTTTCCAAGGCGGCCAAGCGGGATCGGTTTTGTTATCTTCTTGTAGGTTTCCGGATCGTCAAGCAGATGCTGCGGGAAATAGGTCGGGCTTTCCACAAAATTGGGAGCCAGAGAATTGACCTGGATATTGTACTTTCCAAGTTCCTTCGCAAGAGACACTGCCAGAGCATTAGCGCCGCCGCGTGCAGCGGTATACATGGAGTAATTGGGCAGGCCGTGTTTGGGAACGGCTGATGAAATAAAGATGATCTTGCCTTTGCCCGCCTTTTTCATTTCGGCGGAGACATATTTGGCATATTCAAAGCCCCGCACCATCAGTCCTTCGAGGGTGTTGCGAAACTCATCCACATCCGCTTCATCAATCGCTGCTTTTACAGCTGGGTAGGCGTCATTATTAATCATCACATCTAGACGCCCTTCAGCCTTCAAAACGGCCTCCAGCACGTCCTTGGGTAATTGTTCAGCAAGGGTTTTCACGCCGGGGACTTCTTCCTCGAAAGCAGCGCGCGCTGAAGCATCAGTGAAAGACGCATCCTGCGCATAAACTGTTGCCCCTTCCCTTAACAGCGTACGGGATCCCGGTTTTCCAACAAAATGAGAAGCATCGGTAATCAGGATGATTTTGTTATTCAGCATTTTCTTTTCCTGAAGAATTAAGCCCAGACGTTTCTATCTGGCCTTTAGGTTTCTAAAAAAGCGCCCCGGCCTCGGAACGAAGGAAAAATCCGGTTTCTTACCCAGGCATTCCCGCGTCTTAAATTTAAATCTCTCAAACTGCATCACATTTTCAATGCGGCGATCCAGAAAGCCGCGTGTCTT
This sequence comes from Sneathiellales bacterium, assembly GCA_022360775.1. Lineage (GTDB taxonomy): Bacteria > Pseudomonadota > Alphaproteobacteria > Sneathiellales > Sneathiellaceae > Sneathiella. Next base: position 5,204 of record JAKSCD010000259.1, on the reverse strand, counting down.
TTCATGCTCCTCTGACATGTCATCCAGCCAGTAAAGAAGCGTTGATCCATAAACAGCAGACAACGTGATACGCTTTGTGTAATAAGCGAAATCCGTTGACGCATCTCCGATCGCGTACCAGATCCGGCTAACCGTACTGGCTGTTAATTTAACGCCAAGTGCAGAATTTGCCGGCAAGGATAACCAGGTCAGAGTTTTACGCACCACATCCTTTTGATCCTGTATCATTTCCAGGCGCAACCACACAGCCAAGGTGATTTTTTCCCTGATTTTCATGGAAGCGAGGTCATGTTTTGACAGTTCCTCCTCCATGCGGATATCAGCCCGTTCAACATACCAGGCGATCATGTCTGCAATACCTCTGGGGAAGTGAAGATCAAATTCCAGCACATCCACACCCAGATCGTCAGCTGCGCGTTTAACCGCCTCAACTGACCAGCCATCAAACATCACATGGGAGAGAACGGCATCCAGAAGACTATCTCTATCAATGGCTTTTTTGGTCATTTCAAAGCTCCTTGAGCATTAAACATCTCCATCTACAGAACTATAATACTCCATAAATGAATTCATCTCTTCTTCATATACCAGAAGCTTCAGGTCTGTCATGCGCTGCGGGTATAAAATTCCGGACAAATGGTCACATTCATGTTGAAGGACACGCGCGTAAAAACCATCAATCACCTGGTCAATTTCCTGCCCTTCCTGATCCCGAGCCTTGAGATGAACCGAGGAAAAGCGCGGCACGAGCCCCCTTAGACCCGGAACCGAAAGGCACCCTTCCCATCCCAGCTGGTTAGCTTCGCCAATTCCTTCAACTATAGGATTAATAAGGACTTTCGGCCCGACCTCTCCCGCATTGCGGTTTTCTTCTAGCGCCATACGCGCCCTGGGGATCTTCACGATCACCACTTGCAGGCCAACCGCTATTTGCGGTGCGGCAAGCCCGACTCCGCCGACAGCCTCCAGGCTATCGAACATATCCTGAATCAGGTGCCGAATCTCGGGGGCACGAATATCAGTTACAGGAGCGGCCGGTTTCAACAAAACCGGATTTCCCATCTTAACGATCGATTTCACAGCCATTTTTACTATATACACCAGACAAAATGTGCTAAAAAAGGGGTTCTTAAAAATTATTAGCCTATTTTAGGCGTTTATTGCTTCACAAGGGTTGGAGGTCGTGTTACTAACCTCGCCACTTTGTGAACTGTCACAACCACAAGATAGCATAGGAGCACTTTAACTGTGCAGGTACATGTTCGCGACAACAATGTCGATCAAGCGCTACGCGCTCTAAAGAAGAAAATGCAACGGGAAGGCATCTTCCGTGAGCTGAAGCTCCGGGGCCATTACGAAAAACCGTCTGAAAAACGCGCTCGCCAGAAGGCTGAAGCAATTCGCCGCGCACGTAAACTGGCTCGCAAGCGCGCCCTTCGCGAAGGATAAGATCCGCTAGCGGGAAAACTGATTTCCCGATAAAGCCTTTATCAAAGCCGCACCGGTTCGCCGGGATGCGGCTTTTGGTGTTTGTATCGCTAGATCTTTTTTTTTGCGGATTTCAGGTTATCGTGACATTTTCATCGAACGATTGCATATAATTTACAATCTCTTGGCTCTGCTGAGAGAGAAGGCGCAATGGTATGGCGCCTTAGAATGCCTTCGAAGGTGAGCCCTGCTTTTTCCATCACACGCGCTGACCCTGAATTCTCGACATCGCAAAAAGCGGAGATCCTGTAAATTCCGTGTTGAGAGAAGCAAAGATCAATAACAGCAATAAATGCTTCCGTAATCATTCCCTGCCCCCACCAGGATTTCGCAAGAACATATCCAACGCTGATATCATGGGCTGTTCTGTGAAGATGGATCATTCCGATCGGTTCTTCCGGCTTTTCCCGATGAGCAATCACATAAGGCCAGCCTTTACTCTCCTCCCACTCCTCGAGGCAAGAAGCAATAAATTCTTTTGTTTCCTCTGGCTCTTTATGCGGTTGCCAGATCAAGAACCTGGCAACATCCGGATCTGTGGCATAGGCGCCAAAAATCTGCACAGCATCTTCTGTAACCGGTTTTCGCAAAAGAAGACGCTCGGTTTCACAGCGATCCGGAAATTTCAGGTCTGCTCCCATGACTTTCCTATCCCAGATGCTTGGCTTCGCGGGCAATGCTCCATTCGATAAGCTCGTGCCAAAGCGTTTCTGCCAATTGTGGATCAAGCCCCCTTTCGCTCGCCATCTTTCTTACATTCCCGATCACTTCAGCAACCCGATCTGTGGTTCTTGCAGGCAGATTTTCGATACGCTTTAGATCAACGGCACGATCAATATACCGGGAACGGATAAAAAGCAGTTCAATCAGTTCGTTATCAATCGAGTCGATCTGCGGGCGCAGCTCCGCCATGGACACGCAATCCGTTGGCGCTTTTCTGGTCATGGATTTCTCCGTTGGATGCATTTAAAAGGTTGGCTCTTTTTTCTACATCACGCCAGATGTGTCTTTCAAGCAGCATCTCTGTAGATCGTGTTTTGAAACACCCTTACCGGTTTTTCCGTCAGATTTTCACCTTGCCGATCAGAATATCCTTGAACATCACCCAGTCTCCCCAAAGGCTGTAGAAGGGATATTTAAAAGTCGCTGGTCGATTTTTCTCGAAAAAGAAATGCCCGATCCAGGCGAAACCATAACCGATCACCGGAACTGTCCAGAGCAACACCCATTGCCCTGTGACAAGAACATAACCAAGCATCAACAGGACCAGCGCGCTTCCTATAAAATGAAGCCGCCGGCAGGTCACATCCGAATGTTCACTTAAGTAAAAGGGATAAAATTCCTTAAAAGACGCAAAGCCTTCCGCTGTTTGTTCTGACATTTTGCTTCCTCCCAACCCTCAGTATAGCAAAATTGCGCGGTGAATTCTCGCCAATTAAGAGACCGAACAGGCATTGGCAGGATAAAATTCTTATATAAATACTTTTAACCGGTTAAAAATTCACTTGATCATTTTTGATGGAACCGCCACCTTTCCATTCAGCGCATAAATAGAAAAGCGTATCAAGTGTCATAAATAACCCGGTTGCGTCCATGAAAAGTGTCTCTCAACTTTCCCTTGCAGCAATATGTTCTTTCTTGCTGCTTTCCCCGGCGGAGGGAGCAAGTCCTTCTCAATATCTGAAGCTATCCATACAGGATAAACCTGGCTGCTCCGTCATGCATTGGTCGGTTCCGGAAGCGAATGAGCAGGTGAAATGGACGGGACAGTGTAAAAACGGTATGGCCGATGGTACAGGTATTCTTGATTTTTCCTATGCGGATAAAAAATTTGGCCGCAAGCACAGCTTTGTGGGTGAGCTTGAAAATGGGGAATATCTGAAAGGCAAAACCTATTCCGGCCCGGTTATCACGTCAGAGGGAAGTTTTAAGAAGGGCCGCCTTCACGGACCGGGGACCAAGTTCTATCGTGACGGCAGTTATACCACCGGAAAGTTTGTCGAAGGAACGCCTCACGGCAATGGCGTATTTGTTTCCAAAGACGGCCCCCACTATGAAGGCAATTTTGTTCGCGGGAAGTTACAAGGCCCGGGAAAAGTGACCTATTTCGGGACAAATTATGCGGAAGTCGTCTTCAAGGATCATAATGTTGTTTCCTGGGGAAAGCTTGTCACCCCCAAATATGTGATTGATGCTCCACATAAAAAAGGCGTCGCCAATGGTAAGGGAAGCATCACCTACAAAGATGGCAAGATCTTTAAAGGAAATATCAAGGCAAACCTGCCTCATGGTGAAGGCTCAATCGAATTTCCAAGCGGTACTGTATTTGTCAGTAATTTTAAGGATGGCAAACCATACGGCAAAAGTACTTTATTCTACAGCAATGGGACACGCTATGACGGAGAACTCAACCTGGTCAACATGAAGCCTGACGGACAAGGTCTTTATGTATATCAAAACGGAACCAGAGTGAACGGCACTTTCAAGGATGGAAAATATCACGGCTTTATAGAATTTGCCTATGGTAACGGAACGATTTTCAGGGGCCGTTATAAAGACGGGAAAATCGTGGGAACAGCCCATTTTATCAATCTGAAAAAACGCCAATGCAGCGGATTATTTGATGACAAGCAACGTCTGCTCAAGCCGGGGGTTGTCTATTACAACGATAAAAAAGTTGGCCGCTGTTACATGAAAAACGACACACTGACCTTTGACTACCGGTGATGATGCCCATGATAGAGGAAAGCCTGAATGCCGTTCATGCGGATGGTACCCGAATGACCATCACCATAAAAATTGCATCGCCCACGCCTTGTGAAAATCCTAAAGGAGATTGGGTTACGGATGTATCGCTATCCCCCTTTTTTGTCTCTCCACCGAAGATTTACGGAATTTCTGCGCTGCAATCCCTGTCTCTTTCCCTCTCTCTTGTCCGTAAAACGCTGGACGGGTTTCAAAAGATGGGCGGAAAGATTATGACAGAGGAAGGTGAAGTTCTGGGGCCGGTTGCCGATTGGCTGGAAAGCCGGTAAAAACCCAAATAAGAAAAATATAAAAGTTGCGTATTACAATGAGAATTCAATCTGTTATCTGCCTGACCGCAGGCATTTTGGTTCTATCAACTGCCGCACTTGTGAAAGCCGAAATTTCTCAATATCTCCCTCTTGATCCGGTTCACCAGGCCGGGTGTAAAATCATGCATTGGACTGTGCCCTCGCAAAATGAAAAAGTAAGCTGGAGCGGTGGATGCCTAAACGGATTTGCAGAAGGAGAAGGCGAAGCCAAATTCTGGTATGACAATCCAGAACATGGCGAAAACCATTCCTTTATCGGGCTGATAAAAAAAGGTGAATTTCAATACGGGCAGCTCCGGACTGGTAAACGGCTCTATTATGAAGGGTCTATCTTCCTTGGCCGCATTGAAGGCAAGGGCACGTTTTATTTTCGAAATGGTGACAGGATTGACGGTCACTTCTTTGGCGGCAAAGCCGACGGCGCCGGAGTTCTTGTCAAGAAAGACGGCACCCGATATGCCGGTAAATTCTCAAGCGGCTCCCTCAATGGTCCGGGTGAAATCCAGCGGCCGGATGGCACGGTATCTGAGGTCGTTTTTTCAGAAGGAAAAGTGACGAGGCAAACCGCAGGAACACCAAAGACCAAAGAGATAAAGCCAGTTCAGAAAAACAATGTCACCAATGGCACCGGCATTCTTC
>JAKSCD010000114.1 GCA_022360775.1 Sneathiellales bacterium | reverse complement strand
GGAAGCAGACCAGAGAAGAAGCCGAGGCGACTGGAGCGGCGATGTATAGCATCTACAAACGGTTAGGATACCAGATTGTGGAACTGCCTTTAGAGAGTTTGCAAACACGGACAGAGTTTGTTCTTGATTATTTAGCTTTTGAGTGAGTTTTCGGAGTGCCGTTGCCTTACATTTTTTGAATGCCTTGAGGTGAAATACGCCAGCGGACAACCGCCTTTATCTGCTCGGCGCGGATTTCCCCCAGTGTTTCCGACGGTGTGGATACAGGGTTATCTCCTGTAACCACGAAAACACCCTCTTTGTCTGTGCAAGTAAGGCGTTTAACCAGGAAGCCGAACTGAAGATGGGTGAACAGAACAACCCTATTCGTTGTCAGGCTGGCCGCTTTTGACTTTGAGGTCAAGCGTGCGAGAACATAGTCACCATGACTTAATGTCGGTGCCATACTGTCTCCATCAATTTTGACAAGCGTCCAGCCGAACAACTGAAGGATTCCGCAATCTATAACTGGGGATAGACGACGGCCATTGAAGGCGGGTAAGGGGATGTTTTGCGTGCTGTTTCAATACCCTTTGTTTCCCAGAAAATTTCGGCAAACTGATTAACCAGTTCAACAAGCTCTTCACCATCAGCGCGCGCTATTCCCTGTTTGCAGGCGCTGGCTTTCAACATGATTTTGTGTGCAAGATCATGAGCCGCTGGGTGGGCTTCGAACTGCGGAGCCTTGAAGTAGTCCCCCCAGATGATACGGATTTCCTTTTTGACCTTTTCCGCTTCCTCTTCTTTTTGAAGAACACAGCGGGTAAGGCTATTGGATTGTGTCAGTAAATCAGCCTCTTTGTTTTCTGCAACTTCAGTCATGATATCCATCATCCGGACAACGGAAAGGGCCGCAATAAGAGCCGGTGCCGGATCATAGATTTTGCAAGGGACGTCACAGTGGGCCTTTGCAGAAGAGAGTTTTGTGTAGCGCTCGGTTACGCTGATGATTTTGTGAAGCATTATTGTCCTCTCAATGACGTATAGTCAGGGTTTAAATATCGGAATTGTCTTTAAGGGTCGCCAGGACCCTGCCGGAGAAGATCGGTGGGAGATCCTATGAACGCGAAGCAGATTTCTTCGCGGAAAAATGCTTAAAAGCCACATGGGTGAAACGCCCTGCTCCGATTGCCAGAATTGACCCTGCGACAATAGTTTCGAAACCGAATATTTCTCCGCCATGTGCGGCATGTTCAGCGCCTTGCATCAAGACATAAAGTCCGGCGACAACAATAGCGAGAGCAATATGTGCAGGGCGTTTTAGCATCATGAGGAGGGCCGCGGAGACACCGACCAGTAGAAAACCGATAAGATGCTCTGCAGAGGTCATTACATGGGCGAAACCGATCTCGCTGTCAGCGCCTGAATGAGCAAAAGCTGTGCCTGTGATTAGGAAAAAGGGAAGTGCTATAAGAAGGGATTTTAATTTTGAGCGCATAATTTGAACCATCCTTTATTCTTGTGAGGTGCCAGAAAAGCAACCTCTCTTATTTCTCTGTAAGGCCTCAATCAGCTTGATTGCAGAAGCGATACATTAAAAAACACTCGATCAAATTAATGCAAATGATAACGATTATCAATTATTTTGGAAAAAGCCTCGAAGGCCTCTTCCTGAGTTTGGGAAATGGATTTGAACCAAAGCTCTATTTCCCCGACGCACTCATATAACCATGAGCAATGTAGGGCGAAATAATATGAAAACATCACTAATAATTCCAAAGTTAGCAATGGTCCTGGCCGTTGCGATTGTGACAACATCTACAGTGAATGCCCAGTCTGTGCCGCATCAAAATAGCGGATCCAGCACATTGAAAATGCACAAAAGGGTCGTTCCTCCCAAAGGTTCCGGAAAATTTTCTGCAGGCCCGGCAACATCAACGACACATAAATATGAGCACGATAGTGATAAACAGCTCGATATCTGGGTGAGCCGCTGTAACGATGCCGGAGGGGGCATGGAACTGGGTGATGATGGAAATTATCGTTGTGTCGGTACAGATGGCAAGGATATCGATAATTGGTAGGTTCTTAAAGCGTCCGGCGGAAACCGGGCGCTTTTATTCAGGCGATCAAATGGCAGGCGGCCAGATGGCCTGAGCCAATTTCTGTCAGTAGAGGTGGTGTTTCGTGACATCGTCCAGTGGCTTGCGGGCAGCGTCCGGCAAAGCGGCAGCCTTTTGGAAGGTTAATCGGACTTGGGGGATCCCCCTGCAGATGAACCCGTTCTTCCCGGTTTTCATAGGCGGACACTTTTGGAACGGCAGACAGAAGCGCTTTGGTGTAGGGATGCTGAGGGTTTTTAAATAACGAGATCCGGTCTGCCTGTTCAACGATTTGGCCCAGATACATGACGGCCACATGATCACAAAGATGCTGCACTACACCAAGGTCATGGCTGATAAAGAGATAGGTAATACCGTTCTCTTCCTGCAATTTACGCATCAGATTAAGGATCTGGGCCTGCACGGCGACGTCAAGGGCGGAAACCGGTTCATCACACACGATCAGATCCGGCTTGGTGGCGAGTGCCCGGGCAAGTCCCACACGCTGCCTTTGGCCGCCGGAGAACTGGTGGGGGAAGAGATTGGTAAGCTCTGCCCGCAAGCCGACTTTTACGAAAAGCTCCCGAACTGTCTGGTCTCTTTCATCCGGATCACCAATATCCATGAGATCAAGAGGTTCGCGAACAATCTCACCTACCCGCCGGCGAGGGTCCAGAGAGGAATAGGGATCCTGAAAGACCATCTGGAAGCGTTTTCGTGCGTCCCTCAGATCGGTGCCCTCAAGTGTGGTGAGATCCGTTCCTTCCAGCTCGATGGAGCCCGAGGTGATCGGAACAAGACGCAAAACTCCGAGGGCCGTTGTTGTTTTGCCCGAGCCGCTTTCGCCCACGATACCAAATGTCTTTCCTTTTGGAACGGCGAAGCTGACACCATCGACTGCGTGAACCGTAACCGGGTCGCGGAACATCTTTTTCTTGCTGAAATGGATTTTCAGATCCTTGACGTCCAGAAGTATGTCTTCGCTCATTGGGCAAGCACCTTTTCCAGATTGTAGCAGGAGACCGAATGCTCCGCGGTGATTTGAGTAAGGTCCGGGCGATCAGCCAGGCAGGTGTTGCTTTGAAACTGGCAGCGGGGTGCAAAAGTGCAGCCTTTACCAAGCTCGGTGAGCGGAGGAACCACGCCGGGAATTTCCTGCAGGAAAGGACGTTCCTCTGTCGGGTTTTTCTCCAGATGAGGAACACAGGAAATAAGGCCACGTGTATAAGGGTGATGCGGGTTGGTCAGAATGTCTTTTGTGGAACCCGTTTCAATGACGTGACCGGCATACATTACTGCGACCCGGTCTGTAAGTTCAGCGATTGCCCCCATATCATGGGTGATCATGATGATGGCAGTACCGGTATCCTGCTGAAGCTCTTTTAACAAATCAAAGATTTGCGCCTGAACCGTGACATCAAGGGCTGTGGTCGGTTCATCTGCGATAAGAACCTTGGGATTACAGGCAAGGGCCATGGCGATCATTACACGCTGGCGCATGCCGCCGGACATTTCATGAGGATAATTCCTCGCCCGGATAGCTGCTTCAGGAATGCCGACCTTTTCCAGCATTTTGACAGATCGCTCCCAGGCTTCAGCTTTGGTGACATTTTCATGGAGCAAGATTGATTCCGCGATCTGGTCACCAACCCTGAAAACCGGATTGAGAGACGTCATCGGCTCCTGGAAAATCATAGAGATTTCCTTGCCGCGAATTTGATGCAGACGCTTGGTCGGAACCTTCAGAAGGTCTTCATCGCCCAGTGTAATGGAACCACTGGTGATTTTTCCGGGGGGTGTTGGCACCAGACCCATAACAGAAAGAGCTGTCATGGATTTACCGCAGCCGCTTTCCCCTACAATGCCGAGGACTTCACCTGGATAGACGTCAAGGGAAATATGATTGAGGACCCGAGCATTACCGGCGCGAGTTTTAAAATCAACAACCAGATCCCTGATCGAGAGCAAACTACTCATTACCGCTCCCTCAGTTTTGGATTAAAGGCATCGTTCAGGCCGTCACCGACCAGACTGAAGCCCAAAACAGTAATAAAAATCATGACGCCGGGGAGGGTCACTGTCCACCAGGCATCCAGAATATGTTCCCTGCCGGAACCGATCATTAGTCCCCAGCTAAACGCGTTTGGATCCCCTAGACCTAGAAAACTCAGACCCGCTTCAAACAGGATAGCAACACCGATTGTCAATGTTGCTGAAACAATCAACGGGGCGAGGGCATTGGGAAGAATGACCCTCCAGATTATACGCTGGTTTTTCGCACCGATTGATCTTGCAGCCTTTACATATTCCAGATTACGGATTTTCAGGAATTCTGCCCGTGTCAGACGGGCTGTTGTTGGCCAGCTGACCACACCGATCGCAGCGGAGACCACGAAAATCGATGGAGTGAATAGAGTGACCAGCACCATGGCGAAAAGAAGAGCAGGCAGAACCTGAAAGAACTCGGTTACCCGCATCAGCATTTCATCGACCGCGCCGCCGTAAAATCCGGCAAAAGCACCGACAAGAATACCGATGGTAATGGTAATCAGGCCTGCGGATAAACCGACATAGAGGGTCGCGGCCCCGCCGTGAAGCAGACCCGCCAGAATGTCCCGCCCCAGATAATCTGTTCCAAGCGGTGCTGTTTCAGTATCGCCTGGTGGCGTAAGTGGTGCCCAGACGATTTCAAAAGGATCAACGCCGTAAATATGAGGGCCGGCAAAAGCCATGAAGATAATGGCAACAAGCAGAATAAATCCCAAAACACCCGCCCAGCTCTGACGAAAGGCACGTGCCGCTTCAACAAGAGGGTGCTGGCTTTTAGGGACAGAGTGAATTTCAGATGCTGACATTTCTAGCCCCCTGTCCGAATACGTGGATCAACGACCCGATAAACAAGATCGGTAATCAGATTTGCAACAATCACCAGGAGCGAGGAGAAAAAGAGAATGCCGAGAACTGTCGGGTAATCTCTTGCGAGAATTGAATCGAACGCCAGTGTGCCAAGGCCAGGCCAGCTGAAAACTGTTTCCACAAGAACAGCGCCTGAGATGATGCTGCCAAACTGCAGACCTGCAATAGTGACGACCGGTAAAATCGCATTTCGAAGTGCGTGAAATCCGTAAATTTTAACTTCACCAACACCTTTTGCCCTCGCTGTACGGATATAGTCCGATCCCAGAATTTCAAGCATGCTGGCGCGGGTCAGGCGTGAATATTGGGCAATGTAAACGATCCCCAATGTAAGCGCAGGCAAGACAAGATGATGAAGGACATCCAGCACACGGGCAAAAAAACCGCCCTCCAAAGTAATGTCATACATATTGGCAATCGGGAAAATCGGGAAGGTCCATGCGAACAGGATAACCAGCATCAATCCCGTCCAGAAAATCGGTGCCGAATAACCGACAACAGAAAACAGGGTGACAAAGCCGCTCATAATTCCTTTGGGTTTATGAGAAGAGAGAACACCCAGCATGGTACCGATCAGGATGGCAAAAGTAAGCGCGGCAATAACCAACAGGATCGTTGGACCTATGCGGCCCAGAATGAGGTCAACCACCGGCGCATTATAGAAAAAAGACTGTCCGAGATCCCCTTGCAAGGCCTGGGAAAGGTATATCCCGAGTTGGGTGATCACCGGCTTATCCAGCCCGTAGGTTTCCCGGATTTGCTGAAGCATTTCTTCAGTTGCACCTCCCATCTCACCGGCAATCACCTCGGCAGGATCACCAGGAGCGAGGTGAATAAGCAGGAAGTTCAAAATCAGAACCGCCAGGACCAGAAGAAAAGCGTGAAGAAGACGGCGGGCGATAACCGTTAGAATACTCATCTTATACCTGCCCGCCGAATACTGACGTAAATACTCTCATTTACTTAAGATACACTTCATCCATTGGAGCCATGGCACCCCAAATTGTAGTCGGGGCATTGCCTACTTTGTTGCTGTAGACAGTGTGGTAAGGAAGTGTATTCAGGAAAACCTGCGGAACATCATCTACAATTTTCCTCTGGGCTTCCTGATAAAGTGCAATACGGGCTTTCTGGTCTGTCTCCGACCCTGCTTTTGTCAGAAGGGCATCCACTTCATTATTGCAATAGCTTTGAGTGTTAGACCAGATCACACCTTTTCGAATGTTATCGCATACGTAAGTTCTATGCACACCGATGACCGGATCGCCCCAGTTAAAGACGATATCCATGGACATATCAAAGTCATGGCCACCAACTCTTTTTGCCCATGTCGGGAAATCAGGGGCAGCACGGAGTTCGACATTAATGCCGACTTTCTTAAGTTGTGGCTTCAGATATTCGGCAATGTTTTTCTGCATTTCAGCAAGACCGGGAATATAGTCTACTTTCAAACTGAAGCGCATGCCGTTATCACCTGGTTTGAAACCGGCTTCATCAAGAAGTGCCTTGGCTTTATCAAGATCTTTGTCGAATTTATTGACATCTGCCGCATAGTAAGGGCTACCAGGTCCAACCGGGCCGGTTGCAGGTTTGGAAAAGCCAGCATGCAGGGCCTTCACAATGAAGTTCCGGTCAATGGAATAGGCAATCGCCTGGCGAACGCGTTTATCCTTTAGATATTGGTTCTTGGTATTAAATGCGAGCCAGTTAAGCGGTCCAACAGCTTCATAGCCTTTATTCGTCACGATCAGTTTTTTGTTCTTTTTCAGACGTGCGATATCACGTGTAGAAGCCATGAAAGGGGTCATGAGGACTTCGCCGGTATCGGTTGCCAGGGTTAAACTGGTTGTATCCTTATAGTTCTTGATAATGATCTTATCGAGATAAGGACGGCCTTCGATGAAATAGTCCGGGTTCTTTTCCAGAATAATATGTTCACCGGCCTTAAATTCTACAAGCTTAAAAGGGCCGGAACCCACAGGAGCGCTATTCGCTGGATGGGTTTTTGCATCCTGTCCATCTCCATATACATGCTTTGGTATGACAGGGAGCAAGGCGCTGGACATAGCAAGAAAAGCTGCCGGATGCGGCTTCTCGAATTTCAAAATCGCTGTTAGCGGGTCCGGTGTATCTACACTGATAACCGGGGCGAACATTGTTTTAAATGGATGGTTCTTTTTCACAGTATCCAGTGAAAAGGCGACGTCTTCAGATGTTATCGGCTTACCATCATGAAATTTGGCATTTGCACGAAGCTTTAAAGTAATCTGCTTGTTATCGTCAGAAATCTTCCAGCTTTCAGCAAGATAGGGTTGTGGGTTCCATTGATCATCAAAACGCAGTGGTGTCGCAAAGATTTGCGTACCTGGAACAGCAGTTGC
>JAKSCD010000126.1 GCA_022360775.1 Sneathiellales bacterium | reverse complement strand
CCGAGTTCTTTGATGAACTAAAAAGATTGAAGGGAGGCAACAAGGATCTTATCGTTGCTCCCGATACCATGCAGACCTTGGTTCGGAAATATCCGGAATTCATCAGGGAAAGAGATTCGAGCATGGTTGAAGATGGACTTTTCCACTATGATCTGGATACTTTCATCAATCTTGAGATCACTGATTTGAGCAGTATAGCCTGGGATATTTCCAAATCCACGGGCATATTCCATGAATTTGGATATGATTGTCTGTATGAACTACAGGCCATGTACAACACCCAGGAGTTGGTCAAGATAGAGATGGGAAATGCAACGGATGCGTTGAGGAATAGATCATTTAATGACCTGGTCAGGACATTGAAACTGATGAGGCAGTTGGAGGATCAGCTGGAGGATCAGTATGAGGACATGCTTGGGCATATTGGTGATTGTAAGTAATTCTATTGTTTTTTCATGAGACTGCAGACCTCGGTTCCGCTTCAGAAAAATGGAAATCCCATTGATTATCAAAGCAAACTGTTGCTTTTGGGATCCTGTTTTGCCGAAAATATTGGAGAAAAACTGAACTATTTCCAATTTCAATCCCTTCAAAACCCATTTGGAATCCTATACCACCCACTTGCCATGGAAAGTTTGGTGGAACGTGCTTTGAATCACAAAACTTTTCAAGATGATGAGGTTTTTGAAATGGAAGGGATGTGGTACAGTTTTGAGGCCCATTCCGACCTGCGTTCAGCCGAGAAGCAGGTTTTGGTCAAAAAACTTAACAAGGTATTGCAAACAATCTTGCAGCATTTGCAATCAGCCAGCCATCTCGTAATTACTTTGGGGACGGCTTGGGCGTACAGGCACAGATCCACAGGAAAATTGGTGGCCAATTGCCATAAAGTGCCCCAAAAAGAATTTTCAAAAGAACTGTTGACCGTACAAACCTTAAAGGACAGTCTTGAGAACCTTTTGTCCATGGTAGAAAAGATCAATCCCGATCTGCAAATTATTTTTACCATCTCGCCGGTGCGACATTTGAAGGATGGTTTCGTGGAAAATCAGAGAAGCAAGGCAAACCTTATCTCTGCGGTACATCAAATGCAAACAAGACCTACTGTTTCCTATTTTCCAGCTTATGAGATTATGATGGATGAACTCAGGGATTATCGTTTTTATGGAAAGGACATGGTGCACCCAAATGATTTGGCCGTGGACTACATCTGGGACAAATTT
>JAKSCD010000345.1 GCA_022360775.1 Sneathiellales bacterium | reverse complement strand
CTGCGTGGACGATCCGGAAGCACTGTCGCAGCAAATCCGGCACGCTGGTGCTATCTTCATGGGCCGCTATACACCTGAAGCCATTGGTGATTATGTCGCAGGACCAAACCATGTATTGCCAACCGCGCGGACAGCACGTTTCTCTTCCGGCTTATCAACACTGGATTTTATGAAACGCTCTTCCCTGATCAAGCTGGATGCAACTGGATTGTCAAAAATCGGCCCTGCGGCGGTCAGCCTCGCCAATTCAGAAGGGCTGGGAGCCCATGCGCTCTCCGTTTCCATTCGATTGAATATGCCAAAAGAATAAAGGATCGATCATGTCTTCCGATTATCAGCGCATCGTCAATATTACACTGGATGAAAAGTCAGTTGTCCGGCGGAATGCTGATATTGAGCATGAGCAGAAGGTTGCCATTTTCGATCTTCTCGATCTGAACCAGTTCAAAATCTGCGAGCAGGAAGATAAAGGCCCTTTTTCTCTGCATCTGAGTATTGAGGAAAACCGGCTGATTTTTGATATTCGTAACGAGGATGATACAGAGACACTGCTTCGACTGCCGCTTCCCGTTATCTCTTTCAAACGGGTCATCCGGGACTATTTCCATATTTGTGAAAGTTATTTCGACGCCATTAAAACCGCCACACCTTCAAAAATCGAAGCCATCGATATGGGGCGGCGCGGCCTTCATAATGAAGGAACGGAACTCCTGTTGGAGCGGTTGGACGGCAAAGTGGAAACGGACTTTGACACTGCCAGACGGCTCTTTACACTGATCTGTGTTCTTCATATCCGGGGCTAATGCCTGATGAGTATACCCGGCAATTTGTCTTCAGCCACAACACCGACAAGTGTTCTTTTTGCCTGTACCCATAACAGCATTCGCTCCCCCATGGCTGAAGCCATTACGAAAAGCCTGTTCGGGCATAAGATCTATGTGCAGAGTGCTGGCGTGCGTGCAACCGAGATTGATGGTTTTACGGTCGAGGTTCTGGATGAAATCCTGGATGTTTCAGATCACCTTTCCAAGAACTTTGATGAATTACTGGATACGTCTTTTGATCTGATCATCACCCTCTCCCCTGAAGCTCGAAAACAAGCAGAGGAAATCACCCGAACCGCTGCCTCCGATGTTGAATTTTGGCTGACCCTGGATCCCTCCCTGGTGGAAGGAAACCGGGAAATGCGGCTCAACGCCTATCGTCAGGTTCGAGATGATCTTTATCAGCATATCAGAAGCCGTTTTTCCACAAGCCCTGCCCCTTTGGTCTGATTTATGCTATACTGCACACGCGAATAGAGGCCAAACCGGTAAATTGCACCGGATTTTCAAACTAAAGCTTGCATTTTCCGGCCAAGCATCTCATTTTGCACACACTTCTTAACAACAGAACTAGGTAATTCATGGCTAAAGAAGAGCTTTTGGAATTTGAAGGCACCGTAACCGAACTTTTACCCAATGCGATGTTTCGGGTTAAACTTGAAAATGATCACGAAGTCCTCGCTCATACAGCAGGTAAGATGCGCAAGCACCGCATTCGTGTTCTCGCAGGTGACAAGGTCACTGTGGAAATGACGCCTTACGACCTGACCAAGGGCCGCATCACTTTCCGCTACAAATAAACGTAGCGGATCAGGGCGGCGGTATGTCTTTGCAAAAGAGAGAAGCAGTGTCATCATCTGATCTCGATCCTCTCATGCACCCCCCTCCAAAACTGATCCTGGCATCGGCTTCTCCCAGAAGGCAAGAGCTTCTGGACCAGATTGGCATAGTCCCCGATCTCGTTGATCCGGCCGATATCCCTGAATTTCCAGAAAAAGGCGAAAAACCCCGACACTATGCGGGTCGGCTTGCTGTGGAAAAAGCAACGGCTGTTGCCACGCGTCAGGCAGGGAACTTTATCCTCGCCGCCGATACGGTTGTCGCCGTTGGACAGCGGTCCCTTGGAAAAGCGGCGAATGAGGAGGAAGCTGAATCCTACCTTCGTCTTCTTTCAGGGCGAACCCACAGGGTTTACACGGGAACGGCGCTTATCCTGCCGGACGGCACGATCCGCTCAAGAACCGTTGAAAGTAAAGTCACCTTCAAGCCACTGGATAGAAATGATATCGCCATGTATCTAAAAAGCGACGAATGGCGCGGCAAAGCGGGGGCTTATGCCATTCAGGGGCTTGGCAGTATCTTTATTAAGAAAATCCAGGGATCTTATTCCAATATCGTGGGCCTGCCCCTTCATGAGATTTCCATGATGTTGCAGGGGAATGGCTTTAACATCTGGCATCGGTCCGATCTGATGCACAAAACCGGTGGCTAGCCGCCTCATAATAGAAGAAACCATCCTCGGGCAGCGCGCAGCTGTTCTGGAAGAGGATCGCCTGACAGATCTGTTTCTTTTTCCAAATTCAGCCACCTCCAAAATCGGTTCATTTTACCTTGCCCGGATCAGTACAGTTACCCCTGAACTGGATGCTGTCTTTCTTGATCTGGATGGAAAAGAACAGGCCTTCCTCTCCCGCAAAGAGATTCCGGCGGATTATCTTATTCATGAAGGGGCAAAGCTGCCGGTTCAGATCATAAAGGACGCAACAGGCGAGAAACCGGCAGAGGCCAGCGCCTACCTGAAGCTGGAGGGTAAGCTTGCCGTCATCAAATCCCATGGAAGTGCGCTCAGTTTTTCAAAATCCCTTAAAGGGAACGCGATTAAAGACGCTTTAACGGAGGCGCTCGCCAATTCAGTCCAGACAGGGGCGACCACCATCAGAAGTCAGGCGAAAGAGGCCACCTTGGAAGATATCCTGGCTGAGATAAAAACTCTTTTCCAAAAACTGCAAAGCCTTATAGCTGCGAAAACAGCGAACACCCAACCTCGTAAACTGGATGCTTCCCCCTCCCCGCTTTTACAAGCCCTCACCCGTCTCCCCGAGACACCTTCAAGGATTGACGTGAAAGGCCTCGATCTTTTCAATCAGCTCAAAACCGGAGACAGCACTCTATTCACCGATATGAATATTCATCTGCATACGGCGAAGGAGCGTTTGTTTGATAAAAATGATGTCGAAGATCAGATTGATGAAGCCCTTGAAAAACGGATCACTCTTCCGAGCGGTGGCTGGATCACGATCGAGAAAACCGAGGCGCTGATTGCCATAGATGTGAATTCCGGGACGGCTCAGGAAACAGGTTCCAGCGAGCAGATTCACCAGGAGATCAATCATAAAGCAGCAAAGGCTATCGCCAGCCAGTGCCGTCTTCGCAATCTTTCCGGTATCCTGATTATCGATTTCCTGAAAATGCAGGAAAAGGGTGCGGCACAGAAGCTGATAACCGCCCTTAAATCCGAATGCTGTTCCGATCCCGCGGCCGTTCGTATCATTGGTATGACGGAACTTGGCCTGATGCAAATGACCCGGCAGCGGACACTTCAGGATCTTCAAAGCCTGATGTCTCTTCCGGCTCTTCCGGGTTTTTCAGGTCTCACTTACGGAAAAGCGCAGGCTTTTCTCGCGGCACTTGAGCGTCACAGGGCGGCAGAACCCTCCCCGCTCATTTCCCTCAAATGCGGCCGCCAGATTTCGGAACTTTTAAGACTGACCCAGGAAGAACTTGAAGAGACCACCTCCTGCTCGCTAAACTGGATCGAGGATCATGCCTTCAAGGCCGATCAGTATAGTTTCTTTTGATTAAAGGCAGGATACATCCGTGAAGACAGGCCAGGAACAGTCCCGTAAATGTCCGCAATGCGGCAAGCCAACCGACCCTACTTTTCGCCCCTTCTGTTCCAAAAGATGCCAGCAGCTGGATCTTGGAAAATGGCTCAATGAAAGCTATGTGATTCCGGGCGACGAGACCGTTCCAGCCAATGATGAAGACCTGGATTATTAGGTGGAATTACAGGCTAACTCCCTTGGAACAGCCTGTATTTTCGCCATTTACAGGAATTTTGAAAATTTTCTGGAAAGGGGTATGGACAGCCCCTGCAATTTCTTTTATAACCCAGCTTCCTCGCGGGCGATAACGCCCGAAAGAGCAGGAGGCCCAGGTAGCTCAGTTGGTAGAGCAGCGGACTGAAAATCCGCGTGTCGGTGGTTCGAATCCGCCCCTGGGCACCACTTCTTCCCTCGTACCCCTCTCCTGCATTTGATACCCATCACATCCGATGTCTTTCTCTATATACTACCGAGTAATTTCTGTATGATATCCTGACGGGGCTTCAGATGAGGCAAAAATGGATTCAGTGACGCAATTTGTGTTAGGGGCCGGATTAGGCGCCGCTTTTCTTGGCAAAAAATATGGCCTGCGAAAAGCCGCCTTGACGGGCGGCCTCATCGGGACCTTGCCTGATCTCGATGTGTTCTGGGATTATGGCGGACCGCTTGAAAATTTTGTCCAGCACCGCTCCGCAACTCATTCTGTTTTGCTTCAGACCCTTGCAACCCCCTTTATCGCTGAAGGTCTCTGGCGGGTTTTCAAAAAAATTGAAGGCACGAGAATAAGAGCGTATCTCGCTGTCTGGACCATCCTCATCACTCACTCTCTCCTGGATGCGACGACCATTTATGGCACTCAGCTTTTATGGCCTTTGACCAAAGATCCCTATGGGATCGGATCGATGTTCATTATTGATCCGCTTTACACG
This sequence comes from Sneathiellales bacterium, assembly GCA_022360775.1. Taxonomy (GTDB): domain Bacteria; phylum Pseudomonadota; class Alphaproteobacteria; order Sneathiellales; family Sneathiellaceae; genus Sneathiella. The sequence continues at coordinate 4,548 of JAKSCD010000345.1, read as the reverse complement.
TTACCGCTCCTGATTGTCACCTTATGGGCTTTGATAAGGCCCAAATGGACAACGGCTTACCGAAACACCCTTGCAGGCGCATTATGCTTTTCTACGGCGTATCTCGGATGGTCCGTATACGCGCAAAATCTGATGCAGGTAAAAGCTGCTCATCTTTTCAAACTCCGAGGCATTAACGCGGAAAAAGTTCTGGTTATCCCTCTGCCATTCTCCACATTCGCCTGGAAAGCTATCGCTATTCAGTCTGATACCTATACAAACCTTTATATGCCTCTGGTCAATTCTGGCAGTGAACCGGTTTTCTATCAGCATGACAGATGGCCATCAAATTTGACCTGTGCTCAATTGACCAACTTTCCGGCGCATAACATCCTGCAGTCTTTTACAAAGGGCTTCTATAGCCTTACCCAGTCAGGGGATGGCAGACTTATGCAAGCCGATCTTCGCATGGGAATGACCCCAAACTATGTTTTCCGCTTCGAATTAAAAAACGGCAAAACCAGTGTTGAAGGCGCAAAATCGATTGCGGAGCGAGCGACCTCCAACCGTGCGCTGGAGGGTGATTTTCAGTGGCTTGGAAAAATGATCGCAGGCGATGTGACAACAAGACCCGCTGAAAACTCTCACCTGCTTAATAAGCAACAGATTGTTGCCGCCCGGAATTCTCCGAAATGTGCAAAATCCGGGTGACGAGAAGGGAACAGGTTAAGGTCAATAAAGCTGCCAATGATCTTGGCACAGTCAAGAACCGGAAATAGAGATCAGGAAGACGTGACCGGACGAGGTCGATCAGATTTCTTTGTTGGTGTGTGCAACTGAGGAAAGTTGAAACTGAGCCGCATCCGTGCTTTCATAAGAAAAAGACGAACTAACAAAAAATAAGAACAAGAGGGAAAAATGTTAGATCTGAAGATCATCAATGCACAAATTGTCGATGGTACCGGTGCAGCTGCATTTAAGGGAGCCGTTGGCGTTAAAGAGGGGAAAATAACGGCGATCGGAGAGGTCTCTGAAGACGCTAAAGAGACGATAGATGCCGGTGGCCATATCGTTTCGCCAGGCTTTATTGATGTCCATACCCATTATGACGCGCAAGTCTTCTGGGACCCGAAGATCTCTCCCTCCTGCTATCACGGTGTAACAACCATTCTCGGCGGCTTTTGCGGCTTTTCAATTGCCCCTCTTTCCAAGGAGGCTGCGCCCTATTTGCTGAATATGCTCTCCCGCGTCGAAGGGATGCCGGTGACATCCCTTAAAGAGGGGGTGCCCTGGGACTGGGAAAGCTTTGGAGATTATTTAAGCCGACTGGATGGCAAGGTCGGCCTCAATGTCGGGTTTCTTGCAGGTCATAGCGCGCTTCGCCGCGTCATTATGGGTGAACGTGCTGTTGGTGAAAAAGCAACTCAAGAAGAACTGCAGGCCATGTGTGCATTGCTCAAACAAAGCCTTGAGGAAGGCGCATTGGGGTTCTCCTCTACTGTGTCCACAACCCATAATGATGCCGATGGCATGCCTGTTCCTTCCCGCCATGCGTCCAACGAAGAGCTAATCGCACTTGCTGGTGTCTGCAAGAATTTTGAGGGTACTTTTCTCGAGTTTTTGCCGGGTGTCGGATATTTTTCAGAAGAGACCATACAACTGATGACGGATCTCACAGTTGCAGCCCAGCGCCCACTGAACTGGAATATGATTACTGCGGGCAATCAGAAGCTTGCCGCAAACCAGCTTTCCGCAACTGATCATGCCCGCAAACAGGGCGGCGAGGTTCTCGCTTTAACGGTCCCCCAACCGCTGACATTACGGATCAATATGCATGCCGGTTTCATTTTCGATTCCTTCGAAGGCTGGGCGTCCCTTTTTCAAATGCCGATCAGCAAACGCATTGAAAAACTGAAGGATACAGAGCTTAGAAAGGAACTGGATGCCCTGGGCCGTACCAAAGGTCCCATGCGCAATATGGCGCAGTTTGAAAAACTCACCGTCGATGCCACTTTTAATCCAGAAAACAAGAAATATGAGGAACGCACCATTGGTGAAATTGCAGAAGAACTCGGCAAGGAACCCATTGATGCCATGCTTGATCTTGCGATTTCAGAAGAATTACGCACCTCCTTCAGAACCCCGGTCGTTGGCGGTGATCCCGACTTGTGGAAAGATCGCGCGGATCTTTGGCAGGATGACAGAACGCTCATCGGCGCCTCGGATGCGGGAGCCCATCTTGACATGATTGACACCTTTGCTTTCTCGACGAATGTGTTGGGCAAGGGTGTTCGGGAACATGGTGTTATTTCTCTGGAACGTGCTGTTCATGAAATGACACAGGTTCCTGCTGAAGCCTTCGGTATTGTGGATCGCGGCCTCCTGAAGCCTGGTTTCCATGCCGATATGGTGATTTTCAATCCAGAAACTGTTGGATGTGCTGACGTCTATATGAAATCTGACCTTCCCTGCGATGAACCCAGATTATATGCTGACGCAATCGGCATTGATCATGTGTTTGTAAATGGCGCACATATTATCCGTGAGGCAGTGCATACCGGTACTCTCCCCGGTAAAGTATTCCGCTCTGGCACAGATACAAGAACACCGGAATTAAAGCGCGAGAACAGATCACGCAGCGCGGCCTAACCCACTTTAATGCAAAACGGAAAAGAAGAGAGCTCCCACCTGGCACTCGACTTCTAAAGAAATTTATCATGACGCTACCATCCATTTTTCAGGGAAAGCTAAAAGTTCCTGTTGTCGCTGCCCCCATGTTCCTGGTTTCCGGAACCGAACTTGTTATCAATGCCTGCAAAGCAGGCGTTATCGGCACATTTCCCGCGTTAAACGCACGCTCTTCAGAGGAGTTCGCAAACTGGCTGGACCAGATCAAAAACGCACTCAAGGAGGAAGATGCGCCTTACGGAGTGAATATTCCGCTCAGCGCCCATCGTCGCGTCCGATTATCTGAAGATCTGGCGGTCATGAAATCCCGCGAAGTTCCTCTCGTGATCACATCCATTGGTAATCCCAAAGAGATCGTTGAAGAGATCCATGGCTATGGGGGCCTGGTTTTTCATGATGTCACCACGTTGCGTCATGCACGCAAAGCGGCTCAAGCCGGTGTAGATGGTTTGATATTGGTATGCGCAGGAGCAGGCGGGCATGGCGGGGCCTTGAACCCTTTCGCTTTCGTCGAGCAGGTCCGCCAGTTTTTTGACGGAACCATTATCCTTGCAGGCAGCATCAGTACTGGCCGGGCGGTCCGGGCTGCCCTTACCATGGGAGCTGACCTCACTTATGTGGGGACCCGCTTTATCGCGACACAAGAAGCACTTGGCCCCGAAAACTATAAAAATATGCTGGTCAGTGAAGCAACCGATGATGTGATCTATACAGACGCCATCTCGGGCCTGAACGCCAATTTTATGGCGTCCTCCCTTCTGGAAAACGGCTTGGATCCCAAAAACCTGCCAAAACCAAAAGCGCAATTCCAGCCGGATCTCCCACAAGGGCTTACAGCCTGGCGGGATATCTGGTCGGCCGGACAGGGCGTTGGATTGATTGATGACATTCCCACAGTCGCCAATCTGGTTGAGCGGTTAAGAGCTGAGTTTAACGCAGCGGAGTGAATGAATAACCTGTTCTGGCCAGAGTATTTCCACCCTGGTCACATAATAAAAGGAGGCTTCACTTAGAAGCCTCCTTTGCGTCGCAATCAATTAACCTGACAGGTTCCAGTCCGTTAGTCGTGGTACCAATCGAAAATAATCCGCTGCCCGGCAAAGTCTGTAGCATTTAGTTTATAGGAACCAACCCGCTTCATTTTGAAGCCTTTTGTTTTCCAGAACCGCCAGGTAACCGTATTCGGCCCTGCTGGATGCTCCGCGCAGTTGGTATCACCTTTCTTCTTGGTGACATATCTTGGCTTTTTGGTTTTCTTGAAGTGCAGCCCCTTATTTTTGCCGCTTGCTGAATTTCTAAGACAGACCTGCACTTTATTGGGATCATCGGACCGGCCACTTGTATAAACACGAATGCTGTCATCCTTGTCAGAAGTCCTGAAAACCTGATCGATAGAAGCTTGCACCCGTGTATCCGATGTCCCTGTTGAACCCGTTGATCCTGTCCCGCTGTTATGCACTGTTACACATGCGTTAAGCGCAAACAGACTGGTTGCTGCCAGAATAATTAAACCTGATTTCCTCATGATACCCTCATACCCCGAAATAATTCACTGATATGGAATATTAGAAGAAGGGGCAGACTGGCCGCTATCAGGTGATCACCCTATTTTTAGCTCTCCTCACCGATAAATCCTGCTTTTAGCGCCTTGGTGAGCAATTCAGCAACCGTATGGGTTTCCATCTTTTTCATGATGCTCGTCCTGTGGCTGTCCACCGTTTTCGGGCTGATCCCCAGTTTTTCAGCAATAATCGGATTTGTCTCTCCCCGGGCGATAGCATGCAGGATCTGCAATTCCCTTTTTGTGAGATCAGATTTGTTTGCCTGGTCTAAAGCGGACTGAACGTCGGGATGAATGACCCGCGACCCGGCCGCGACGCT
>JAKSCD010000338.1 GCA_022360775.1 Sneathiellales bacterium | reverse complement strand
GGCTGTAAACATGGAACAAAGAATGCCGATCCCCAATGTAACCGCAAAACCTTTGACCGGTCCTGATCCCATGACAAACAGGATAACAGCGGCAATACCTGTCGTGACATTGGCGTCCACGATGGTTGTAAAAGCGCGGTTAAAGCCGGATTCAATGGCATTCAAGGCTGACTTCCCGGATTTGATCTCTTCCCGGATCCGCTCAAAAATCAGAACATTCGCGTCCACCGCCATACCAACGGTCAGAATAATCCCGGCAATACCCGGCAATGTCAGCGTTGCCCCCAGAACCGACAAAGCAGCCCCGATCAGGAACATATTCATCGCCAGCGAGATATTGGCGACCAGGCCGAATAGCCCATAGGTAACAATCATAAAGACAATGACGGCCACCAGGCCGATAATGCCGGCAATCTTACCGGCAGCAATGGAGTCCGCTCCGAGATCCGGTCCGACAGAGCGTTGTTCAATGACCTTAAGCGGTGCCGGCAGAGCACCCGCCCGAAGCAGCAGCGCCAGATCCTGAGCTCCCTGAATATTAAAACCGCCGCTGATGACGGCGCTGCCGCCCAGGATCGGTTCGTTAATCCGCGGTGCGCTGATCACCTTGCCATCAAGGACAATAGCAAAAGGACGTCCGACATTTTCCGATGTTGCCTTGCCGAACTGCTTACCGCCAAGACCGTTGAAACGGATGGAAACAACCGGCTGACCCTGCTGATAGGTTGCCTGGGCATCCTCAAGATTTTCACCGGATACCATAACCCGGTTTTTAATGACATAAGGCGGCTCGCCCTCTTCCATGGCAGGGAGGCGTTTAGAACCCGCCGGCACCCGGCCACTGGTCGCCGAAGCGGACATATCCACCAGATGGAAGGTCATTTGAGCCGTCTGACCGAGAAGGTCGATAATCCGCTGAGGATCACCGAGGCCCGGCAGTTGGATCAGGATACGGTCAGCTCCCTGCCGCTGGATCGTCGGCTCGTTCACACCGGTCTCGTTAACCCGGCGGCCGACAATCTCGATGGCCTGAGAAACAACGGCACTGATCCTGTCAGTGATCGCCTGCTCACTCGGTGTCAGGGTTACCAGCCCATCGTCATCAATGGTAATCTGATGGCTGCGCTGCCCGTTAGGCATAATAACAGAGATCGGGGCTAGCCTTTGCCGAACAAGGTCCCTGTCCTCTTCTTTGCGAAGATTGAAGGTCACATTTGTCCGGTGGGCTTTGAGGTTCTTGAAACCAAGCTTCGGCGTGGAGCCCCGCAAATTAGCGCGAACGGCCTCAGCGAGACCGTCCATCATCTTCACCTTAACGTCATCGGTGTCCACCTGCATCAGCAGATGAGAGCCTCCCTGCAAGTCCAGTCCCAGATTAATATGCTGACTGGGAGCCCATTCGGGCAGCCCGACCAGCTTCTCTTCAGAGACAAAATTCGGGATCGTATAGGCTATTCCCAGCGTGCAAACGAGCAGAACGAGAACAACCTTCCACTTGGGGAAGCTAATCATGTCCGAAATCCGTTATTTCTTTTTGAGCTTTCCGAGCAGTCCGCCGCTTTCCTTGTCATCAGCAGCCGGCTTGTCTTTGTTTCCGCCGTCAGCCGGTTCCGTCTTGCCGCGAACTTCGGAAAGGGTGGACTTAACCACATCGATACGAACATCGGGTGCCACTTCGATCTGCACCACACCGTCGTCCCGAACCTTGGTCACCTTACCCATGATACCGCCGGCGGTTACCACATTGTCGCCGCGGCGAACGCCTTCCACCATAGCCCGGTGTTCCTTGACCCGTTTCTGCTGCGGGCGGATGAGCAGAAAGTAGAAAACAACACCGATAAGGATCAACGGCATAAATTGCGCTAGTTCCTGGTTCATTACTTTTGATCCTCTAAAACGATCCGTAAAACCGAGTACAGCCTGACGACAGGCTGTACAGTAAAATAATGGAACGACTGTTATAGTGGTCCTGCCCCTCAATGCAAGCAGCAAAACTCCGGCGTAAAGGCCTGTAAATAAACTCCAGACAGGTATGGACCAATATTTTCGCTATGCATTTTAAGTTATTGGGATAGATTGGGGCTCCCATATACAATTTCAATCAGAACTTATGACAAAAGACGCCCTTGTAGAACAGCTCACCCGGATTGCCGATAGTCTGGACAGACTGGCTCCCCCGCCAGCTCCTGAAATCAATATTGAAGAAGGTACTGCCTTTGTCTGGCATGCAGAGCAACATATCCTTCGTGCAATTCCAAAGGTAAATTATGTCGGCATGTCCATGTTGCAGGGAATTGACCGGGTCAAGGATATCCTGCTCGACAATACGATGCGCTTTGCACGAGGCCTGCCCGCCAATAATGCGCTTCTTTGGGGCGCGCGCGGGATGGGAAAAAGCTCACTTGTCAAAGCATCCCATGCGTTGGTCAATGCTGAAATGCACGATGTACTGGCACTGGTTGAAATCCACCGTGAGGATATTCCCTCGCTCCCCGACCTGATGCGTGTCCTCCAGAAGACAGACCGCCGCTGCGTTCTGTTCTGTGATGATCTGTCCTTTGACGGGGATGATGATACTTATAAATCCCTTAAAACGGTTCTGGATGGCGGGCCTGAAGGACGCCCCTCCAATGTCATTTTCTATGCAACATCCAATCGTCGTCATCTGATGCGTCGGGATATGATCGAAAATGAACGATCTTCTGCTGTCATGCCTTCTGAGGCCATTGAGGAAAAGGTCTCGCTTTCAGATCGCTTTGGCCTCTGGCTAGGTTTTCATAGCTGTTCACAGGATGAATATCTGGACATGATTCGAGGCTATATCAGGCATTACAATATCCCTATCGAGGATGAGGCGATGGTGGCTGAAGCGATCGAATGGATGCGCACAAGAGGCTCCCGATCAGGGCGCGTTGCCTGGCAATACATACAGGATCTTGCAGGCCGGACTGAAACCCGGCTGGATTAGAAGAATAATGTCAGGGCTCAGCGCGCCAGCATACTGCGAGGGTTAAGCGCTGTTCCCTTCTTTCTGATTTCGAAATGAAGCTGAACGGTTTCAACATCTCCGCTTTCCCCGGCACGGGCAATAACATCGCCTTTACGCACAATGTCCCCTTTGCGCACCAGGATTTCAGAAGCATGACCATAGGTGGTCACATATCCATCTGAATGGGAAATCAGGATCAGATTTCCAAATGATCGCATTTCATTGCCCACATAGGAGACAATTCCATTTTCAGCAGCCTTGACCGGTGTGCCTTTCTTGACCGCAATATTGATACCATCATTATGAAGACCGTTATTCTTGCGACCATAACCGGAAATGATTTTCCCTTTTACAGGCCAGCTAAAAATCCGCCCTGAACGATTTGGTGGATGCTTGATGCTGTATCTCTGACGTGGAAGCGGGGGCAGTTCCGCCTTTGGGATCACGTTCCCGTCCAGGACCGGCACAGTTTCCGCTTGCGGCAGTTTTGCAACTGGCTTTGGGGCTTCACTTGCTGCTGCAGGACGGGTCAGGAAATTAACCTCCGTCTCCTGCTTTTCAGGATCAGGGAGTTTTGCGACAGAAAGATCCTTGTTGTTCTTTGTCACTTTTGGACGCGTCACAACAATCTGTTCTTTCTGATAAGTGGGTTTTGAGCGTGTGACCGGCCATGTTTTCGCATCGACAGAAGCGACCCGAAGTTCACCGCCGCCTTTTTGCGGGATTTTTACGACGGTTGCAGGTCGCAACCCATATGGAGGTTCAAGATCATTGAAATGAACCAGCTCTTCCAGTGACACATCATAAACTCGGGAAATTGCATACAGGGTCTCCCCCGCTTTTACCCGATGAAATTTGAAATGTGGAACCTTTACCTGCTGCCCCACATAAATCACGTAAGGCGGCGCGCTTCGATTAAGTGCGATCACTGAAGGGGTTGGTGTATCATAGCGTGCGGCAATTTTTGAAAGCGTATCGCCAGGCTGCACTGTCACCAGCTGGTAGGACAAATCCCTGTAATAGGGAGATGGATCCGCTCGCCGAACAGACGCAGCCTTCGATGTACCGGATTTTCTGTCCTGGAAGGAGGAAGGGGCGTTATTCGTGTAACTGCTTTGATTGCCACCGGATTGGTTAAGGTATCGATCATAGGTACAGGAAGACAGCGTCGCGAGGATGATCCCGCAAGCCATGAGCGTCTTTCCTGAGCTTTCAATGCATACCATCATAGGCTGTACTATAGGGGAATCCATGGCGAATCGCAAGAAAATTACGTGAACACAAGATACTGTGATAAATTAAGTTTCAACCGCAAGCCCTTGAACTAATGGTACGAATCTTACAGGCATCAGCTCTTCTTCTGTCACATGACCCGTCGCGTCTTTTGTCACACGCATAATAGCCTGATCTGACGGTTCCGGCCCAACAGGCAGGATCATGATGCCGCCCTCATTCATCTGGTCCACGAGAACCGGCGGGATCTCCGGTGCAGCGGCTGTCACGATAATCCGGTCAAACGGTGCCTGCTCTTTCCAGCCGCGATACCCGTCCCCGAGTTTTGTTGTGATATTCATCAACTTCAGGCGCTCAAACAGTTTGACGGCTTCAACCTGAAGGGAACGATAGCGTTCCATCGAATAGACCCGTCGACATAAATGGGAAAGAACGGCAGCCTGATACCCTGAGCCTGTTCCCACTTCCAGTACCTTGCGGCGGCTTTCAGGCCGCAATTGCTCCGTCATATAGGCAACAATAAAGGGCTGGCTTATGGTTTGGCCGCTGGCAATGGGAAGGGCAATATTTTCATACGCCCTGTCCTTGAAGGTTGGAGGAATAAATTCTTCCCGTGGCACTCGCTCCAGCGCTGAAAGGACATCCGTATCCTGAATGCCCTGGCGGCGCAGTTCCATAATCAGGCGAATTTTCTGTGCTGCGTTATTGTCCACGGTACGATCCGGCTTTTCCTAGTTCACGGTGTCCTTGAGGCTCTCTAACAGAGATCTTTTTGTCAGGTTCAGACAAAGCGGCGTGATCGAAACCTTGCTGTTGGCCACCGCCTCCAGATCTTCTCCGACAGAAGGCTCCCCTAATGAAGGTCTGTAGCCGAGCCAGAAATAGTCCCTGCCACGCGCATCGGTACGTGCATCGATAAGCAGGTTGGTCAGATCCCGCTTGCCCTGGCAGGTAATCTCGTTGCCGCTCACATCCGATACCGGAACCGCCGGGAAATTGATGTTCATCAGAACATCTTCACCCCATTCAACCTTAAGCAGGTTACGGATGATTTCCGGTGCAAGTTTCTCCGCGGTTTCCCAGTAGATCTCGTTTGCATCGAAAATACACTGGCTGAGTGCAATAGACCTTACGCCAAGAAGGGTTCCTTCACTGGCTGCAGCGACTGTCCCGGAATAAAGCACATCCTCACCAAGGTTGCCGCCCCGGTTTACACCGGAAAGAATGAGGTCAGGTTTCTGATCCGGGAAAATGTGATTAAGCGCCATCATGACACAATCTGTCGGTGTTCCTTCAACAGCATATTCAGTGTCAGAGAATTTGGTGAGACGAATAGGATCATGCAGGGTCAAGGAACGGGAAGCGCCGCTTTGCTCTTTCGCCGGGGCAACAATCACCACATCATCGGAAAGGGCATAGGCGATCTTTTTCAAGACATCCATTCCAGGGGCATTAAACCCGTCGTCATTACTCAATAGAATACGCAAGATATCACCTTTTCTTCTTCTTGTGTCGAGACGGAGAACCTAACCGATGCGGTTAAGCCCCCCCATATAGGGTTGCAGCACTTCAGGAATAAGAATACTTCCATCCGCCTGCTGATAATTTTCCATCACCGCAATCAGTGTGCGTCCAACAGCAAGGCCGGAACCGTTCAATGTATGAACAAAATGGTTCCCCTTTTCGCCTTCCTTGCGATAACGGGCTTTCATACGTCGAGCCTGGAAATCACCGCAGGTTGAGCAGCTTGAAATTTCCCGATACGTATTTTGTCCAGGAAGCCAGACTTCGATATCGTAGGTTTTGCGCGCGCCAAAACCTGTATCACCGCTACAAAGGACTACAACACGGTAAGATAGCCCCAGACGCTGGAGAATGTCTTCTGCGCAAGCGGTCATCCGCTCATGTTCTGCATCTGACTGCTCCGGCGTTGTAATCGAAACCATCTCCACTTTTTCAAACTGGTGCTGGCGCAGCATCCCTGCTGTATCCTTGCCAGCAGAACCCGCCTCAGACCGGAAACAGAGAGTATGGGCTGCAAAGCGCTTCGGAAGATCAGCTTCGTTCAGGATACTTTCGCGCACCAGATTAGTCAGCGGAACCTCCGCCGTCGGGATCATATAGCTTCCCGTATCCAGTTTATAGAGATCCTCTTCGAACTTGGGGAGCTGGCTTGTTCCAAATAGAGCGTCGCTCCGTACTATCGTTGGCGGAGAAACTTCAAGATAACCTTTTTCTTCGGTATGCACATCGATCATAAAGGCTGCCAACGCCCGCTCCAGCCGCGCAATCTTGCCGCTGGTGACAACAAACCGGCTGCCTGACAGCTTGGCTGCTGTTTCGAAATCCATCATGCCAAGCGCAGTCCCGAGCTCATAATGCTCTTTGGGATCAAAATCAAAGCTGGGGATGTCTCCGAATTTGCGGATCTCCACATTCTGGTCTTCATCTTCTCCATCCGGAACGTCGTCCTTCAGGATGTTCGGAATTCCGGCCAGCAGGATCTCCATTTCGGCCGCGAGCTCACGCTCCTGCCCTTCCATATGCTGGACGGAGGATTTCAGTTCCGAAACTTCCTTGATCAGTGCATCGGCATCTTCACCAGCTGCTTTTGCCTTGCCAATTTCCTTGGCAGCTTCATTCCGGCGGGCCTGCGCGGTCTGAAGCTCGGTCTGTAGCGCACGGTGCTTTTCATCCTGCTCCAGAATGGCAGCAGAAAGCGGTTCTGCCTTCCTGCGGGCAAGCGCAGCGTCCAGGGCTTCAGGGTTTTCACGAATCCATTTTAGATCAAGCATTGTCTTGTCACTTAAATCAGAAGTGTCGGAGATTAAAGCCAGAACCTACCAGGTCCCGACCCCTGTTGTATAAGGGGCTCTGTTCCATCCGTCCAGAGCCGAGAGAGGTTATCCACTTAAAAAGATTGGGGAAGTTCTGATTGTTGCCGAAAAGCACACAGATCAGAAATCATCCTCGTCTTCCTCTTCCGCCTGCCGGGCTTCCCGCTTTTTCTCCACCATGCGAACACTGAGGATCGATAGCCCGTAGAGAAGGATAATGGGGATAGCAAGGGTGATCTGTGACAACGGATCAGGAGGTGTGAGGATAGCTGCCGCGATAAAGGCGAAAACAATCGCATATTTAAACTTGGCTTTCAGTCCTGCTGAAGAGACAATCCCGACCCTTCCGAGCAATGTCAGTAACACCGGCAATTGAAAGCAAAGACCAAAAGCAAAAATCAGCTTCATGGACAGGCTGAGATATTCGCTCACCCGTGTTTCCGCCTGGATCGGCAGCGCCAGTGGCTCCGACGGAACCGGCAGATAGCTTTCCAAAGCAGGGAATTCGGCTATAAGCGCCGCATATCCTTGCGAATACATGGATTGATCCCCACCTGTTTCAAAACTCAGGAGGAACTTCCAGGCAAGCGGCATGACAATTTCATAAGCCAGTGCCCCGCCCAGGAAAAACAGAACCGGTGTCACAATAAGAAAAGGTAAAAAGGCCTTTTTCTCATGTTTATAAAGCCCCGGCGCCACGAAAGCCCATATTTGTGTCGCGATCAGAGGAAAAGAGACAAACAGCGCCACGAAGAAGGCGATCTTGATATAGGTGAAGAAAGCTTCATGAAGGCCGGTAAAGATCATCCGGCGCCCTTCAACATCATCCCCCATTGCTTCCGCAAGAGGTTCAACCAGAAATGCGAACAGTTCTTCACTGATGATATAGCAGAAGATAAAGGTCACCAGCAGGGTGATAACCGAATAAACCAGCCGGTTACGAAACTCGACAATATGCTCCATCAAGGGAGCCTTGCTGTCATCAATATCAGTGTCTGACTGCATAATTTCAGGAAACTTTGGATTCTGAAGGGGGCTCGGATTGTTCAGACAGATCCCCTGCTATGGAATTGGCGGGTTCTGTATCAGCTTTTTTCTCTGTTGTTGTCTCGTCAGAAGGCGTCTCGGTGATTTCCGGTTTGATATCATCAAACATTTTCTCAAAATCACCTGTCGGGTTGACCGCATCTTCAATCTGTTTGCTCAGATTAAAATCGCCGTCTCCCTGCACGGATTTCTTGATATCATCCAATTCGGCTTCTTTCGCCAGATCATCAATTCCAGACTGGAAGTCGCGTGCGAGGCTGCGGGCCTTACGGATATATTTCCCGATCGTGGCAATTGCACGCGGCAAATCCTTTGGTCCAATGACCAGCACTGCAATGATGGCCACGAAGACCATCTCTGACCAGCCGATATCAAACATGGCTCACCGTTTCGCCCAGTTGAACAGAGTTAAAGAAAGTGTGGACAATCAGCTTTGGGCTGCCTTGTCTTTCTCGTCTGCTGCTTCTTTGGCGCTGGCAGAGGAATCCAGTTCTTTCTTGGCTTCTTCCTGACTATCTTCGTCATTCATGCCTTTTTTGAAATTCTTGATCCCTTTTGCTAGATCACCCGCAACACGGGGCAACTTACCGGCACCAAATATGATGAGCACGATGACAAGAATAAGAATAATTTGCCAAGGACCTATACTCATAGTCGAAACTCCCGATCTCGTAATTGAGACGAAAAAATAAAATATTTGCGTCAACGACCCTGCTTACCCGCTCGGGCATGACGCTCTCCCTATCCCCTATATAGCGGCGAATGACCGATTATACGATAGCTAATTTCAAAAATCATTCACACAGAGGAATATGACGATTATCACCAGTTATTCGGGAAAGGCAAAAAAAGCGGCTCATTTCGTCTTTAAAAAGACTTCCGAGCCACGTCCTCCAAGCTCAAGTGGAAAAGCCTCCCCGATTAATCCGATAAACCTAATTTTCCGGCGCAGCGAGGGATGTTATCCCTTATCATTACAAGATCGCGATATTATCAATCAGTCTTGTTTTCCCAAGCCATACAGCTGCAAGAAGACGGCGATTTTCTTCATTATCGTGATCCTGGCTCAGTGTTTCGGAGGAGCGGAGTTCAAGATAGTCCAACTTATCAAAGCCTGCCTCTTTCAGGAGATCAGGGGCTTTATTCAGCAATTCCCTGGCCTGTTGCGTTTCGCCAGATGAACAGGCCTTCGCGATATCCTGCATAAAATGATGGAGAAAAGGCGCTACTTTTCGTTCTTCCGCTGACAAATAGGCATTGCGGGAAGAGAGGGCAAGGCCGTCCGCTTCTCGAACTGTTTCTCCGCTCAGAATCTCTACCGGAATATTGAGGTCCCGGACAAATTTCCGGATCACCATCAGTTGCTGATAGTCTTTTTCACCGAAAATGGCTTTATCCGGCATCACTTGTAACAGCAATTTTGTTACGACTGTGGCGACACCTGTAAAAAACCCCGGGCGATGCTCCCCTTCAAGGATTGTTCCAAGTGCGCCGATATCAACCGAAGTACTATGGCCTTGTGGATAGATTTCTTCAGGCGTTGGTGCAAAGAGAAGGTGTGCGCCTACTTTTTCAAGTTTGGCAATATCCTTTTCCTCTTCTCTTGGATAGGTATCAAAATCCTCATCGGGTCCGAATTGCCGGGGATTTACAAATAAGGATACACAGACGATATCCGCCTGTTCTGCTGCCTGACGGACCAGCGACAAATGTCCTTCATGCAAGGATCCCATTGTGGGAACCAGGGCAACGGTTTTGCCCTCATTTCTTTTGAGGGCAACCTTCTCGCGGATCTGATTAATGGTACGGGCAATTTCCAACGTCATGAGACCGCCCTTTCTTTTATCATTCCAAAACAATGTTCTGCCTGCGGAAAAGACCGGTCTTTCACATCCCGTGCATATCCGGCAACGGCCTCTTCAATCACAGGAGCAAGTTCGCAGTATTTTTTGACAAATTTGGGGGTAAAGTCAGAAAACAAACCCAGCAGATCATCCGTCACCAGTATCTGCCCGTCACAGGTGGCCGAGGCACCAATACCGATCGTTGGTATAGAAAGCTTTTCTGTAAGAGTTCTCGCCACACTTTCCATGGTTCCTTCAATCACGCAGGCAAAAGCACCGGCATCAGCAACCGCTTCGGCATCTTTAATGATCTTGAGCGCTTCTTCTTCTTTCTTTCCATGCGCGCGGAAGCCACCTGCCGTATTTACCGATTGTGGCATCAATCCGACATGCCCCATAACCGGGATGCCCCTTTGAGTTAGAAAAGCAATGGTCTCCGCCATTTCCATTCCCCCTTCCAGCTTGACAGCCGCGCATCCGGTCTCGCTCAAAATCCGGGAGGCTGTCGTAAATGCCTGAAGAGGTGACGCTTCATAACTGCCAAAAGGAAGATCAACAACCAGGCAGCTGCTTCTGGATCCCCGCTGAACGGCCGCTCCATGGGCGATCATCATATCGACCGTCACAGAGAGTGTGTTCTCCATGCCATAAATCACCATGCCGAGCGAGTCACCGACCAGCAGAATATCGCAATGCGGATCCAGTAACTTTGCAATTGGCGTTGTATAGGCTGTTAAACAGACCAGTGGGGCCTGGTTTTTACGCGCCCCTATGTCTGTGACGGATATCCGCCTGCTTCTTTGTTCTACACTCATAAGACACATCCTGATTTGCTGTTTTTTTTGTTATGCTGCAATTGCGAAACGCTATCGCAGTAAAAATTATGCGGCAAGATGCTGGGCAAGGATATCTGCCAGATTTTCAAGAAAAAAGTCGAAAATCAGCGCATTTTATTAGAATAAAAGGAAATAAATGTTTGATGGAAATCGAACATGACAGTTATTGGGGTGGTTGTGCGCGCCAGTCTCTACTCATTGGCGTTATATATGAATCAGCAGGCGGGTTCGCTCCTGATAAATAGGCCTTCCTGTGCTGCCCTGACGGTGATTGAAGAACCATCAGGGCAGCAGAACTGAATTATAAAGCGACCCTCCGGCTCCCGAGAAATGCAAAGGCAATACCTGTGCCGGCCAGAAGCAAGGCGGCAACCACAAGTTCAAAATGGCTGAAGGGCATCATTCCTCCTCCAGGGACGGCAAGCGCAATACCGCCAAGCATAACAAGTGCCCGTGCAGCGAGGCCAAATGCCCCGCTGGTAAGAGATCCGACCCCCAGCAGATATCCTTGCAAAGACGCGGAAATGAGAATGATCCCGATAATGGCCGTTACACACACGATCACGACTTCCGCGGCAGATCCATTACCAAGAAATGCCGGATTAAAGACAAAAAAGAAGGGAATAAAGTAAATTATGGAACCGATGCGCATAGCTTCAAACCCGGTTTCCATAGGCTGGCATTTCGCAACCGAAGAAGCAGCGAATGCAGCAAGGGCAACAGGCGGCGTGATAAAACTCAGCATCCCCCAGTAAAGCAGGAACATGTGAACACTCATGGCATCCAGGCCACTGGCGATCAGCGCGGGCGCGAGGATGATTGCAAGAAATATATAGGCGGCTGTTACAGTCATGCCAATTCCCAGAATAAAGCTGGTAATCGCGCCCATAGCCAGCAAAGCCAATGGATGTCCGCCGGCGAGATATACCAGATCATTGGTCAGGGTGCCGGTCATTCCGGTCACCTGCAAGGCGCCGACGATCAGCCCGACTGCCGCAAGCAATCCTGCAAGTTCCGCAAGCAGCCCGCCAACGGCGAAGATCATTTCCTTGAATTTTGCCCAGCTCAGGCGGTGATTGGGATTAAACTGGTTAATCAGCAGAAGAAGAACGGTCGCATAAAAAGGCGCATGGGATTCTCGTTTCAGGAAAATGAGCATCCAGACGAGAAAAACAAAGACAGCGATATAATACCAGCCGTCCTTGAAGACATCTTTCAAGGACACCAGTTGCTCTTTGGGCAGGCCGGAAAGCTTATGTTCAGCAGCATAGGCATCAATCTGCATGAAGAGGCCAAAATAATAGAGGATCGACGGAATAGCCGCAGCGAGGGCAACATCGATATAGCGGACATTCAGAAAATCAGCCATGATGAAAGCTGTCGCCCCCATAATGGGAGGCATCATCACACCGCCGGTTGACGCGCAAGCCTCGATAGCAGCTGCAGTTTTCGATCTTACCCCGATGCTTTTCATCGCCGGGATCGTCAAGGAACCTGTGGTCAGCACATTTGTAACCGGCCCACCACTCATGGATCCGAATAATCCACTTGAAAAAATAGCAACTTTCGCCGGGCCGCCTCGCACATGGCCGAGCAACGCGAACGCAAAATTAATAAAGAACTGCCCCGCGCCTGTATAAATCAGGGCAACACCGAAAAGCAGAAAGCCGAAAACCAGCGTCGTGAAGGCCTTCATTGGAATACCAAGCAGGCTTTCTTCTGAAAACATGTGAAAGGCACCAGTATTCAAAAAGGGTTGCCCAACACCGGAGATAACTTCCGGCATCAGGTCGGCGTAAGTCGGATAGAGTGAGATAACCGCGACAATGAGGAAAACCGCAAGCCCTCCTGCTCGCCGTCCCGCTTCAAGAATAATCGCCCAGAAAATCAGACTGACATAAAGTCCATGTTCAGGTGGATTATATTCCCAGGCTTCGTCCAAAATCGCTTCAGCATGAAAGACATAATAACAGGTCAAACCCAGGGTGATCAGAAAAAGCACAAGATCATAAAGAGGAATGGTGAGGCGTGATGCTTTTTTATGAGCCGGCATCACCAGGAACAGCATGGATAGCATGATCCCGCAAATCAGGTAGATATACCGGTTATTCACCAGAACCTTACCAATCGTCAGCTTGAAAAACCCTAAATGAAAAAGCTGGTTTACGGCCAGGAAGATCGCAGCTGCGGTCAGAAGGAGCACCAGTGTCATCCAAAAGGGGGAAAGTCTTCTATAGCGGGCGGTTTCTAAATCCTCCACCTCGTCAACCTGGGTTTTCACAGGTTCAGCGTCACGGCTACTCATATCGGATCCCTAGAAAATGGCGTGGTGAAAAGTCACGCTGGACAAACAACAGAAAAGAGGCGGCTCGCTTTCCGCGAATCGCCGATAAGATCCGGATCTACCAGGATTGAAAAACAGGCTCCAATCCAGCAGCATTAAGCGCATCTGCACGCGCTTTCATCCAGCCTTTATTAAAGCTGTCATCATTATCTGATGCGGTTTTGGTATAGTCCGCCCAGGCTTTGATAATTACCCCTTGCCGCTTCAGGTTTTTCTGTTGGTTGGCTTCTGCTTTTGCCGTCCATTTTCCAGTATCTTTGTAATATTGAACGGCACCCTCATGGAAAGGCAGGAAGACCGTTTCCAGCTTTTGTCGTTCCCAGGCCCAGCCATTTGCACCCGGTGCACTGGCTTTATAATCATTATAATGATCATACATGGCCTTGGTCATATTATAGACGACATCCCCCTTCACATCCGTCGTTGAAATCAGGATAGGATAGGCCGTTGCAACACCTTCATATCCGTCTTTGGGAACGCCAGCGCCTTGCATGCACCGATGCTGGGCATACCAGGGAACCACTTTATTCAGACGGGTCCAGCCTTTTGCGTCGGTATGCGGAGCCGGTGGATGGTAAAGACCGCGTGGAGACGCCTCCACTTTCAACATGGTCGAGGAAAAAGTGGCTCCAAGGAAGGCATCAAGGTCATTATTGATCAGTCCGTCCACGGAAGCGCCATAGCCCCCTACCTCGACTTTCTCCACGTCATTCCAGGTGAGATTGGCATGCGCAAGCATGGCTTTCATCGCCTGATTAAGTGCCGGTGCACCCCGCACCCAGGCAACACGTTTGCCTTTCATATCGGCCAGGGTCTTGATATTGGCATCTTTCGCTGTTGCCACCGAGACAGCACATCCATCGGCGAGGTTATGCATGACCAGACGAATTGGTTGCGGTCCCCATTTTTTTGTACCGAATGTATAAACAGCTTCCTGCGCATAGACACTGTCGGATCCGGTTGCTGAAAACTGCGCTATTTTGTTCTTGAGCGGGGATAAACGGGAAACATCGTTTTTCCCCGGAATGACGCGAAGGTTCGTACCGTAACTGTTTTTAAGAACACTTCCGATTCCAACGGCCTGGTTATATCCGCTTGTTCCTGTGTTATAGGCGGTCCAGACGACTGTCTTTGGTAATTTAATATCTGCAGCTGAGGCTACGCCTGCAATTACAAGGGTTGCAGCGACACTGACGGTCGCTTTCATTGCAAATCTTTTCATTTTTTCCTCCCGGTTTGACCGCTCCGTCTCGATTATTGTTCGTTCTCTCAAAAGCGGCACGCGGAAAAGATTTCCATATTTTGATACTCTAATCAATACCCGAATCCAGATTCGGGTTTACTTTTTTGATCGCAGATAAATGCAAAAATCTGAATGCTGGACAGTCTCACGGCTTTCGTGCTTAATCAGAAAAATGCCATAGAGATAGGTTTCATGTCAGAAAGACGCCAGGAAAATTATGTTGCTGAACGCCCTGTTTATCAGGAGCGTAGCCGGGAAAAACGGGATCGACTGGTCAAGGCCGGCTTTCAGATATTTTCCCGCGACGGATATGAAGGCGCTCGCATTGCGGATATTGCAAAAGAGGCCGGGATTTCTGTCGGCAGCTTCTATCATCGATTTGGTGACAAGCGTGGTTTCTTTCAGATCCTTTTAGAAGAATATACCCATCGGGGGATGGCCAATTGGCAGATTTTCTTCGCGCATGCAGATAGGAACTGGCCGGCCGCAGAATTGTTCGAGAGGCTCATTCGCGGAAATGCCCGCGCTGTTGAGCGGAATATGGGCCTTTTTAATGCCTATCTAATCCTCGGGCGAACAGATTTAACAATCGTTGAGCCGTTTCGCAAAATGGATCAAACCGGTGCGCGTTTGTTACTTAAACATTTAAAGGACTGTGAATATCCGGGATCTGAGGATCTTGAATTTCGCACCGTTCATATTGCGCTCAGCAGTATCGGCAAGTCCCTTGCCTTCTCAGCGGCGGTTAAAGGATCTACTTTCCGGGCAACCGATCCCTTTGCGGTAAAGGAACTTGCTGTTATGTTGCAGCGCTACCTTTCCATTGAATAGAGTTTCCAATGACAATTCCTTCAAAAGCACCCCGCGTCGGATGCGGTGCGCTCATTCGCAACGCGCAAAATGAAATACTTCTGGTGAAGCGTCTGCGCGATCCGGAAGCTGGGCATTGGGGCTTTCCCGGCGGCAAGGTCGATTTTGGAGAAACCGATCAACAGGCAACTGTTCGTGAAGTGAAAGAAGAACTTGGGATTGATATCAGGCTTGGCCCTCTCGCCCATCTGGTCAACTATATCGATCTTAGCGAAGATCAACACTGGCTGGCTCCGGTCTATAACGCGACCATTGTGGCTGGCAACCCGGAAATCCTGGAACCGGACGCGCTGGCCGACTGGAAATGGTATTCAGAAGAAAAGCTGCCTGCCCTCCTCACAGAAGCAACCCGGCAGACAGTTAAGGCTTAAGATTAGTCCTCTTCCTCTTCGGGATCACGCACAGGGCTTCCCTCTTCTGAAGACGGCGCGAGATCATCAAATAGTCCTGTGGGTTCTGTCGTCAAAAGACCTGCTGCTTTCAATTCATCAAAACCGGGTAGATCCCGAATATCATCCAGACCAAAATGGATCAGGAATTCTTCTGTAATGCCATAGGTTACCGGTTTGCCCGGTGTTCTTCTGCGCCCGCGAGGACGGATCCAGCCTGCGTCAAACAGAACATCCATGACGCCGCGGCTCAACCCGACGCCCCGGATCTCTTCTATTTCTGTTCGTGTAATTGGCTGGTGATAGGCGATAATGGCGAGGGTTTCGAGTGCCGCACGGCTAAGTTTGCGGGTCTTCTCCGTTTCATCCTGCAAAAGCCAGGACAAATCCGCTGCCGTGACAAAGAGCCACTTGCCTGCAAGCCTGACCAGGTTGAAGCCCTTATTCTCATAATGCTTTTGAATATCTTCAAGAGCTTGAGAGATATCAGCCTCCTCGGGAAGGCGTGCAGCAATATTTGCTTCATCAAGAGGCTCTTTCGAGGCGAACAGCAGCGCCTCCACCATACGGATATGTTCGTGATGATCACTCATGCGTTTTATCTTTATTCCTGGATCGAACCTTGATCGGCCCAAAAGTCTTTGACTGGCGGAGCTCCAGATATCCCTCTTTCACCATTTGCAGGCTGGCCAGCAGCGTCGATGCTTCAGCAGAGCGCCGAGCAAATGGATCTTTTAAGTTTTCCGGAAGATAGGCGCTTAAATCGGTCCAGTCCGGCATTTTCCCGAGCATATTTTCAAGCCTCTCCAGCGCAGCCTCAACAGAGAATACCGCTTCCCTCATCAGGCGAAGAGGATTGCTCACGCCCTTTCGCTCCTCATGTGCTGCATAAGCTTGCAAAAGCTCCATCAGGCTACAGTCATATTTGGAATGACTGATCACGGTCACCCCTTCTGCCTGCGCCCGCCTGAGACGGTCGCGTCCTGTAATTGTGCCATTAATCAGCTTTTCTGCCGCATTGCGCATCGCTTCCAGTTTTCGAAGCTGGTGAGCCAGCCGCTCTGCCATTTCAGCACCGCTGGGCCCCTCCTCTTCCTCCTGGGGAATAAGCAGGCGGGACTTCAGATAGGCGAGCCAGGCTGCCATTACCAGATAATCAGCCGCGATCTCCAGGCGAAGTTTACGCAGCTCTTCGATAAAGGCGAGATATTGTTCAGCAAGCTCAAGGATCGAGATTTTAAGGAGATCAACTTTTTGATCCCGAGCAAGGGTCAGCAATACATCCAGCGGCCCTTCAAACCCTTCCAGATCCACCACAAGCGCATTGGTAGGCCGAACCGGTGCCGGGTCGGCTTCAAAGGTCTGCCTGCCATCAAAAAGTCCTTTATGCTCGCTCAAAGAGCCTCCCCTCTCTTTGCCTCCCTCAAATCTACGCGAGACCGGCGAAGTTGGCAATCAGCCTTACAAAGAAGGGTAAAAGCCCATCCATAATCCAGCCAAAAGGATCAATTCTTGATCCAAAAAAAGAGGCACTCACCATTGGAAGCAGCAGAATGATACCAAGCAAAATCAGAAAACCAAAGCGCTCCAGCCGGGCGAGCGGAACAGCCAGACTATTTGGTAACAGGCCAACGGCTACCCGGCCGCCATCCAGGGGCGGGATCGGCATCATGTTAAAGATGCAAAGCACGATATTGATAATAATACCATTTCGCAGATTTTCATTCAGCCAGACAGCCACTTCATCGGGAAATACAGGCACAATGTGAAAAGCAAGCGCAAAGAGAAAAGCAAGAACCAGGTTCATTGCAGGTCCGGCTAGCGCGACCAGCACCATATCCCTGCGCGGGTTATTAAGTGCCCAGAAATTCACAGGGACCGGCTTTGCATACCCAAAAAGAAACGGGGCACCAACAAAGAGAAGCATTCCTGGAATAAGCACCGTTCCAACGGGATCAACATGCTTGATCGGATTTAGGGTTACCCGCCCCAGATCCTTCGCCGTCCGGTCTCCCAGTTTCCAGGCGGCAAAAGCATGTCCTGCCTCATGCAGGGTAATGGCAAGCAAAACAGGGATCAGCCAGATCGAAATCTGGTAGAGAATGACATCCAAATCCATAATTTAAGATACTCTTTGCAAAAGTTGCTCTAACGCTTCACGCATTTCCCTGCGTTCTTCAGCATCTGGTAAGGAGGTCGATTTAGACAAGCGCTCCCCGGCGCGCAGACGCTGCTTGGCCTCCTTCGTGAGCTCCGGACATACAGTGACCACTTCCTTCATTTCTGCCAGTACACCTGAGCAATGCAAGACAATGTCTATGCCGGCGTTAAGGGCTTTTTGAGCCCTCATTGCAAGCGTTCCCTTCAGGGCTTGCATATTCAAGTCATCGGTCAGCAAAAGACCGTCAAATCCGATTTCGCCCCTGACAATCTCCCGGATTACTGTTTCTGACTGGGTCGCCGGATTTAGAGGATCGATATCCTCATAAACGATATGGGCAGTCATTCCCCAGGGGCAGTTAGAAAGCTTCCCAAAGGGCAGAAAATCGGAGGCAGAAAGCGTCTCTCTGCTTGTCTTAACGACGGGAAGTTCGTGATGGCTATCCACGTTGCCCCGCCCGTGCCCGGGAATATGCTTTATGACAGGTGTAATTCCTGCACTCAGAAAAGTCTCCATAACCACTTTTCCAAGGGAAGAGACCCGCTCGGGATCTCCATCAAAGGAACGGTCTCCAATCACCGATGACGTAACGTCCAGCGACAAGTCCAGACAAGGTGAACAATCGACAGTAAATCCAAGACTCGCGAGATCATAAGCAATTAGCCTGGTGACAAATGTTGTAGCTTCTATCCCGGCAGCAGCGTCCTTCTCATAAAGTGCTCCCAGCTTTCCAAAAGAAGGGGCTTCAAACCAGTACGGAGATCTTAAACGCTGAACACGCCCGCCTTCCTGATCAACGAGAACAGGCGCGTCCACTCGGCCGACTGCATCCTTGAAATCCTCAATCAGAGCACGAACCTGTTCCGGATGATCTATATTCCGCGCAAACAAGATCAGCCCGAGCGGTTGTTCACTCCTGAAGAAATCTCTTTCCTCTGCTGTAAGAGATGTTCCTTCGCAGGAGAAGATTACGGATTTCACAGTCTCTAGGTCAGTTTTTTGCAACCAGGCAATCCTGTTTTGCTGCTTTCAGATTCTGGCAAAGGCTCGCAGCGCCGTTCCGCGCTTCAAACGCACCAGCCTGCAAACGATGGAACAGGCCTTTTCCTGTAATTTCCACACTTTGAACACGGTGCGGAACATCGGTAAGAAGGGATGCATGTTTCTTCTGCAGTCTTTCCCAGGCTCTCTCAGCGGCATCAACAGAACGAAAAGCCCCAAGCTGCACCCTGAAATTCACTGCACCGGTCGCAGTTTTCTTCGGTAAAGCAGCCGGTTTTTCAGGCTTCGCAGCAACCGCTTTCGGAGTGGTTTCAGGTTTCTCTTCCTTTTTTGCAACATCAGCAGGCTTGGCAGGCACCTCAGCTTTTTTTACAGTGCTTTCAACCTTTTCCTTTGCCGGTTTCGTATCTTCTTCCAGCTTTTCTTTAGCAGCAGCTGCATCATCGGCTTTGGATGGTTCAACGGCGTCAACTTTCCTGGTTGCATTCGCAGTGACATTCTCGACAGTCCTTGTCACCTCTTTGGCGGTTTCTTCGCCTTTTTTCATCAAGGTTTCAGCCGCCCCCTCCGCCTTGCCTGCGTTTTCAGACTTGTTTTCGGTAATGTCAACAGGCGGAGCTTCACGAACCGCTTTTTCAGGCGGGGCCATCAGTTTTTCAACTTTTTCCTCGCTTTTTTCGGTTTCCATAACATTGAAAACTTTCTTGTCCTGATGGGGAATATCCATTCCTCCCTTTTGCTCAGGCTCTTTTTTTACCGGAGACGTATCCGCTTTTATAATTGGCGGTGTCAGGCGAACGCCCTTTTTCACCCCCTGGTCATAGGCATACCAGATGCCAATACCAAATCCGATTACAACTACAGCCGCTATTCCCATCCCGACCAGTTTCCAGCGACTGGTTGTCGGAAGATCGTCATCGTCATAGAAGTCTTCTTCATCAAGATCGTATTTATCGCTCACCTAAATAAACTCCTCTGCGATATCGAATTCGAGGAGCTCAAGCCCCTCGCATATAAGCCGGTCTGTTGCCAAGAACAGTATTCTCCGCGCTTCCCCCTTTTCAGGCTCAGTCAGGTAATCCGTCGATTGCGGCCTCAACTGTTGAACCAGCCGGAAAAATAGCAAGGAAAGATCCTGTAGAAAAGTCACCAAATGCAGGATTTCCTTAAGGGCCAGTGATCGTTCCACTATCCTCGGATAATCACACAACATTTTGACCAATTTCTGTTCTACAGGAAAATCAGGAAGATTTCCCTCGCCTTCGAGCAGTATTACCCCTGCCCCGTCGTCTTCAACTCGAGCTTTTTCCAGCATTGATTTAATTCGGGCATGGGCATAGGGAAGGCAAAATACCGGATTATCATAGGACCGATCGGTTGCAAGGACAGGGCTAAAGCTTCTGGTATAATCTTCTGCATTAGAAAGAACGGCAACACGGACCGATTGCTCGCCGCATTTGGAAAGTGCTGTTTCATAGGGAAAACCGGCATTTCCTTCATATTCCTGATCAACGAAATGAACTGTACTTCCCGTTTTTTCTGCCAGTCTAGCAAGGGCCTCTGCATTCCACTTCTGTCTGGCCGGCGCAAGCCCCTTAATCTCCTTTGGATAGGGAAGTGTGATTTCAGCTTTATCAGTGGATGCATAAAGCTCCGACAAATCTCCAAGCATTCCGGCAATGCAAACCCATAAATCCTGCTCTTTCAACTGAATATTCAAATATCCGTTGCTTTCAACATCTACCTTGCTCACGCAATCAAGGCTGGAGATTGTGTCAACAATCTCGTCTTTTTCACTATTTTCCTCATTTTGATCTGTTTGCAACAAAAGCAGAATATTGCTGCAGAGATCTCCATGCTCTGGATTTTTTGGAGGCCTGAGGGTGAGTATTTCCCGATCTTGTTTAATTTCCGCGCCTTCTGTAACACTGCTACGATAAAGATCCTCAAGACAGGCTCGAATTGTGTTAAGATAATTTTCGCTCATAGCTGCTAAAGACAGATCCTCTGGCACAGATTGACAAATCCTGTCAGGATTAATACATCAATAACGGTCAGGGTCCAGTATCTTGACAGGATGAAGCAGCTTTTTGTTGTTGGTATTGGAGAGCTTATGTTCGCGACAGACACGACAGACCCCCCGGTAAAACTTACCGATATGGCCGCAGATCGGATTAATGCCATTGTGGACGAACTGAAGTCTGATAAAAAAATGCTCCGTGTTGCTGTAAATGGCGGCGGTTGCTCAGGCTTTCAATACAGCTTTGATCTGGAAGATACCCGCAATGATGATGATACTGTTGTGGAAAATAAGGGGGCAACACTTTTGGTGGATAGCATTTCGCTCCTCTATCTTGCCGGATCAGAAGTGGATTATGTCAGTGACCTGATTGGCGCCGCTTTTCAAATCAAGAACCCTAACGCAACAGCTTCCTGCTCCTGCGGTTCCTCCTTCTCGGTCTAAAAAAAGCCTTCCTTGCAATCCTTTGCAAAAGGCGGCATCAATGGTTCTGACCGATGTACCGTTACTGCAGGGATAAATTATGAAAATTGCCAGCTGGAATGTGAATTCCGTTAAAGCCCGCCTTCCCCGTCTTGTTGAATATCTGCAGGAAGAAGGCCCGGATGTTCTATGCCTGCAGGAACTGAAAACGGTCGATGAGCAATTCCCGAGAGAGGAAATAGAAGCGCTGGGCTATCATGTGGAAACCCATGGACAAAAAAGCTATAACGGCGTTGCCATTCTTTCCAAGCATCCGATGAATGACATTCTTCGTCGCCTTCCCGAAAATGATGAGGATGAACAGGCCCGCTATATGGAAGCGACCATCAAGGGAGTTCGCGTTGCCTCTATTTATCTCCCCAATGGCAATCCGATTGATACGGAAAAATTTCCCTACAAGCTTGGATGGATGGATTTACTAATCAAGCGTGCCAAAAAATTACTGGAGCAGGAAATTCCTGTTGTTCTTGCTGGTGACTATAATGTCATCCCGCAAGATGAAGACTGCTACGATCCAAAAGCCTGGGAAGGCGATGCCCTGACCCAGCCGGAAAGTCGCAATCGTTTCAGGCAACTTCTGTCGCAGGGATATAGTGATGCCTACAGAAGCTGGACAGGTGACATCAAT
>JAKSCD010000127.1 GCA_022360775.1 Sneathiellales bacterium | reverse complement strand
GTCCACATCAATCGTGTGGCCAAGGTTGTTAAAGGTGGTCGCCGCTTCGGTTTTGCTGCCCTGGTTGTTGCCGGTGACCAGAAAGGTCGTGTCGGCTACGGTCACGGTAAGGCCCGTGAGGTTCCTGAAGCCATTCGTAAGGCAACAGAAGCTGCAAAGCGGAACATGGTTCGTGTTCCCCTTCGTGAAGGCCGGACACTGCACCATGATGTTAAAGGCCATTTCGGCGCAGGCCATGTGGTTCTTCGTTCAGCACCTCCGGGTACTGGTATTATCGCCGGTGGTCCAATGCGTGCTGTCTTCGAAACACTGGGTGTTCAAGACGTTGTGACTAAATCTGTCGGTACTTCCAACCCATATAACATGGTGAAGGCGACTTTCGAGGCTCTGAAAAACATGACCTCTCCACGTCAGGTTGCGGCCAAACGTGGTAAGAAAGTATCCGAAATCGTCGGTCGTCGCTCAAATGACGCCGCGAAGGAGAGTGCAGATGGCTAAGGCAAAAGCGACTGTAAAAGTGACACAAACCGGTAGCCCGATCGGACGGCACAAATCACAGCGTGCCACTCTGGTCGGACTTGGTCTGAACAAGATGCACCGCACGGTTGAGCTGGAAGATACTCCGTCTATTCGGGGTATGATCCAAAAAGTTCACCACCTCGTGCGGGTCGAAGAAGCCTCTTAAGGCAGGCCCGTAGGAAAAGGAATTAGAAAATGCGTTTGAACGAATTAGCCGATAATGCAGGTGCAGTAAAAGACCGCAAGCGTGTTGGTCGTGGTATCGGTTCCGGTAAAGGTAAAACTTCCGGTGCTGGTCAGAAGGGTCAGAAATCCCGTTCTGGTGTCGCGATCAAAGGCTTTGAAGGTGGTCAGATGCCTATTCATCGCCGTCTGCCGAAACGGGGCTTCAACAACATTTTCCGCAAGGAATTCGCTGTTGCAAATCTCGGTCGGGTTCAGGAAGCGATTGATGCTGGTAAACTGAATGCCAAAGAAACAATCACAATCGCCGCTCTTCAGGAAGCCGGCGTTGTGGGCAAGGTCGTAGACGGTGTTCGTCTGCTGGCCAAAGGGGAACTGAAAACCAAAGCGAGCTTTGAAGTTTCAGGAGCCTCTAAATCAGCTGTTGAAGCTGTTGAAAAAGCAGGTGGTTCTGTCACGATTACAGCACCAGCTGCCGCAAAAGCCGAATAAGGAATGCGTTAGGGCAGTCGTCATGACTGCCCTTCTTCAACTGGAGTATCATTAAATGGCGTCTGCAGCAGAACAAATGGCTTCGAATATGAGCTTTGGTGCTTTCTCGAAAGCAACCGAGCTGAAGAAGCGTTTGTGGTTCACGCTTTTTGCGCTGATTGTTTATCGCATTGGTACCTATATTCCGGTACCAGGTGTGGATCCGACTGTTCTTGCAGATATCTTCCAGCAGAACTCCGGTGGCATTTTCGGTATGTTTGATGTGTTTGCAGGGGGTGCGCTCGGGCGTATGACCATCTTTGCATTGACCATCATGCCTTACATCTCTGCCTCGATCATCATGCAGCTGATGACATCCATCTCGCCGCAGATGGCCCAGCTCAAGAAAGAAGGCGAGCAGGGACGTAAAAAGATCAATCAATATACACGATACGGCACTGTCCTTCTGGCAGCCCTGCAGGGATATGGCCTTGCGGTTGGGCTCGAAGGAATGTCCCTTTCCACGGGACAGGCGGCTGTTGACAATCCAGGCCTTTATTTCCGCGTCACCACAGTTATCACGCTGGTTGGCGGAACCATGTTCCTGATGTGGCTGGGTGAGCAGATTACAGCACGTGGTGTAGGTAACGGTATCTCCCTGATCATTTTTGCAGGTATTGTTGCTGCGCTTCCAAGCGCGCTTGTCGGAACTCTGGAACTTGGCCGTACAGGCGAATTGGCGACCTGGATTATTCTGTTCCTGCTGATTATGTCTGTTGCAGTGATTGCTTTCATCGTCTTTATGGAACGGGCACAGCGCCGTGTATTGGTTCAGTATCCAAAACGCCAGCGCGGGAATAAAACATATGGTGGACAGAATTCGCATCTGCCGTTGAAACTGAATACCGCAGGTGTTATCCCGCCGATTTTTGCGTCATCGTTGCTTTTGATGCCGATTACAGTCGCTGGCTTTTCCTCAGGAACAGGACCGGACTGGCTCATCACGGTGACAACGCTGTTAGGTCGTGGGCAGCCACTTTATATGCTGCTCTATATTGTAGGGATTGTCTTCTTCTGTTTCTTCTACACTGCGGTTGTTTTCAATCCGGACGAGACAGCAGACAACCTTAAGAAAAATGGTGGTTTTGTTCCAGGCATGCGCCCGGGGAAAAGAACCGCAGAATATCTGGATTATGTGCTGACCCGTTTGACCGTTGTTGGTGCAGCTTATTTGTCGCTTGTTTGTATCCTGCCAGAAATTCTGGTATCCCAATGGGCAGTACCTTTCTATTTCGGCGGCACATCCTTGCTGATTGTTGTGTCTGTGACCATGGATACAGTCGCCCAAATTCAAAGCCATCTGCTGGCGCACCAGTATGATGGGCTTATTAAAAAATCCAAACTTGGGGGGCGGCGTAAATGATTTTAATTCTGTTGGGGGCACCGGGTGCAGGAAAAGGCACCCAGGCGCAGCGCCTGGAAGAGGCGCGCGGGCTGATCCAACTTTCAACCGGTGACATGCTACGCGCTGCCGTTGCCGCCGGGACAGAGATTGGCAAACAGGCAAAAGCTGTCATGGATCGGGAGGAGCTTGTTTCCGACGATATCATGACCGGC
>JAKSCD010000151.1 GCA_022360775.1 Sneathiellales bacterium | reverse complement strand
ACCGCTTGCTGCAGCATCCAGCATTTCAATTGTGGATTTGCCGCCTTCAGCCGGTACGAGACCGAGATCCAGGCCAGCGACCCGCGCTGCGGCGGTATGCAGAATGTTAAAGCCGTTCCAGTCCCCCGCAATCATTCCGGTGTCATCCGCAATTTTCCTGGCGAGCGCGAGAATGGCGTCTCCGTCTTCACGAGAGAGGGCTCCCTGCCCGACGATGATCATCGGGCGTTCCGCTTTTTTGAGTGTTTCTGAGAAAGAATGCTTGCCTTCGGCAACCTCTTTTAAAGTCGCTGCACCGGCGCCCAGATAGTCATGTGCATAGGTCAGATCAACCTTTTCGCCAATCAGCGCAATCGGGAAGTGACCTTTTTTCCAGCGTTTGCGGATACGGGCATTAATGAGTGAGGCTTCAACACGTGGATTTGATCCCACAATCAGAAGGGCATCCGCATCCTCAATCCCTGCAATTGTTGAATTAAAGAGATAAGAAGCACGAATTGAAGCATCGAGCTTTGCACCATCCTGACGGCAATCAAGGTTCGGGGCCTCATAAGCAGCCATGAGATCCTTAAGCGCCATCATGCTTTCGGCGCAGGCCAGATCACCAGCGATGGCACCGATTTTCGAAGCATCTGTACCGTTCAGTTTATCAGCAACTACAGCAAGGGCTTCGGACCAGCCAACAGCCTGCAGCTTGCCGTCTTTACGAAGATAAGGCGTATCCAGACGCTGGCGCTTCAGTCCGTCATAAGAGAAACGGGATCTGTCAGACAGCCATTCTTCATTCACGTCCTCGTTCAAACGAGGCAGGATGCGCATGACTTCCTGCCCTTTGGTATCCACGCGAATACTGGCGCCCACTGCATCCAGAACATCGACACTTTCCGTTTTACGAAGCTCCCAGGGACGGGCGGTAAAAGCATATGGCTTTGAGGTCAGCGCACCAACCGGGCAAAGATCAATCACGTTACCGGAAAGCTCCGAATTCAGGGCTTCTTCCAGGTAAGTCGCAATTTCAGTGTTTTCTCCGCGGTTAAGCGCACCCAGCTCATTCACGCCGGCAACTTCGGTTGCAAAACGTACACAGCGGGTACAGTGGATACAGCGCGTCATGGTCATACTGACCAGCGGTCCCATATCCTTGTCTTTAACAGCGCGTTTATGTTCCAGATACCGGCTGTTCCCCGCGCCATAAGTCATGGACTGATCCTGAAGATCACATTCACCGCCCTGGTCACAAATCGGACAATCCAGCGGATGGTTGATCAGCAGGAATTCCATGGCGCCTTCACGGCCATTTTTTACTTTTTCGGTATTGGTATGGATAACCATACCATCACCTGCAGGCATGGCACAGGAAGCGACCAGTTTCGGCGCTTTTTCCATTTCCACAAGGCACATGCGGCAGTTACCCGCGATCGACAGGCGTTCGTGGTAACAAAAACGCGGAATTTCCGCTCCAGCTTCTTCACAGGCCTGAAGGATGGTTGCACCATCTTCTACTGTGATTTCTACACCGTCTACTGTAAGTGTCGGCATTCTTCGCTCCTCAAGTAGCGTGCCAATCAGGCCGCGTTCGCAGCCTTTTTGCTTTTAATCCGCTCTTCCACAACCGGGCGGAAGTGGCGGATCAGTCCCTGGATAGGCCATGCTGCCGCATCACCCAATGCGCAGATCGTATGACCTTCAATCCGTTTTGAAACATCGATAAGCATGTCGATTTCCTCGATTTCTGCATCGCCTGTCACCAGACGCTGCATCACACGCCACATCCAGCCTGTACCTTCACGGCAAGGAGTACACTGACCGCAGCTTTCATGCTTATAGAAGTGAGAAAGACGTTCAATCGCCTGAATCACATCAGTGGATTTATCCATAACGATAACCGCAGCTGTTCCGAGTCCGCTTTGCACTTCGCGCAAGCTGTCAAAATCCATCAGAACATCATCGCAAATGCTTTTGGGCAGCAAAGGAACGGAAGATCCGCCCGGAATAACCGCAAGAAGATTGTCCCAACCACCGCGGACACCGCCCGCATGCTTTTCAATCAGCTCTTTTAACGGAATGCCCATTTCCTCTTCCACGTTACAGGGTGTGTTCACATGGCCGGAGATACAGAAAAGCTTGGTTCCGGTATTGTTTGGACGTCCAAGTCCGGCAAACCAGTCCGCACTTCTGCGCAGGATTTCAGGGCCAACAGCAATGCTTTCCACATTGTTTACTGTTGAAGGACATCCCCAGGCACCGACATTGGCAGGGAAAGGAGGTTTCAGCCGCGGCTGACCTTTATTGCCTTCCAGACTTTCAATAAGGGCGGTTTCTTCACCGCAGATATAGGCACCCGCCCCGCGATGGACAAAAATGTCGAAATCATATCCGCTGCCGCAGGCATTCTTACCGATCAGCCCTGCCTCCCGGGCTTCATCAATAGCGGCGTTCAGATGAATGGCTTCATTCACAAACTCACCGCGAATATAGATATAGGCCGCGACAGCGCGCATGGCGAAACCGGCAACCAGACAGCCTTCCAGCAGACGATGCGGATCAAACCGCATGATCTCGCGGTCCTTACAGGTTCCGGGTTCGGATTCGTCAGCATTAACAATCAGATAGTTTGGACGACCATCTGATTCTTTTGGCATGAAAGACCATTTAAGACCCGTCGGGAAGCCTGCGCCACCGCGCCCGCGAAGGCCACTGGACTTGATCTGTTCAATAATTTCATCCTGGCCGATTTCCAAAAGCTTTTTGGTGTTATCCCAGACACCGCGGGCTTTTGCGCCGGCAAGACGCCAGTCCTGCTGACCATAAAGATTGGTAAAAATACGATCCTGGTCTTTAAGCATCAGGCATCTCCCGCTTTTTCAAGCAATGTCGTTGGTCCGCCTTCCGGTGCAGAATTGATGCGATCAATCTGCGGTCCGTGGTCAGGAACGTCATCTTTTGCCAGCTTGTCGAGCAAAGCTTCGAAATTCTCTGCATTCAGGTCTTCATAGAAATCATCATTGACCTGAACGACCGGTGCATTCACACAAGCCCCAAGGCATTCGACTTCCAGAAGTGTGAATTTTCCATCTTCCGATGTTTCGCCATTGGCAATACCCAGTTTGTTTTTGCAAACCCGCTCCAGATTATCGGAGCCGCGCAGCCAGCAGGGCGTTGTCCGGCAAAGCTGCAGGAAGTATTTACCGACCGGTTTGAGGTTATACATCGTGTAAAAGGAAGCCACTTCCAGCACACGCATGTAAGGTACGCTTAAATACTCACCGACATATTCAATACATTCCCGGGAGAGCCAGTTTTCATTCTGGCGCTGGGCGAGATCCAGAAGCGGCATAACCGCACTTTGCTGGCGCCCTTCCGGATATTTCGCGATAAAGACCTTGGCCTTCTCAATATTTTCCGGCGTAAATTCAAACGGCTTACCGGTTTTAATGACCTGACTCATCGGTCCACCTCACCAAATACGATATCCAAACTACCAAGAATTGCAGAGGCATCTGCCAGCATATGCCCTTTGGTAAGGAAATCCATACCTTGCAAATGGGCAAATCCAGGGGCTCTCACCTTACAGCGATAAGGCTTGCTGCTGCCATCAGCGACCAGATACACACCCAGCTCCCCTTTCGGAGCTTCAATGGCGGTATAGGTTTCACCGGCAGGAACACGAACGCCTTCCGTGTAATGCTTGAAGTGATTGATCAGCGCTTCCATGGACGTCTTCATATCAGTCCGGCGCGGCGGCGCGATTTTCGGATCTGTACTGAGAACGGGGCCTTCCGGCATTTTATCCAGGCATTGCGTCATGATTTTCAAAGACTGACGCATTTCCTCAAGACGCATGTGATAACGGTCATAGCAGTCACCGTTCAGACCCACCGGAATGTCAAAATCCAGCTCGCCATAGACATCATAAGGCTGCGCTTTGCGAATATCCCAGGGAAGACCTGTGGACCGCAACATAACGCCGGAAAAGCCCCAGGCCATAGCCTCTTCTTCGGTCACGACACCGATATTCACGTTACGCTGCTTGAAAATCCGGTTTTCAGTCAGCAATGTCTCGATATCATCAAGAACGCTTGGGAAATGATCAATAAAGGTGCGAATGTCTTTTTCAAGACCTGCTGGCAAATCCTGATGAACGCCGCCAACACGGAAATAAGCAGCATGCATACGGGCACCGCACACACGCTCATAAAATTCCATAAGCGTTTCACGTTCGACGAAGCCCCAGAGCATTGGTGTCGTTGCACCAACGTCCATGGCCTGCGCACATACATT
>JAKSCD010000115.1 GCA_022360775.1 Sneathiellales bacterium | reverse complement strand
TTTCTCGGCGGCCGCACGGTTGGCGTCATCGACGTCGCGCTCGGATTCCTCACGGCCGAAGCCCTCTTTCACCACGCCGATGCGCAGGCCGCCCACGCCGCGGTTCACCGCCGCCGTGTAGTTGTCGGTCTTCACGTTGTACTGGCGCGGATCCAGACCGTCCTCGCCTGCGAGCACCTCCAGAAGCAGAGCGTTATCCGCAACCGTATTGGTGACCGGTCCAACATGATCAATTGTCTGTTCAATCGGCATGACACCGGAATAGGGGACAAGGCCATGTGTCGCTTTCATCCCATAGACACCACAGTTTGAGGAAGGGATGCGGATCGATCCACCCTGATCCCCTGCAATTGCCATATCAACCTCCCCGGCGGCGACAAGCGCTGCGGATCCTCCCGAGGACCCTCCAGCCATATATCCTCGTTTCCAGGGGTTATGGATAGGCCCCTTCGCATTTGTGTGAGACCCCCCGGACAGGCAGAAATTCTCACAATGCGCCTTGCCCGCAATGACAGCCCCCGCATCCAGCATCCGGGTCACAATAGTTGCGTCAATTTCTGGGGTGTATCCTTCCATGATGGAAGATCCGTTCATCATGGGGACGCCCGCCAGGCATATGGTATCTTTTAAGGCGATCCGCTTTCCGCGCAAGGGGCCATCCATGGCACCTTTCACTTCCGTTTTCACATACCATGCATTTAGCGGATTATCCGTGACATCCGGATGATAACCGGGGGCTCTTGGATAACGGACTTCCGGCAGGTAATCCGGGGTCATATCCAGCCGATCATATGCTTGCAGATAAGGCTCGATGATTTCACTATATTCAGCGAGCTCTTCATCCGTCAGGCTCATGCCAAACCGCTCGGCCATTGTGCGCATTTGAGAAAGTGTCGGGCGTTTTATCGTCATGTTGGTCACTGCATTTTGTGAGCCGGCCGAAGGAGTACTGGCCTCGTACCGGTCAGGTGTGGGATTGGTTTTCCGGGTGGGTTTTGTCGTAGAGGAAGAGGTGTCAGAAGGCGTTCGGGCAGGGCTGCTACTGCGGGTGGAACGAGCAGCACCGAAACCGAGAAACTGATCTACTTTCGCCTGATCAGAAAGCTCTTCCCGGCTGAGAGCTCCAGTGATACGGCCACGCTCCATAACCAGCACGCGATCAGACAAATCGGCGATAAAGTCAAAATTCTGTTCCACCAGAAGGATCGACAGACCACGGTCCTCGCGAAGTTTCAATAAGGTCTCCGCCATTTCCTCGATAATAGAAGGCTGAATACCCTCGGTTGGCTCATCAAGAAGGAGAAATTCCGGATCTCCCATCAGGCAACGGGCCAATGCCAGCAATTGCTGTTCCCCGCCGGACAAGGTGCCCCCTTCCCGGTTCAGAAGCGGCAGCAGCCTCGGAAAATCCGCCAGAACGCTATCCATAACACGGTCTTCGCTGTCCCCTGAATAGTCATGCCAGGCGAAGCGCAAATTGTCCCGGACGCTAAGCTGAGGAAAAATACCGCGTCCCTGGGGCACATATCCAATACCCAGACCCGCCCGTTCATTCGGGGCCAGGCGCGTGATTTCCGTACCATGGAACCGCAATGTACCTGATGTGGCTGACAAAAAACCCATCGCTGTTTTAAGCAGGGTGGATTTTCCCATGCCATTATGGCCCAGAATGCCAATCACTTCATTTTCAAGGACTGAAAAATCAATACCGTGCAGAACAGGGACTTTTCCATAACCGCCCGACAAACCCTTCACATCCAGAACAACTGGTTTTTCCGGCTCACTCATGACGCTTTTTTCCCAAGATAGACATTTCGCACCACAGGATCTGACATCACAGCATCCACATGATCCTCCATAAGAACGGAGCCCCGATGAAAGACTGTGACAGTTGACGCGATCGAGCGAATGAACTGCATATCATGCTCGACAATGACAACGGCGGCCCTCCTGGTCATTTCATGGATGATCTCCGCCATACGATCCCCATCATCTGCAGCCATACCCGCAGCGGGCTCATCAAGCAGAACCAGCCAGGGATCTGCGACGACAACCAGACCAAGCTCCACCCGTTGCCGCTCTCCATGGGCCAATCTGCCGAGTTCCGCTTGTGCAATAGCCCCCAGAGCAAGCCGGTCAATCACCTCATGGGCTTTATGGGCCGCCTCTTTTGAAGGCATAAACCGGCGTCCCGCCATCCAGATATTTTCAAACACAGTCAGGCCGTCCATGACATTGGGTACCTGTGTCTTGATGCCCACCCCAAGCGCTGCAATCTCATGGGGATGCCAGCCTGTTGTTTCCTGCCCTCGCATGAAAACCTGCCCTTCGCTTGGTTTATGCAATCCGGTGACACATTTAAAAAAAGTCGACTTTCCGGCGCCATTCGGGCCAATCAGGCAACGCAATTCACCGGCTTTAAGCGAAAAATTCACGTTGTTGGATGCAACGACGCCACCAAATCGCATGGTCAAACCAACAGTCTCCAGAACAGTTTCAGCCATTGACGTTCCGTGCCTTTCTTAACTGTCGACGATTTGAAGAGGTACGGGCAGCCCGGCGGCCAATGCTGGCTCGCCAGATGGCAGCGATAGCAGGGACGATACCTTTGGGGAGGAACAGCACGAAAAACACCAGAATAATGCCGGTAATCAATGTGTTGTCGATAAGGGTTTGCTGCCCGAGAAGGAATTTGAGATAAGCAAGACCCGCTGCTCCTATGATGGGGCCAAAACGGGTTCCCAGACCTCCTACGATACACCAGATGATGATTTCGGCAGATTGTCCAAGGCTAAAGAGCCCGGGGGTTACGATTTCTCCCCAGTTTGCAAACAAGGCCCCGGCAAGCCCGGCGATTGCGGCCCCGATGGCAAAGAGAATTGTTTTCCGTGCTCTGACATCATATCCCATAAGGGAAACGCGGGTCTCATTCTCCCGAATGCCGATGGCTATTCGGCCAAAGGAGGATCGCAAGAGCCAGGTCACCAGAAAATAGACAATCAGTAAGGCAAAAGCGCAAACAAAATATAATCCATCCCCCCAGATGAAGGCATCGGGCTGACCTGGAATATTCAGGGTATGAAATCCGGGAATGCCGTTAAATCCACCAAGCCTTGCTTCTCCGATCACATATTGAGGGCCGGCCGTCGAGTTGACAAAGCGGAACAGGATCAAGGTAACGACAAGCGTAATAACTCCAAGATACACATCCGTGAGGCGGCCATAGAACATCATCGCCCCGAGCAAGGCGGCAAACAGGGAGGGAACCAGGATCGCCAGAAGCATCGGGCCCGTGCTCTCCCCCATATTGATGGCAGCAATCGCATAGGTGTAGGCCCCAAGCCCGAAAAAAGCCGCCTGCCCGAAACAAAGGATCCCCCCGAACCCCCAGATCAGCCCAAGACTCAAGCCGAGCATGCCGTAAATCACAAGTAAGGTGAGTGTATAGGTGCCTATAATCTGCGGCATCACCCACATCAGGACCAAAGCCACCAAAAGAGCGACGCCATCCTGTTTTCCAAGGGCATTATGCATCACATCTTCCCCTTGAAAAACTTACCGGTTACGCCTTGCGGAAGAAGACGCAGAAGGATAACGGCAGAAATCAGCAGCGCGACCTCGCCAATGACCGGCGAAATACTGAACGTAAAGATCTGATTGACCAGGCCAAAGAAACCGGAACTGCTGGCGAGGCCCGTAATGAGCGATGGACCACCGGCGATCACAGTAATAAAGGCTTTCGCAATATAAGCACCGCCGGAAGTCGGTACCAGCCCGACGAGCGGTGCTAGAACTGCCCCGGCCAGTCCTGAAAGAGCTGAGCCACAGAAAAATGTCACCATATAGATACGATCAGGACTATATCCAAGCGCAGCCGCGATATCCGATCCCTGCATGGTGCCGCGGGCAATTAGTCCCATCCGTGTCCCCTTGAGCAGGACA
>JAKSCD010000538.1 GCA_022360775.1 Sneathiellales bacterium | reverse complement strand
GCCTTTACCGCCAAGTTCAAGAGAAACACGTTTCACAGTATCCGCTGCATTTTTAGAAATAGCGATACCGGCCCGTGTGGACCCTGTGAAGGAGATCATATCGACATCTTCATGGCCGGATAGCTGCGTGCCAACACCCATACCATCACCGTTCACCAGATTGAAGACACCTGCAGGAATGCCTGCTTCATCAACAAATTCTGCGAACAGCATTGAAGAAAGTGGCGCAATTTCAGAAGGCTTCAGAACAACCGTACAACCAACAGCCATTGCCGGGATTGCTTTCAACGTCACCTGGTTCATTGGCCAGTTCCAGGGAGTAATCAATCCACAGACACCAACCGGCTCATACAGGATGCGATCAGTCGGGGCGTGAGATCCAAGTTCCTGATCAAAGTCAAAAGCCTTGAAGGCGCGAATGAAGTTTTTGATATGAGAGTAACCGGACCCGGCTTGTGCAGTTTGCGCCAGGGATATAGGGGCGCCCATTTCAAGGGAAATAGCTTCACCCATTTCAGCCATTCGGTTCTTATAAACGTCGGCGAGCTTCTCGATTTTTGCAATCCGCTCTTCCGCCGATGTCTCACTCCAGGAAATAAAGGCATCATTTGCTGCCTTTACAGCGGCATCTGTATCTTCTTGTCCGCCAATGGAAATGACCGCGCAAACGTCTTCAGTTGAAGGATTAATAACATCAAGATCGTTTGCTTTTACCGGGTCAACCCATTGACCATTAATATAGAATTTGCGTTTATCTAACACAATAAAGCTCCCGTGTTGTTTGTTGTTTTTGATTAAGACACTGCTTTGCAGAACAAGAACATCTGTTCTTATTCGTGATCATCAATCAAATATTGGATCCGCCTTCATGGGAAGGCATTGGATATCCCTGCGTTAAAAGTGCCTCTAATTGACGCACTGCACAAGACAAATTTCCGGGAAAACGCAAGATTTCCTCTCTGCGGGAGAGAAGAGATGTTTTTTGTCTCTTTCACCCGTAAATTACATGACACCCCATCAGGATTCGTCGGCCACTACAACTTTGTCAGCCAGTGCCTGCAATTCATTAACACCCGGATCAAGAACATCTGCAAAAACAATTTTTTGCATATTCTCGCTAATGGTAAGGGTGGCGAGATTACCCTCT
>JAKSCD010000227.1 GCA_022360775.1 Sneathiellales bacterium | reverse complement strand
TCTGACCGCCTTCGCGGCCCGCGCCCTGGCGCGGCTCGGCGTCACGGTGCGGCTCGGAACCCCCGTCGAGGACATCCGCGAGGACGGCGTCGTCCTGGCGAACGGCGCCACCATCCCGTCCGCGAACGTGCTCTGGGCGGCGGGCACCCGGGCGGCCTTCGTGGGTGACTGGCTCCAGGCCGAGACGGACCGGGCCGGGCGCATCCGGGTCGCGGCGGACCTCTCCGTGCCCGGACATCCCGAGGTCTTCGTGATCGGCGATGCCGCCTGCTACGAACCGGCGGGCGAAGCGCCGCTGCCGGCGGTTGCCCCCGTGGCCAAGCAACAGGGCGTCTTCGTTGCCGATCTGATCGGCCGGCGTGCCGCCGCCGGACCGTCGCCGGACCCGTTCCGCTACCGGGACGAAGGCATGCTGGCCACCATCGGCCGCGGCGCGGCGGTTGCCAACCTGCACTGGATCAAGCTCACCGGCTGGCTGGCCTGGATGTTCTGGGGCCTGGTGCACATCTACTTCCTGATCGGATTCCGCGCCCGGCTGATGATCTTCATCAACTGGGTCTGGGCCTATTTCACCTATGGGCTCGGGGCCCGGCTCATCACCCGGCACTGGGGCACCCGCCCTCGAGACGATGGCATTTCCCGACCAGCGCCGCCGCCATGACATCGAGGAACGCCCGGACGTGCGCGTTGCGCCGCGGATCGGGATGGGTCGGCAGCAGGAGCGCGGGCCGGGTGATGGCATAGCGTACGACACTATACGTACGATCGTCGGGTGCGCACGCAAGCCACCAATACGTACGATACCGTACCGCTCCGCCTCCTAAGGCATCGAAAACCTTGGATTCTAAGTTGATTCCCGGATGCAGGAGCAAGCCGCATAGTCGCGTACAAACGTACGTGCGGATAATGGCGACGGCACGACAGGCAGCGTTTCCGCAGGACAGAGCGTCCGAGATCGCGCAGAATGGCGGCGATGAGCCCGACCGCCGCCTGGATCTTCCTGTTCGTCTTCTGGATCGCCCCGCTGGGGCACGTGCTGCTGTCCCGCCGCGCGGGGCCCTGGCTGCCGCCCGCGGACTCGCGCTGCCCGTTCGGCCCGCGGGTCGGCTGGCTGGTGATCGTGCTGCTCCTGGGGCTGATCGGCTGGCTGATGTTCTGGTCGGCCCGCTACCGGCGTCGACCTGCCGGCGAATAGCGCTACCGCCGGGTGCGGACGACCCCGACCACCGGCCGGCGCGAGAAGCTGGGACGGCTCGCGCTGCGCAGTGACTGGCGCAGCCGGGCGGCTTCCTGGCGGGTCCGGTTGAGCCGGCGCAGATCGCGGGTATCCTGACGCCGCTCCAGGCGCTGGATTTCGCCCTTCAACCGGGTCTCGTAGGACCGCGCGCCCTGCAGGCGGGCGCCCGACAGCGTGGGCGGCGGATTGTAGAGATGCGGCGTCAGGCCGACGGGACGCTCTTCCGCCGCGCCGGTGCCGGCCATGGCGAGCATCCCGCACAAGACGATGAAGGCGGCCCGAAAG
>JAKSCD010000348.1 GCA_022360775.1 Sneathiellales bacterium | reverse complement strand
GTACCTATAAGGAATTGTCAGACTGGACCAATCGCCTGGCCCATGCGCTGGTGGAAGATTATGGCGTCAAACCTGGAAACAGGGTTCTGATCCGCTCCGCCAACAATCCGGCCATGGTTGCCTGCTGGCTGGCTGCAACAAAGGCGGGGGCTGTTGTGGTGAATAGCATGCCCATGCTCAGGACCGGTGAGCTTACCCAGATCGTCGACAAGGCCCGGATAACCCTGGCTCTTTGTGATACCCGTCTGATGGATGAGCTGGTCGCCTGCGCGAAAACCAGCCAGTATCTTGAGAAAGTTGTCGGGTTTGACGGTACCGCCAATTTTGATGCTGAGCTTGACCGCATCGCGCTCAACAAATCCGTGCGTTTCGATGCGGTTCGAACCGGTCGGGATGATGTCGCGCTTCTCGGTTTTACCTCCGGAACGACAGGAGAGCCGAAAGCGACCATGCATTTTCATCGGGATCTTCTGGTCATCGCCGATGGGTATGCAAAAGAGATATTGGGCGTGACATCTGAGGATATCTTTGTTGGATCACCGCCGCTGGCCTTTACTTTCGGGCTTGGCGGGCTCGCTATCTTCCCGCTCAGATTTGGCGCAGCGGCCACCTTGCTTGAAAAAGCGGCGCCGCCGGACATGATTGATATCATTGAAACCTATAAGGCGACGATCTGCTTTACGGCCCCAACGGCGTATCGGGTAATGATGCAGGCCATGGATGAAGGGGCCGATCTCTCTTCTTTGCGCGCGGCTGTATCAGCAGGAGAAACCCTGCCTGCACCGGTATATGAGGAATGGCTCGAGAAAACCGGCAAGCCGATGCTGGACGGGATCGGTTCAACCGAGATGCTCCATATTTTTATCTCGAACCGTTTTGGCGATTCCAAAGCAGCGTGTACAGGTAAGCCTGTGACCGGCTATGAAGCCATGATTGTCGATGAAAATATGAAAGAAGTTCCGGATGGAGAGGTAGGACGACTGGCCGTAAGGGGTCCTACGGGTTGCAGATATTTGAATGATAATCGTCAAGCGAGCTATGTCAAGAGTGGATGGAACCTTACAGGTGATTCGTTTTTTGTCGATGAGGCAGGATATTTCCACTTTGCGGCCCGATCAGATGATATGATTATATCGTCAGGGTATAATATAGCTGGACCCGAGGTAGAAGCTGCACTTTTAGCTCATGAATCCGTTTCAGAATGCGCTGTTATCGGCGTTCCTGACAGTGAAAGAGGCCAAATTGTAGAAGCTTATGTGGTGCTAAATGATAGAAATGAGCAAAATAATGCACAAAAAAAATTGCTTCAAGATCATGTTAAGTCCAAACTAGCACCCTATAAATATCCGCGGTCAGTGGTGTTCGTTTCAGAACTGCCCAAAACACAAACCGGAAAAATACAAAGATTTCGGTTGCGTGAGGGGCAGGGGTAACGGCACTCTGCGGATAACAAAATCAGGTTCGAGGAACGAACCAAAAGGGTGTTAAAAACTATTTCTAGCAAGGGAGTGAGTTGGATGAAAATCAAGTCAATATTGGGTGCGGGTCTTGTCGGCCTGTCGATGATTGCCGGTTCTGCAATGGCGGAATCTGTAAAAGTCGGAATGATCACGACATTGTCCGGGGGCGGTTCAGGCCTTGGCATTGATGTGCGTGACGGATTTATGCTGGCTGTGAAGCAGTCCGGCAACAAGGATCTCAGCGTTGTTGTTGAAGATGATGCTCGCAAGCCTGCGCTTGCTGTACAGATCGCCGATAAAATGATCCAGAGCGAAAAGGTTGATATCCTGACAGGGATTATCTGGTCAAACCTCGCCATGGCGGTTGTTCCAAGCGCTGTAAACCAGGGTAAAATCTATATTTCACCAAATGCCGGTCCTTCCCAGCTTGCTGGACGGGGCTGCCATCCGAACTATTTCAATGCGTCTTTCCAGAATGATATTATGTCGGAAGGCATGGGGGCCTATGCCAATAAAACCGGCCTGAAGAAAACCTTCATCATGGCGCCAAACTATCCGGCAGGCCGAGATTTCCTGAACGGCTACAAGCGCTTCTATAAAGGAGAACTTGCGGCGGAAGTGTATACAAAGCTCGGCCAGAAAGATTACGCGGCTGAAATTGCCCAGATCCGCGCATCCGGTGCAGATAATGTGTTCGTCTTCCTGCCAGGCGGTATGGGGATTGCCTTCATGAAGCAATATGCACAGTCCGGCGTGAACATTCCGGTCATGGGTCCTGCCTTCTCCTTCGATCAGGGCATTCTGAAAGCGGTTGGCCAGAATGCTGTTGGTGCACAGAATACCTCTCACTGGTCAAAAGATCTGGACTTCCCGGGCAACAAGACCTTTGTTGAAGCCTTCAAGAAAGAATATGGTCGTCTTCCTTCGCTTTACGCGGTTCAGGGGTTTGACACTGCAAGCCTGATCCTGTCTGCAATGAAGAAAGCCAGCATCAAGGATACAGATGCTTTCCGGGCAGCTATCAAGGAAGCCGATTTTGACTCCCCTCGCGGGAAGCTGAAATTTGGCAACAACCAGCACCTGATCCAGAAAATCTACGTGCGTGAGGTGATCAAGGAAGGTGATATCTACACCAATAAGGTGATCGGTGTTGCGCTTGAAAGTCACCAGGACAGCTACGCTGCAAAATGTAAGATGTAATCTTACCTGACTTATCGGGGTGCGGAATTTTTTTCGCACCCCTTCTTTTACCTTTTTCAAATCCAGTCTGGATCAAGTATGACGTCAGCACTCTTTATCGAACAGTTGCTTAACGGCTTGCAGTTCGGGGTAATGCTGTTTCTGATGGCAGCGGGTCTGACCCTAGTTTTCGGGGTTATGGGCCTGATTAACCTGGCGCATGGTGCCCTTTATATGGTGGGGGCCTTTGCCTGTGCAACCGTTGCCAATGCAACAGGTTCTTTCTCTCTCGGGATTGCCGCTTCCATTGCGGCCGCAGCGGCAGCCGGTGCAATTGTTGAAATTGCCGTTATTCGGCGCCTTTATACGCGAGACCATCTTGATCAGGTTCTGGCGACTTTCGCCCTGATCCTGATTTTCTCTGAAGGGACAAGATGGATCTTTGGGTCCTTCCCGCTTTTCCTTGATGTTCCGGAGCTTCTGGCCGGACCGGTCATGTTACCGGGCGGAATACAATATCCGCTTTATCGCCTCGCCATTATCCTGGTTGGCGGTCTGGTCGCGGTCGGGCTTTATTTGCTGATTGCAAAAACCCGTTTGGGTATCCGGATCCGTGCAGGCGAATCCGACCGGGCAATGATTGCGGCGCTCGGTATCGATATTCGCTTTCTTTATACTGTAGTTTTCGCCCTTGGCGCCGCTCTTGCGGGGCTTGCAGGTGCTCTCGTCGGTGCCATTCAGTCTGTCGAGGTCGGTATGGGAGAGCCGGTGTTGATCCTGGCCTTTGTTGTAATTGTGATCGGTGGTATCGGCTCCATCAAAGGGGCGCTTGTCGGCGCGATCCTTGTCGGGGTGGTGGATACAATGGGCCGTTTTCTACTCCCGCAATTTTTCCAGATCTTTATGGATAATGTAAATGCCAATTCTGTTGGATCTGCCCTCGCGACGATGCTGATTTACATCCTGATGGCCCTGGTACTTATTGTGAAGCCGAAAGGACTGTTCCCTGCCCATGGTTAATTTATCAAGAGAAAACGGGTTCAATTTCCTGCTGGCGGCCGGGTTGCTGATTATCCCCTTTATCGCCCAGTCAATGGATGAACCTTTTGGAATTACACTGGCGACAAGAGTGGCTGTTCTTGCCCTTGCCGGCGTCGGTCTTAATCTTGCGCTCGGCTCCGGTGGTCTGGTGTCCTTCGGTCATGCCGCTTTTTTTGGTCTTGGCGGATATGTGGCCGGTATTCTTGCGCATCACGCTCTTAATTACGAACCGATTATGCTCAGCCCGTTTGAAATTAACGGGACAACCGAAATGCTGATAATCTGGCCCCTTGCCATGCTGGTGAGCGGTCTTGCCGCCCTTTTAATTGGGTATTTCAGCCTGCGAACCAGTGGTGTCTATTTCATCATGATCACCCTGGCCTTTGCCCAGATGATCTATTATTTCGCTATTTCCTGGCCTGCATATGGCGGTGAAGATGGATTACCTATTTATCTCAGGAACACCTTTCCCGGGGTCAATACAATGGATCCCATCAGTTTCTTTTTAATTGCCTATGTGATCCTGCTTCTGGTAATCGCCCTTGTTCATGTGCTCAACAACTCCCGTTTTGGTGCGGCGTTACAGGCTGCGCGCCAGAATGATGAACGTCTTTCCGCTGTCGGTATTGCGCCGTTCAATATTCGTCTGGTTGCTTTTGTGATTTCTGCAATGATTACCGGTCTTGCCGGAGCCCTGCAGGCTGATCTTCTGAAATTCGTCGATCCCTCCGCTCTTTCCTGGCATATGTCCGGTGAGATCATGATCTTCGTCATTCTGGGAGGTGTGGGGCGTCTGTTCGGTCCGGTTGCTGGTGCCGCCCTGTTTATTCTGTTTGAATCAATTTT
Organism: Sneathiellales bacterium; assembly: GCA_022360775.1. Taxonomy (GTDB): domain Bacteria; phylum Pseudomonadota; class Alphaproteobacteria; order Sneathiellales; family Sneathiellaceae; genus Sneathiella. The sequence continues at coordinate 14,430 of JAKSCD010000348.1, read as the reverse complement.
TGGCGGTATGACCGAATACTGGATGCTTTTCCTGGGGGCTGTCTTGCTGATTGTTGTTCTTTTTGCGCGCGGCGGACTTGTTGGCTTTATTGCCGGAAAGGCGCGTCATGGCTGATAAGAAACCCATTCTGACTATCAAAAACCTCTATAAGTCTTTTGGGGCCCTGAAAGCGACTGATGATGTCTCTCTTGATTTATATGAAGGGGAAATTCATGCGCTGATCGGTCCTAACGGGGCGGGCAAATCCACGCTTATCAAACAGATTTCCGGGGATTATCAGTCTGACAGCGGCAGCATTCATTTTCTCGACCAGGATCTGGCGGGACTGGGCGTTGCTGAACGCGCGCGCGCAGGATTGGGCAGGACCTTCCAGGTTTCTTCCCTGGCGCTGGAATTTTCAGCGCTTCGCAACGTGATGCTGGCCGTGCAATCCAAGTCGGGAAGCAGTTTTAAATTCTTCAAGTCGGTTCAGAAAGATGCAGATCTGATTGAACCGGCCATGCAGATGCTGAAAGAGGTTGGGCTTGAAGGGCGGGCGGATATTCCGGCAGCAGAGCTTTCCCACGGGGAACGACGGCAACTGGAAGTGGCCATAGCGCTTGCACTGAAACCCAAGGCCTTTCTGCTTGACGAACCAATGGCGGGTCTTGGCCCGGCAGGGTCTAAAAACCTGACAGGTTTTCTTGACCAGCTTCGTCACCAGGCCCCCATTTTGCTGGTTGAGCATGATATGGATGCGGTTTTTGCCCTCGCGGACCGTATTTCGGTCCTGGTTTACGGACGGATTATTGCAGCCGGGACCGTTGATGAAATTCGCGGTAATCCGCTTGTTCGTGAGGCATATCTTGGGGAGGAAGCATCATGAGTGCGCTTTTGGATGTGAAAGGCATTGAAACCTTCTACGGACCTTCTCAGGCACTTTTCGGTGTGGATCTTGAAGTCGGTGAAGGAGAGGTTGTGGCCTTGATGGGGCGAAACGGGATGGGAAAAACCACGACCATTTCCTCCATTTGCGGGCTTGAGAAATACCGAAGCGGTGATGTGGTCTTTAAAGGAGAGGATCTGAAAACACTTCCCTCCCATAAAATTGCCCGCCTTGGTATCGGACTGGTTCCGGAAGGGCGACGTTGTTTTCCGAATCTGACCGTGTATGAAAATCTGATTGCGGCGGCCCGTACCGGTGACTGGACCCTTGATCGGGTCAGCACACTTTTCCCGCGCCTCAAGGAACGGTTCAGCCAGTATGCCAACACTCTGTCTGGCGGCGAGCAACAGATGCTGGCTGTTGGCCGCGCCCTGATGACAAACCCGGATCTGCTGATTTTGGATGAAGCAACCGAAGGTCTTGCGCCCGTAATCCGCCAGGAAATCTGGCAGGCGGTGCGTAGCCTGAAAGAGACCGGTCAGTCAATCCTGATTGTTGACAAGACCTTGTCCGAGCTTCTACCGATAGCCGATCACTGTATTATTCTGGAAAAGGGTACAACTGTGTGGAAAGGCAAGCCGGAAGAACTGACCCGGGATATCGAAAACCGGTATCTGGGAGTATAAGATGGCTCATTTCCAGTGCCAGCAGAAGGTCCAGTTTCAGCATTGTGACCCAGCGGGAATTGTTTTTTATCCCCGTTATTTTGAAATGATCAATTCTGTTGTCGAAAACTGGTTTGATGAAGGATTGAACATCCCTTTTTCCATCTTGCATATGGAAAGAGGATCCGCCATTCCGACGGCAACGATCAACACCCAGTTCAAAGCCCCTAGCCGGCTTGATGATCGCCTTGATATGGCGATGACCCTTTTGAAGCTGGGCGGGGCCAGTCTGGATCTGGAAATAGAAGCAACATGCGGCAGTGAAACCCGTTTTCACTGCGCGCTCACTTTAGTGCATGTGAAGATGGTGGATGGCCGGCCGAAAGCCTGGCCCGAGGATATTCGCAGCATGATTGAACATTTGATGAAAGAGACACGCTCATGAACGACATCATTCATCCTGAAGGCTGGAAAGCGGCAAAAGGATATGCCAATGGCGTTTCTGCACCGGCAAACGGCCGGACCCTTTATGTCGGCGGACAAATCGGCTGGAATGCAGATCAGGTTTTTGAATGCCATGATTTCTTCGGACAGATGGAGCAGACATTGAAAAATGTTCTTGCGGTTGTTGAAGCGGGTGGCGGTCAGGCGTCTGATATTGTCCGCCTGACCTGGTATGTCACAGACAAGCGGGACTATATCGATAATCAGAAGAAGGTTGGTGAGGTGTATCGCACTGTCATGGGCCGGAATTTTCCGGCAATGGCAATGGTTCAGGTTGCGGATCTGATGGAAGATGAGGCGCTGATCGAAATTGAGGCCACGGCTGTGGTCAGCGGCTAGAAGCGTTTCCCCGCATTTTTTTTACTTTGCGCATGGGCGGCAGTTTCCAATTGCCAAGCGATGATGCTTATTCTAGCTTTGGGGCGAACCTTTCTTTTCCGAGGAAATAATAATGAAAACAAGATTTACGGAAATGTTCGGGGTCGAACATCCAATTGTCCAGGGCGGAATGCAATGGGTTGGCCGTGCAGAACTGATTGCTGCGGTTGCCAATGCCGGAGCTCTGGGATGTCTGACAGCCCTGACACAGCCTACTCCTGAAGATCTTTCAAAGGAAATTCAACGGGTGAAGGATATGACGGACAAGCCCTTTGCCGTCAATTTCACGATTTTGCCGACATTGAAGCCTATCCCCTATGACGAATATATGGATGCCATTGTGCAGTCTGGCGTCAAGATTGTGGAAACAGCGGGCAACAACCCGAAAGTCCATATGCCGAAACTGAAGGAAAAGGGCATCAAGGTCATTCATAAATGCACCTCCGTGCGTCATGCTCTTTCTGCACAGAAAATTGGAGTGGACGCCATCAGTATCGATGGTTTTGAATGTGCCGGTCACCCGGGTGAAGATGATACGCCAGGCCTTATCCTGATCCCGCGGGCTGCAGATCAGCTGGATATTCCGATTGTCGCCTCCGGTGGTTTTGCCGATGGTCGCGGCCTTGCAGCAGCCCTCGCGCTTGGCGCAGATGGGATCAATATGGGAACCCGCTTCATGGCAACTCGCGAGGCGCCTGTTCATCCGAATATCAAAGAGAAAATGGTCAATGCATCCGAGCTGGATACCACTCTGATTTTCCGCACTCTTCGCAATACATCACGCATGTTCACCAATAGCGTTTCTGAAAAAGTCGTTTCCATGGAAGCGGAAGGAAAGAAGATCGATGAGATCGGTCCTATCGCCAGTGGTCAGCGGGGCAAGCTGGTTTATGAAGAAGGAGATTCCGAAGCAGGCGTCTGGTCAGCCGGTATGTGTATTGGTCTGATTGATGATGTTCCAACTGTGAAGGAACTGGTGGATCGTATCGTTGGCGAAGCTGAGGACCTGATTAGTCAGCGCCTTAAATCCATCGTTGCCTGAAGATACATCGTTTAAGGAAAAACCCGGTATCCTTGCAGATGCCGGGTTTTTTCAATTTCAGGGTAAAAGTTTAGGCAACTTTTCCGTCTGCGGCTATTTCAGCCAGATAATCATCAATAACGTGATTGAGCGAATTGGCAATTTCCCCAAGATCACCGGTTGCCTTCAGAACATCATTGGCGGCATTGCCAATGCTGGAACTTCCCGCCGCAATTTCGGAGATATTATCGGAGACTTTTCCGGTACTTGAGGCGGCCATCTGGGCATTTTGACTGATTTCGTTGGTCGCCTGGGATTGCTCATTGACCCGGCTGGAAATCTCGTTGGAAATACTGTCGATCCGTTCAACGGCTGTCGTCACCTGATGAATGGCGCCTACGGCGTTATTGGTCGCAGACTGGATTTCATTAATCTGACCCGCAATATCTTCTGTTGCTTTTGCTGTCTGGTTGGCAAGATTTTTCACCTCACTTGCGACAACTGCAAAACCTTTACCGGCTTCTCCGGCGCGGGCGGCTTCAATAGTGGCGTTCAAGGCCAGAAGATTGGTCTGGGCAGCAATATCCTGAATAAGATCAATAACCGTTCCGATACGGGTAGACGCATCTGAGAGGCTTTGAACCGCCGTATCGGCGGACTTGGCATCGCCAACCGCTGTTCGGGCGGAACCGGCAGCTTCGGTGACCTGCTCGCGGATATTGAGGATGGAGCGGGAGATTTCCTCCGCTGCGGCCGCTACAGCCTGTACATTATGGGTCGCTTCCTGAGAGGCGGACGAGACCACATTGCTTTTATCAGAAGAACTTGTGGATATTTCTGTCATGGAAAGTGCTTCGCGCTTCATACTCTCGGTAGAGGAGACGACATCGCGAATGGCGCCAATAACGTGGTTTTCCAGAAGATTGCTGGTTTTCTCCGCTCTCGCCCGCTGTGCTTCCAGCACCTCTTTTTCCGCTTCAAGCTGCTGCGCTTCCTGTTCTTTTAACCGTGCTGCTTCCGTGAGGCGATCCGTTTTATCTTCCCATTCAAGGACGATCCCCAGTTTTTCACCGAACTGGTTCAATACAGGTGTTGCATCGATACCAAGCGAGCGACCGCCGACCGTGAAATCCAGATGCTGGCTGGATTTCTGGTTTTCGAAGCGGGCCTTGATATCCGTCTGTGCAGGCAGGATATCCGAAATGGATTGATCGATCACCTTATGAGCAGCAAAAGAGGGGATTTCCGATTGAAACGCATTTTCTGCTTCACTCAGGAGCCGGGAAAGAGAGCCGTTCACATAAACGGCTTTATCGTCATTATCCAGAAGCATGACACTGGTTGTGCAGTTATTGAGTGCGACTTCGGTCCTGGTGGCCGCGATTGCAGACTGTTTCCACACTTCAAGTGCGTCAGCCATGATACCGAGTTCGCTTCGCTTGCTAAGATCGGGTGCAGAGCCGGAAAAATCACCGCGGGTGAGTTTGGAAACCATGTCGATCATCTGTGACAGTGGGCGCGTGATACTGCGGCTGATGATAAAGCTTGTAAGGATCGCCAGAGCCACAATAACCAGGCCGATCACTGTTAGAAGCATAACATCCTTCATGAAAATTGCATCGACATCATCCAGATAGATGCCGGACCCGACGACCCAGCCCCAGGGCGCATACCCTTTTACATAGGATATTTTGGCAACAGGTTGCTCTGCACCGGGTTTTGGCCAGAGATAATCGACGAAACCTGATCCGCCACCTTTACCCATGACAGCAAATTCCCGAAACAGTTTCTTTCCATTGGGATCTTCAATTTTCGAAGCATCTGTTCCCACCAGTTTCTTGGCAAAAGGATGCATCAGAACAACCGCCTGTTCGTTATTGACCCAGAAATAATCCTTGTCATTGTAGCGAAGAGCCTCAAGGTGACTGAGCGCTGCCGCCTGTGCCTGTTTTTCGTTAAGTTCTCCTGACTGGGCAAGCTGGGCATATTTACTGATTGTCGTATAGGCAACCTCGACAACATTTCGGGTTTTCTCTTTTCGATCTTCCAGAAGATTTGCTTTCAGATCAAACAGGACAATCGCGCTGATGGTTATCAGCGAAATCAGCAGAAGGCTGGTGAGGGCGATCAGCCGCTCGTTCACACGGAAGGACGCTAACATGATAATCTACTCTCCGACTTCGGTACAAAATCTATGTACACTTATTAGTTCTTGAGCCGAAAATGCGCCTGTCCTTCTTAACAGAGATTTAATTCTGCAGTTTTTTAGTGGTTTTTTATCAAACTAAATCTTTGCGAGTTGAGAACGGTTATTCTATTCTATAATTAGGTGCAATATCGTCAATTAATTGATTGAAATCAATTAGATACTAAGCAGGGATTCTTTGTGAATCGCACTTCATCACGAACAGGGTTCCAATCGAGAAAATCGAAATGGAACTATTTCAAAATCTCCGGCATCTATGATTTGCTATCAATAGGAGATTACAGAAACATTTCTACACCTTCAATGATCAGCCAGTATCTGGCGAGTTTTCCGGTAGTGACAAAAAACAGAAACAGAGGCAGAGGGGCTCGCATTAATCCTGCAACAACAGTAAGCGGATCCCCGATAATCGGGGCCCAGGCCAAAAGAAGGCTCCATATCCCGTATTTATGATACCAGACTGAAACTTTCTCTATCTGGCGGGGGGAAGCTGGAAACCATCGCCGGTCCCTGAAATGCATCAGATACACACCACATATCCAGTTAAAGACAGATCCAAGGACATTCCCGGATGTTGCGAAGAGCAAGAGCAGAAAAGGATCGGATTTCCCCTGAACCACCAGGCCACTCAGAAGCGCTTCCGAGGAGCCGGGCAGAAGCGTTGCTGATAGAAAAGCGCTGGCAAACAATCCAAAATAGAGATCCAAAGAGAATTTCCTCAATCAGGTGATGAGGGCATACTAGCCATAACTTCCGGCAGGGATAGGTAGAAAATTCAGGAAGCCTTGCAGTAAAGGCGGTTATTTGGAAAACGCCCCGGGAACCGGGGCGTCTTAATTATGGTTTCAAAACGTACCGTCCGACAGCCTTCCCATCTTTTAAATCCATCAGGCAGTCATGGGCTTCATCCAGCGGACGTATATGATAGGGAATAGGTGCGACCTTTCCCTTTTGAACGAGGCTCATCAATTCTTTCATTTCCTCCAGCGTACCTACATAGGAGCCCATTATTGTCCGCATGCCTAGCGGCAGGGTCGGCAAGGATAGGGGAATGGAAGAGCCAAACAGGCCGACCACCACAAGGGTGCCACCCCGCTTCAGACAGTTAAGACCAAATTGTGCTGTAGGCGGCGCTCCGACAAAATCTATCGCAGCTCCTGCCCCGCCTGTTTCCGCCATAAATTGCGCAAGAGCTTCAGGATCGCTGTTATCAAGGGCTGCGTCCGCACCGGATTTCAGCGCTGCTTCGCGTTTTTCAGGATCAATATCCGCAACCATCACTTTTGCTTTCACAACTGCGGAGGCAAAATGAACGGCTGACAAACCCACACCGCCTGCGCCAATGATCACTAATGTATCTTTCTCTGTCAGATGAGAAACCTTTTTAAGGGCGCTATAAGCGGTCAGGCCGGAGCAGGCATAGGTACAGGCAAGCTCAGCCGGAAGGCCATCATAGGGGATAAGATATTTGGGATGCGGTGCGATCACTTCATCCGCATAGCCGCCGTTATAGCGTGTCCCGACAGTTTGCGGTGCATTGCAAAGAAGCTCATCTCCGGCTTCGCAATCGGGACATTCCCGACAGCCGATCCAGGGGAAGATCACGCGCTTATCGCCGATCGCCACATTTTCTGCATCTGGACCAAAGGCGACAACTTCCCCCACCACTTCATGACCCATGGTGAAAGGCAGATGCATGCCCCGATCTTCCAGATTAAGCCTGTTGCCTTCACCCATATCGAAATAACCTTCCCACAGGTGAAGATCACTATGGCAAACACCGCAGGCGGTTACCTTCAGAAGAACTTCTGTTCCTGCAGGCTCCGGGGTGTCATAGTTCCGTCCTTCAAGCGGTTTTCCAAATTCAACAATTTGCTGGCAATACATATTGCTCCCTCCCTTTTTATTATTCTTGAAATCAAGTCTAGCGGAGAGAGCTATATTTCTGAAAATTATTTTTCTCTAATTTTTGGGGAGTGTCCTCTTGAACAGTCTCAGTGCATTTTTATAGGCGATTTTCTCAGCCTGTTCCCGGGGTAGGTTTTTCAGCCACAGCCTGTTGAGCTTGATCAGGTCTGTATAATCTTCCCATTGATCATTAATCCATGTATCCGTGCCGACCATAAAGCGATCCGTGTGTTTGTCGATCACCCTGCGCCAGTCCGGATCGATACTGTTATCAGCCGCTAAAATCTCCATTTCCCGGTAAGAGGTATCCACATAGGTATTGGGATAGCGGGTCATGATATCATCCACGACCCTGGGGGGTTCGGACATTCCTGCATGGGCCCAGATAATTGTTATATTAGGCTCCAGCGAGTAGAGAAACTCCACCGGCTCCGCACCGGAATGAATATGGATGGGGATATTTCGCATTTTGGCGAGCTTTGTAATTTCCGTCAGTAGTGGTTTGTCACCGCGATCCAACCGATGAATATGAAACTCTCCAATACCTGCATGATCATAAGTGTGGAGCCGTTCCTTTATATAGTCCAGCATGCCTTCTGCCTTTGTCCAGTTGGAAGAATTGGCGCTTTTGGCATAAGGCCTTTGGTTCTTCGCAGAATAATAGGGACGGAGTTCAGGAACGATCCGGTCCGGTGCATGCTGGTAAAGCCGGATGGTCCCTTCGTCCGGGGTGGAGGAAACGAGCGCCATGGCGACCCGGTTTTTATCCATCAGCTCAATGACAGTTTGAACAGGATAAACCTCCCAGGCCGGCTCTTTATAATGCATATGTGCGTCAAAAATCGGGATTTGCTCAATGCCGTCCCCTACAGGATCTGCCTTAGAATAAAGGGTGTTGAAAAAAAACAAAGACGCTAATATGCTGAAATATAAGGATTTTTTCATTATTTTCTCCCTTTCACAAAAAAAAGAGTCATTTTTATTGAACCCGTTTTGAAGGCAGCCCGACCCATGGGTAATACTTTCAAATGGAGATCTAAAATGAAATTCTCAGTTCCAAGCGTTATTTTAGCAACTGCTGTTGCTTCTGTCTTTGCTTCTGGTGCCATGGCGGCAAATCCAAATGGTCCAAAGCCAAAATGCCCTTTGGGTCAGATCCCGGTTCTCGAGCAGGGCGGCTATGTGTGTAAAGATCTTACGATCAAGAATTCCGGTACCGATGCAGATAGACGCGGTGCAAGTTCACCTGCGAAAAAATTCTCCGTGAAAGCACCGCCCAAGCCAAAACCCGATTTCAAGATCCTGTCTGCGACAAAAGTCGGCGGGACAAGCAATAAATTCGGTGTCCAGATTAAAAATCTGGGTGCAGATTCACCAACCTATCCGTTCCTGAAAGGTGTGAACCATGGTGGCTTTGGTGGCACGGCAACTGCGACAATGCCTCAGCTCAAAGCCGGTGAAACAAAATTTGTTTTTATCGAGTTTAAGAAAACAAGATTTAAGGACGGAGACAGAATTGTTTTCCTTGCTGACTACAAAAATGATGTAGCGGAAAGCAATGAAAACAATAACAAGTACGCGGTTAATTATTAATCCGTACGTATTACCATAGCTTGAACTTAAGGTCCGGAATTTCCGGACCTTTTTTATAGGGGAAGCAGGAATATCCCTGCGAAACCGGTGAGCGTGAGAATTATACGCAATGCCGGTTTCAAAGGAGCGATAACTCCATAGGAAATGAAGCCCAGCATCAGTCCGATTTTAACAAATTGGAACAGGGCATAGACTGGATCGGCTTCGAAAGCGATCAGGCCCGGATTGGCAATAATCGCAAGCGGAATAATGTATAGGCCTAATCCCAGGGCCATGGCATGCAAGGATACTTTCAGCCAGTTTTCGCCCACCATTCCGGCGGCAATAAAGACCGCCCCGCAAACCGGGGGTGTAATGGTTGAAAGAAGGGCAAACCAGAAAACGAATAGATGGGCTTGCAGAGGCTGAAGACCGAGTTGTTGAAGGGCGGGACCTGCAACGGAGATACAGATCACGTAGGCCGCTGTCGTCGGTACTTCCATCCCGAGGATCAGGCATGCTCCCGCTGTGAGCAAGAGGGCGGGCCAGAGCATTTCACCAGACCCTGACAGGATCAGGGAAGTGATTTTAACGCCAAGGCCTGTCGCGCCCAAAACACCGATAATCAGGGAGGCGCAGAGGATAATCGACGCAATCATTGCCACCTGCCTGCCGGTGTTCAGACAGGTCTGCTCAATCCTCAAGGCGGCCTTTTTTAAATCAAAGCGCAGTTTCCCATCGAGAAAGAGCAGGATAAAGGCGGCCAGAATAGCAACAGAGGCGGCAAATTGCGGTGTAAAGCCGCCAATGAACATCCGCTCCAGCAGAATACAGAAAGGTACAGCAAAAAAGGCGGAGGTGATCATCACATCCTTGCGCGAAGGCTGCTGATCTTTTGGCAGGCCTTTAAGCTGATGACGCCGGGCAAAGGCATTGATACCGAACCACACTGTCATGAAATATAAAATCGCCGGGAGTAAGGCCGCAGCCATAATGCTGGTATAGGGAATACCGGTAAGCTCAACCATAACAAAGGCCCCGGCTCCCATAAGAGGCGGCATGATCTGGCCGCCCGAAGATGCCACGGCTTCGACGGCACCGGCAAGCGCCTTTGGATAACCGAGCCGGGTCATGGCAGGAAGGGTAATGGCCCCTGTGGACGCAACATTTGCTGACGCAGAGCCTGAAATGGATCCGAAAAGGGCAGATGAAAGCGTGGAAACCTTGGCGGCACCGCCCTTGAGGCGCCCTGCTGCTGCAGTTGCCAGATTCATAAAGCCCTGGCCTGCTTCTCCTGCATTGAGGACAGCACCCATAATCACAAAAACGGCAACGATTGAAACAGAAACACCGGTCAATTTGCCCCATAAACCGCCTTCTGCAATCGTCAGATTACCCAGAAAACTTTCGATAGGGATGCCAGGATGGCCAAATTCACCCGGAAGATACTGGCCCAAAAGCCCGTAAAGAACAGCAAGTGCAGCGACGATCGGAAGAGGCCATCCAACGGCCCGGCGTGCCATTTCAAGGGTGACAAGAATGAGGGTTATGGCAACAGCAAGCTGAAGATTACCGGTGAGAAAACCATATTGATCTGAAAGCGCATTTTCATTGAGGGCAATAAAGAGCGTTGCACTGCCGCCAAGGACAGTCAGTATGATCCCAGTGCCGCGCTGGATCTTACCGTCACTTGCCAGGATAAAAATCCAGGGCAGGGCCAGCAACATATGAAGGGGACGGGAGAGAAGGTTGGGAACCAGACCTGAAAAAATCAGGCCCAGATGAAAGATAATTGAGGCAGCACCGAGCGCACCCCATAAGAAACGGCCCGGTACTGACATAAATAAGGCTCCGAATGAAAGAGTTTACTGGGCAGTAGCAGGGACGCTTACTCCGATTTCCTTATAGTATTTGAGGGCGCCGGGGTGAATTTTACCGGTGATGTTTTCCAGCATCTTGGCAGAGACACCGTTCCACCAGGCATTGCCTTTACCCATTTTGGCTTTCTGCTCCCAATAGGTTTTTGTCAATGAATAAGCGGTCGCATCGTCCATATTGGTTGTTGTATAGGCGACAACCGGAAGAGATGTGGTGTTTGTGTCCCCGTCAACACCGGAATAGGTCCCGCCAGGAATGGTCAGTTTTGTGCGTTTGGTCTTTTTAATCTGATCATCAGAAAGGGAGAGGACCTTGACGCCTGTACCTGCTGCGGCTTCAATCACATTGGGCGCGGGATAGGAGCCGGCAGTAACGAAGCCGTCTATCTGTTTGTTTTTAAGGGCCGGAACCGCGTTTGACAGCTCCACATCAGCGAGCTTGACCTTGCCTTCCATCCCAAAGAGTTTCAGGTATTTCGCACCTTCACGGGCACCAAAGGACCCTTTACCGATTAACAGGGTTTTTCCTTCCAGATCCGTAAAACTGTTAATTCCGCTGTCATCGCGGACAACGAAATGCATGGTCAGGGAAGGGATGGGGAACAGGGCCCGGATTGTGGCAAATTTCGGGTTCTTCTTATCCTTGAACATGGCTTTGCCCGCATTGGCAAGCTTCACCAGGACAGGCGGTGTTGTGAACACGTAATTACCGGGGCGAACAGTGGCTTCCATGACATTCTGAACGGAACCCTGGCTCTCTTCGACGGTGACAATGATATTCCCGTTTGATCCTGTTTTCATGGCTTCTGCAATCTGGACAGCCATCTGATAGTAGGAGGATGTGCTTTTTGCGGATTTATAGGTCACGCGGGTTTCTGAATAAGCGGATCCTGCAAATGCAAGAGATCCGGCAAAAACAGCCATAGAGAGGGATTTGACGAATTTTTTGCGCATTACTGCTTCCTCCGACGATTATTAGGGCATGATGCCAGTTTAATTGCAGGCATCATTTCTGATTTTCCTTTTTTTTTCAAGTTATTCGATTGATATCAAACATTTAGGAGAGTGACGGAAAGACTTCTCCTCCTTTAGCGGGAAATGAAAGGGGGGCGATCTGTTTCTGAATATTAACAATAATATTCAGAAATTACGAATTGCTATTGCCGTGTCCGAAGAGAAAGGCTGATTTCAGATATTCTGTGCGCTTGAATGGAGGGTGTCAGTCAACCAGCCCCGAAAAGCCATCAAAGGCCCTCGGCTCTGCTTTGCGGAGGTAGACAAAAAATGCCAGAAATAGCTGGAACGTCGCGACACATCCAGTGGCCTTACCAGACGCCCCTGTTTGAGATAATCTTCAACGAGAACACTCCGGCCCAAAGCGACACCAATACCTCTGCAGGCGGCTTCATACATTATGTTACTGTCAGAAAAGCCATATCCTTCCGGGGTGGTCAGCTGTGGCATCCCTATTTCCGAAAACCAGCTCGACCAATTACATGCAGGAACACCTGCTTCTCCAAGAGTGTCATTCAGCAATTTGTGGTTACGAAGATCATCCAGAGATTCCAGTCCCCCTCCTTCCAGTAATGACGGTGCACAGACCGGAAAAATTTCTTCTGACATCAAGATATTTCCAACATGATTCTCGGGAACCACAGGGCAATATCTCAGTGCACAATCAAAATCTGTTTCATTCAAATCAATAGTTTTCCGATGACAATGAAGCTCAATGTCTATTTCGGGATGCGTTGTCAGGAACCTGTCCAGGCGCGGTGCCAGCCAAATCGATGCCAATGACGGACAGACCAGCACTTTCAGTTTGCCGGCCGGTGGATCAATAATGCGATTTGCAGCTGCGCGAAGTTGTTCAAAGGCAGGACGAACAAGGTCATAGAATTGTCTACCCGCAGTATTCAGAACAAGGTCTCTTCCCGGTCTGTCAAATAAGGGTTGATCAAACCAGGTCTCAAGCGTTTTGATCTGATGGCTCACTGCGGACGGCGAAACCGCCAGTTCCTCTGATGCGCGAACCATGTTTCCTGTTCTTACAACAGCTTCAAACGCTTTCATTGCATTCATGGGGGGGAAGCGCATTCTCTATTCCTCACATGAGATAATCTCATTTATACGCTGAAAATTACTCGCTTTTTCGCGCAAAACGGCTGTGTTAGTGAGAAATATAGAACATAAATGATGAATTCAAGTGTCTTGGCAGTGATAGCGGAAATATTGGAACAATGAAAAAATTCAGTTCGGATGAATGGCCCAAGGGAGTTTTGAAAACAAGTTTCCCGATTTATAAGCCCCGTGCAATGGCCCCAATGGGTCTTTTGGAGCAAGAGGGCTGGGCAATCAAAACCTATGGCATCCAGGCGCATGAGCGAAAAGAGGGTGTGGATATGTTTGCACCTGAACTCCTAACGGCAGCTAATGACCAGCTTTTGAGCCTGCTGCCATTCACACGCGACGAAGGTGAGTTTTACAAAACGGGTTTTGCGGTATTGCATGCAGGAATGCAGGCCAACTGGTTGCTGTTCCAGTGGTGGACCCATGATGATGTCTGGTGTCAGTTCCTTTCCTATTCTGATGTCTCCGACCCTTTAAACTTCACGCTGTCATCAAGACCGATTGTCGCCTGTGTCTATGAGACAGCTATTATCTGGCATGAACAAAGAGCATGGATCGAGAATGTCTTGAACGGTAACGCAAATCGCCGCGATTACCTTGATGATTTCATGACTGCAAGAACCTGTTAAACAGACGATGTCCTTTGATCATTCCTTTCATAAGCTCAAATGTGACCTGCTGGTTGTTGGCAGTGGTGCAGCTGGCCTTACTGCAGCAATAACTGCCGCCACGGAAGGTCTTGAAGTCATTGTTGCTGAAAAATCCGAATTTATCGGCGGGGCAACAGCCTGGTCTGGTGGTTGGGTCTGGATGCCGCGGCCTATGGCACCTGCGAAAGGCGGGGACGCCTTGGCGACGGGCGAATATCTGGAAAATGTTCTCGGAAAAGACGCTGATAAATCCAGGATCGATACATTCGTGCGCAACGCATCAACAGTTCAAGAATTCCTTCTGCAAAAAACACCAGTACGTTTTATTGAAGACGTTACGATCCCTGACTATCATTCACACTGTTCCGGGTTCGCAAAGGCGGGTAGATCGCGTGTTGTCGCTCCCTTTAATGGCAGGTTGCTGGGACCATATCTCGATTATCTCAGAAAGCCTTTGCCTGTCCTGACGATTGCCGGGCTGATGCCGTCAGCGGGACCGGAAATCAAGCATTTTTTCAATGCGACCAGGTCATTTCGCTCCTGCCTCTATGTTGCGCAGAGATTTCTATCTCATGCCATTTACCGGATCGTATCGGGAAGAAATCCCAAACTGACAAATGGCACCGCATTGGCAGGGGGCCTTCTGAAATCTGCGC
>JAKSCD010000520.1 GCA_022360775.1 Sneathiellales bacterium | reverse complement strand
TCACCGGATCCACGCGCACTGGACTGGGCTAAAAATACCGGCGCAAATGTCCATGTGACCCAAAGTGCAGAAGAGGCTGCAAGCGGAGCAGATTGCCTGGTGACGGATACCTGGGTATCGATGGGTGATGATGCAGGGGATCGCCACAATATGCTGGCCCCGTTTCAGATCGACGAAAAACTTATGGAAAAAGCGGCAAACGACGCCATATTCATGCATTGTCTTCCTGCGCATCGCGAGGAAGAAGCGACGACGGCGGTCATGGATGGGCCGCAATCCGTCATTTTTGATGAAGCAGAAAACCGACTTCATGCCCAGAAAGCAGTTCTTCGCTGGTGCCTTGGGCAGATCGGTTAAAGAGTAAAGGTAAAGCCCCTCATGTCCGACATACAGGATAAGCCCGTTTTAACGGATAATCTTATTCAGCCTTTTCAAATGGCGGAAGCAGGTGTTCGCGGCCGTCTGGTAAGGCTGGGTGACGCGCTGGACAGTATTCTGAAGCGACATGATTACCCTGAAACTGTTGCAGGCTTCCTAGGTGAAAGCCTTGTCCTGTCTGCAATTCTGGGGGGCGCTCTTAAGTTTGACGGTACTTTTACGGTTCAAACCAAAGGGGATGGTGCAATCTCGATGCTCGCGTCTGACATGACCACCCCTGGCGATCTGCGAGGCTATGCGGCTTTTGATGATGAAAAGCTGGCGCAGGCGGAGAAAGATGGAAAATCGGATCGGGTAAAGCGTTATCTCGGTAAGGGATATGTCGCATTTACGATTGACGCGAAAAAAACTGATCAGCGCTATCAGGGAATTGTTGCTCTGGAAGGGGACAGCCTTGCTAAATGCATGGAAGACTATTTTGGTAAATCCGAGCAGCTGGAAACCAAACTTGTTGTCGCGGTCGGGAAACAGGACGGGAAATGGCGGGCAGGAGGTCTGATGATCCAGCGTCTTCCGGATGCTGACGGCAAGGTTCTGAACCAGGATGCCCATCAGGAAGCCTGGCGCAATGCAGAAGCACTGGTTGGGACAGTCACTGCAGAAGAGCTGACGGATCCGCTTATGCGTTCGCCGGAACTGTTGTATCGACTTTTCCATGAAGAAGGGGTCTGGCTTTATGATCCGCAAGTGCTTGCGGATAACTGTAGTTGCAGTGCCGACCGGTTTTTAAAAACCTTGAAAACTTTCGCCGGGGAAGAGCTCGAGGATGTTGCGGAAGAGGGGATGATCCATACGGACTGTCAGTTCTGTAGCTCCAAATACAGTTTTTCCCTGGATGAAATAGCCAGTGCCTGATCAGGTTTGAGGACCTTTTCACAATATTGCCTCTTTTCTTGACGATTCTCATTCGATAGAACGGGATGAGTGTAGAAACAAGGGATGTTGAAATGGTGGCAGGTTTACTCAGAAAAGCAGGCGTTCTCGCCATTTTAGTGATGGTGTCTGCCTGCATAACAACACCTGAAAAACCGCGATATGCAGAAATAACATTCCAGCATCTTGCTCCTCTTCGTCTGGATGTTGGTGAAATTCGTATTGTGAACGAATATCGTGCGCCATTGAAATCACCCAATGTTGAACATGAGCTCCCTGTGAAAATTGACCAGTCTGTTCGCCGCTGGGTTCAGGATCGGTTGCAGGCTGTGGGCGGCAGCGATGCCTATGCGGTTGTAACAATTAAAGACGCCAGTGCTGTTGAAAAACCACTGCCTAAAACAAGTGGCGTCAAAGGTCTTTTCACAAAGGATCAATCGGAACTATACGAGTTCAACGTTCACGCTGAAATTCAGGTCATCGAGATTAACGGAAATAAGGGCTTGGCTATTGCCCGGTCTCAGCGGTCCCGATCTATTTCTGAAGAAGCAACTTTGAACGAAAGAGATGCCCTTTATTTTGACCTGACAGAGAGCCTGATGCAGGATTTTGATCAGGAAATGGAAAAAAATATCCGGAGTTTTCTGGGGCAGTTTATACGGTGATGGAAGCGGCGTGATCTAAGTCACAAACTATCTCCTAAAAGGGAAATTCACAGTCAGATTCTGTTAAATCGCTTGTGTTCTGGGAGGTTTTTTTCTAGATAACGAGAATGGATCAAACGATTGACCTAAATTTAGGCAAGGCAAAAAAAATGTCCGCGGCTGACCGTCTTATCGAAGCGGCGGGCCCGCTTTTTGCCGACCAGCCTTTCAACGCAGTATCGACGCGAGAAATTGCAAAAGCAGCGGGTGTAAACCTTTCTGCGATCTCCTATCATTTTGGCAATAAGGAAGGGCTTTATGAAGCCGTTTTCCACCGGATCATAGAGGATCTGGCTCCCGCCCGTAATAATATTAAGAGTTTTCTTGAAGGAGGAGTGATCGCGGCAAAAGGCAGTGTTGCCATGCAGCGAGAAATTGTCAGCACCTTCGTTTCAGCGATTATCGATGCGATCACTGAAGGGGACAGGCCCAAATGGCGTATGCAACTTATTGTGCGGGAAATCCATGGCGAGGGCCCCTGCTTCAAACTGGTCATGCAGGGGCATATTGAAATCATGCATGACATGGTTGGCAAGCTCGTTGCGGTTATCCTGAAAGAAGATGCAGAAACACCCCGCGTTAAACTGATTGCCCATTCAATACTGGCCTTGTGTCTGCAATATGCATTGAATGAGGCTCTGATTTCCTACCGGTTGGGATGGCCAAGCTACGGTCCGGACGAAAAGGAAATCCTCAAAAAAGAAACGTCAGGTATCGTTTTTTCCATATTGGGAATAGCTGACAGGTCATAGCTGGAGAACGGAAAAGACATGGTGAAGATTATTTTAAAAATTCTGTTGCCGCTCCTTATTCTTGCAATTGGCGGCGGTGGATTTGCTTTTCTGGTCGCTACCAAACCTGTTGAAAAACCGGTTCCTGCCCAGGAAAGGAGCTGGAATGTTGCTGTTCTGCCGGTTGAACTGAAATCCCGTGCCCCTCAGTTAAATCTATTTGGAACGCTTACCCCCTCGAGGGATGTCGAATTACGAGCCCTTGTTGCAGGTGAGGTTATCAAAGTCAGCGACAAGCTCAAAGAAGGGGCGTTGTTCGAGGAGGGGGAAGTTTTAATCGAAATCGATCCCTTTGATTACGAGGCTGCTCTTGCTGAAAAGAAAGCAAGTGCCCTTGAAGCGCGATCCCGTTTGACTGAATTGCAGGCAACAGAAAGATCAGATCGGGCTTCTCTTGCACGAGACAAGGAAATCCTTGCGCTTGATATTCGTAATGTGGAGCGATCAGAAAAGCTCGCAAAAAAGGGGAATATCTCTGATAAAGCCCTGGATGATGCGAAGAGTGCCTTGAGCCGACAAAGACAACAGGTGGAGCAGCGTACGGCCCAGCTGGAAATTCAGCGGGCCCGTATCGGGCAGCAACGTGCCGTTCTGGAGCGACTGGAAGTCGGTATAAAAAGGGCAGAAAGAGATCTGACAAATACTTTGCTGGTGGCACCGTTCAGTGGTTATGTTTCACAAATTGAAGCGGAGCTTGGCAAGCGAATTGATGCGCGAGACAAGGTTGCGCGGCTGGTGGATGCAAGCGAACTGGAAGTCCAGTTTCATCTGTCGAATATGCAATATGGCACATTGCGCGCAACAAAAGACGGGATTATTGGCCGCAAAATAGAGGTTCACTGGAAAACGGGTGAGAAGACCCACATTTTTAAAGGCACCATTGCGCGACTGGGATCGGAAATCACTGCCGATACCGGCGGGATTGAGATTTTTGCGGTACTGGAGCAGGGAGAGGCTATTTCTGATGTGAGAGCGGGTGCCTTTGTTGATGTTGTTCTCTTTGGTGACACTTATCTGGATACGCTGGAAGTTCCTGAGCATGCCCTGTTTGACGGAAACATCGTCTATGTCGTTAAAGACGGGCGTCTTGAGCCGCGCCGCGTGCAGGTTGCCTATAATAATGGCACGTCCCTTTTGGTGACAGGAGAGATCAGGAATGGCGATAAAATGGTTGTCACACGATTTGCCGAGATCGGGCCGGGCATCAAGGTAGAGGTGCGCTAATGGATATTCGTGGCCTTGTTTCGCTTTTCGTAAAGCACAAGAATGCCGCCAATCTCCTAATGATCATGATGATCGTTATTGGCGGTTTCTCTCTTGCCCGTTTGAACACACAGTTCTTTCCAGATTTTGGAACCGAGATTGTTTCTGTTTCAATTACCTGGCCCGGTGCAAGCGCGGAGGATGTGGATTCAAATATCACAACGGCAATTCTGCCGGAAGTCCGGTTTCTGAACGGGGTGAAAAAAGTACAATCCTTCTCTGTTGAGGGAAATAGTACTGTTGTGGTGGAGTTTGAAGCCGGCACGAATATGCAGGAAGCCCTCTCTGATGTCGAGCAGGGGGTAGCCCAGATCACCACATTTCCGGAAACCATCGAAACTCCGATAACCCGGCGGATCGTTCTTTACGATCCAATTTCGAGGATTTCCATCTCGGGCCCGTATTCCGAAACCGCTCTCAAATCAATTGCCAAAACCATGCGGGATGATCTGCTGGATCGCGGCATTGACAAAATTACCCTGTTCGGCGCCCGGGATGAAGAGGTCTGGGTTGAAGTCCAGGATCGGGATCTCAGGCGCTACGACCTCACACTGGATCAGATTGCTGCTGTTATCCGTGATAATTCCCGCGATGTACCACTGGGAACCCTGGGGGGACAATATGAACGGCAGTTAAGATCGCTTGAACAGAAAAATGATGCTTCTGCCATGGCCAGGCTGGAAATCAAGGCTCTTCCCTCTGGAGAAAAAATCTATCTTCGTGATATCGCCGTTCTGAAAGACGCTTTTCGTGAAACCGGTAAAATCGGGCGTCTTGATGGAGATCAGGCTGTAGAGATTTTTATCCAGCGCGCTCAGTCTACGGACGCTCTGGAAGCGTCAGCAATTGTTGAAAAATACATTGAAGAAGAACAGAAACGCTGGCCAGAGCAGTTGAAAATCACCCAATATGACGTACAGGCCAGCCTGATTGAAGACCGTATTCGCCTGCTATTGAATAACGGCCTTGGCGGACTTGCCTTGGTTCTGGTGATCCTTTTCATTTTTCTGAATATCCGGGTTGCCCTTTGGGTAGCCGCTGGAATTCCGGTGGCAATTCTGGCAACGGCAGGTGTTATGCTATTTACCGGGCAGTCTATTAACATGATCAGCCTGTTCGCGATCATTATGAGCCTTGGTATCATTGTGGATGATGCAATCGTGGTTGGGGAGCATAGCAGCCACCTGAAATCCAAGGGATACCGACCAAGGGATGCGGCTGAAGCCGGGGCTCTTCGTATGCTGGCCCCTGTTTTTGCATCCAGCCTGACCACAATCGCGGCTTTCCTGCCAATTTTTATGATCGGGGATATTATTGGCCAGATTATCGGGGCGATTCCTGCGGTTGTTGTTGCTGTCCTTGTTGCCAGTTTAATCGAATGCTTCTTTGTCTTGCCCGGTCATATGCGTGGTGCGTTACGCCAGCAAGGAGTGGACAGCAAAGCGCGCCGATGGTTCGATGAACGTTTCAGGCATTTTCAAACCCATTCCTTCAAGCGCATGGTGGAAACCGTTATCAACTGGCGATATGCAACTCTGGCAACGGCTTTTGCGGTTTTGTTCCTGGCAATCGGGTTGATGGCTGGTGGCCGGCTGGCCTTTAATTTCTTTCCTTCACCTGAAGCTGACGTGGTCAATGCGAATATCGTGTTTGCTCCGGGTGTTCAAAGGGATGAGACGGAAGACATGATCCGGGAGATGAACCGTTCACTTAAAGCAGTAGAAGCTGAGCTAACCGATGGTGCAGGCGGCCTGGTTCTTTCTTCATTTTCGAAAATCGGTATCAGTGTCGGGGATCAGTTTAATTCTGTATCAGGCGACCATCGCGCTGGAATGCAGATTGAACTTGCTCCTGCTGACCAGAGATCTGTGCGTACAGCTGAATTTATTGATGCCTGGCGAAATGAAATCAGGCCTGTCGCCGGATTAGAACGGATTGCCCTGACAGAGAGAATTGGTGGCCCCCCCGGCCGGGAGCTGGATGTTCGATTAAAAGGGAATGATGTTCAAAATCTGAAAATAGCGGCGATCAGGGTCAAAGAGCTACTTGGGCGATATAACGGGGTTTCGGATATTGAAGATGATCTTCCTTATGGCAAACAGGAAGTGATCCTTAAACTGACCCCTCTCGGCAGAGCTCTCGGATTTACGACGAATGATATCTCTAATCAGGTCCGCGCCGCATTTGAGGGTGTGATTGCCAAAAAATTTGCGCGCGGCGATGAAGAGGTGACTGTCCGGGTTCAGTATCCTAGAGAAAGGATCGCCGCAGATGCCTTGCAGAATTTTTACCTGAGAAGTAGCACAGGCGCTGAAGTTCCGCTCTCTGAAGTCGTCAGTCTGACCACAGAAGAAGGGTATGCCCGTATCAAACGGGAAGATGGCGTCCGGGAAGTTGCCATTACCGCCGAAATCGATGAGCAAGCCACCTCCGCTGATGAGGTTCTGGCGGTCCTGCCGACAGACGGCCTGAACGAAATTGCCGAGAAATATGGGCTGAAGTATCGTTTTGCCGGGAAATCTGAAGAACAGGAAGAAACCCTTTCAGATATGCGGACCGGCGCCATGATCGGTCTTACCGCAATATATCTGATCCTGGCATGGGTGTTTGCGTCTTACTGGCGGCCGATTGTTGTGATGTCGATTATCCCGTTCGGTATTGTCGGTGCAATTCTTGGCCATTATCTGCTGGGCTTTAATCTCACCATTCTTTCACTGATTGCGCTCCTGGGACTATCAGGGATTCTGGTCAATAACTCAATTATCCTCGTGAGTGTCATCAACGAACGACTAGACCATGGCGAGAGCTTCAAGGAAGCTGTTATTGGTGGTACCAGTGATCGTCTGCGCGCTGTTTTGCTTACCTCCCTCACAACAATTGGCGGATTGACGCCCCTCCTTTTTGAAACAAGCCTGCAGGCGCAATTTCTAATACCCATGGCCATTACACTTGTTTTTGGTCTGATGGTCGCGACTTTTCTTGTTCTGTTCCTGGTGCCATCCCTGCTGATGATCCAGTATGACTTCGGGCGTATGACTTCCTTCTTTAAAGGAAAGTCCCGGCTAGAGGATGATATGCTGAAAGCGGATAACTTGCCTACTTACGATCAATAAAAGCCAGCAGTTCTTTGCGGGTAATGTCCGATTTTCGAAAGCAGCCGAGCATGGAGCTGGTAATCATGGTCACTCCATCCTTGTGAACACCGCGGGTTGTCATGCATTGATGGGCGCTTTCAATAATAACAGCAACCCCTTTTGGTTTCAGGGCACGATCGATTGTATCGGCAATTTGCTGGGTCAGTTTTTCCTGGATTTGCAGTCTTTTGGCATAGGCATCTACAACCCGGGCCAGTTTGGAAATCCCGACAACCCGGCTATCCGGCATATAGGCGACATGAGCAACACCGATAATCGGGACCATATGGTGCTCGCAATAGCTCTCCATCCGAATATCCTTGAGGATGATCATTTCGTCATAGCCGTTCACCTCTTCAAAGGTGCGCTCAAGATATTCATCCGGATTTTCACCATAACCTGCGAAAAACTCAAGATAGGACCTGGCAACCCGGTCTGGTGTGCCCAACAGTCCTTCCCGTTCCGGGTTGTCCCCTGCCCAACGGATTAATGTACGAATGGCTTCTTCAGCCTCTTCCTTGGTGGGCTTTAAGGAAGATTGGGAGGGGATTGTTTTTTCCATACCATTCCATCTCTATGGCAAATAAATACAAGGGACTTAATTGAGCGGCGAGGATTCATGAGGGCTATCCAGCGAGAAAGCTGGAATATCCACAACTATCCATCCACCATCCTCTACTTCCATATCATAGGTTCCAACCATAATGCCAGAGGGTGTCGGCAATGGAGTTCCGCTGGTATATTCAAAGCTTTCGCCGGGATCAAGGACAGGCTGTTCACCCACAACACCTTCACCGCGTACAACTTCCGTATTTCCATATGCATCTGTGATATGCCAGCTGCGCTGACGCAGGGTGACACGCATGACACTGTTATTCTTTATTTTCACCTTATAAGCCCAAACGTAAAGGTTATCCTCGGGTTCAGACCGATCATCAAGAAATGAGGATTGGACAGAGACTTCAATCCCTTTTGTTGATTTTTGATAAGTGGCGTCCCATTGCATGAACGTAGCCTCTCCCGAATTTCCCTGGCAGAACGGGTTGAAAACAGCCCGTTCTGCCTTTCCTTCCTACACGGAAATTTAAACGGGGTCAAAAGAAGGCGTCGGGATGCTCACTGGAATTTGAAGATTTCGACACGACGATTTTTACCCCGGGACGTTTTGCCGGAATGTTCCTGCCTGGGCCTGCTTTCGCCCCAGACTTCTACCTGTATCCGGTCCGACGGTATTCCAAGATTGATGAGGCTGGATCTGGCGGTAAAAGCTCTTTTTCGGGCAAGTCGATAGTTATAGGCCATATCTCCGATCTGATCTGCATGCCCCTGGATCATAAGGAGGTCTGCCGGATTTTGTCGCCAGTCACTGGCGACAGACTGGAGTGTTTCGAGGCTTTTTGCCGTGAGATCCGACCTGTCAAAACCAAAGTGTAATGTGGAGATTTCCGGCAAATTGGCTTTGAAACTGTCCTGGCAGGCTTTGATATGCTCGCGTTGCCAGTTTTCCTCTTTTTGTTCTATCCAGCAATCAAAGCGAGCCTGAGCGCGGGCGGTTTGTTTGGGTGTTTTAAACCGCCCATCTGTATTGAGCCAGTGGATCAAGTCTTGTCGGTAATTTGCCATAAGTTTCTTGTCCTCTTGTGAGAGGCGCCAGTTATCAGGCTGTTCCGGCAGTGGCTGTTGCTCCCGGGAGGCCTCAAGGCCTTTTCGCGCAATCAGTTGCTGATCAGGCCAGTCATATTGATCAATTTCAGATTTGGCAAAGGCCTTATATTCGTCACTGAGGGATTTTGAAAAAGGGGTTACCGCAGGTTTGCTGCGTGTAAGATTTTCATATTCCGTTGTACCGCAGGCTGCCAGCAGGCTTCCGCAAAATGCGCAAGCGACAAGAGCTTTCGAGGGTGATGATTGAATTGTCATGGTTTTCTCCTTAACGTGCGGAGAAAATTAAACCCCCTTTAGGTCCTTAAAGAGGTTGCAAGGAGACCATTTTGAGAAGAAATGCGGCGAAAATGGAGCAGCTTTAACTGCTCCATCTGAATTTCAGCCGAGTGCGCCATCCAGATCCCGAACCAGATCATCACTATCCTCCAGTCCAACAGAAAGCCTTACAAGGCTCTCAGAAATTCCAAGTTCCGCTTTCAGTTCGTCCGAAACACTGGAATGGGTTGTTGTCGTTGGATGGGTAATCAGACTTTTTGAATCGCCAAGATTATTGCTTATATCAATAACGCTTAGCTTGTTTAGGAATGCAAAGGTTTCCTGCTGTGAACCGTTCAGTTCAAAAGCCACGAGGCTGCTTCCTCTTTTCATCTGTTTTCTCGCCAGATCATATTGTGGATGATCTGAGCGACCAGGATAAAGGACCCGTTTTACCGCTTTATTGCCGGCAAGAAAATCAGCGACCTGTTCAGCATTATCAACAGCCTTCTGAACACGAAGATCCAGTGTTTCCAGTCCTTTTAACAATGTCCATGCATTAAAGGGGCTCAAGGCTGGCCCTGTATGCTTGAGATAAGGGGCCACGACCTCTTCAATGAAATCCTCCTTCCCAAGAATGACACCGCCAAGGGATCGCCCTTGCCCGTCAATATGTTTTGTCGCGGAATAGACGATAATATCCGCACCCAGTTCAAGCGGCTTTTGTAGGATGGGGGTGGCAAAGACATTATCCACAATCACTTTTGCATCGACGGCATGGGCGAGGCTGGCAACCGTTTCAATATCCACTATTTCAAGGGTTGGGTTCGAAGGTGTTTCCAGAAAAACAGCCGCCGTTTCCTTACGGATTGCCTGTTCCCACTGGGTATTATCTGTTCCGTCCACCAGGGTGATGTCTATTCCAAAGCGTGGCAGAATGGTTTCAATAATATACAGGCAGGATCCAAACAGCGCCTTCGGGGCAACCACATGATCACCGGTTTTAAGAAAGCTCATCAGTGCTCCGTTGACAGCAGCCATACCGCTTGAGGTGCTTCTCACATTTTCAGCTCCTTCCAGCAGGCGAATACGCTCTTCAAACATATTCACTGTTGGATTGGCATAGCGAGAATAAATGAAGCCTTCATTTTCTCCTTTAAAACGGCCCGCTGCTTCCTCGGCGCTGTCATAGACAAAGCCGGAATTCATGAAAATAGCTTCTGACGTTTCCTTGAAACGGGACCTGTTTGTTCCGCCGCGGATCAATTGCGTGGCGATACCCAGCTTGGGATTTTGATCAGTATCTTTGGACATATTACTATCCTCGAGGCATAAAAAAACCCCGACCATCAGTCAGGGTTCCCACGAGCCCCGACCTTTTAGCGTTTTCTTTTTCGTGGCCGCAAGCCGGTCGGCACAAATCACCACGTAAACTTTTAGTATCAGAAAACAGGTTTTTTTGTCAAGGTTTCCCGCCGCTGACCTTATATAAGCTCTTGAAGGGTGTTTGGGTGGTAATATCTAAAGCAAAAGAAAGAGGCTGCAGGGGACGAATGGTTTTAAGAATTCTCATTTTTTTGGTGTCGATCACGATTTTGGGGGGATGCTCTGCCGGGGCATATGTTCCGGTTGTGGTATCTGCGCATTCTGATAGCGCAAGGCATAGCCTGAATGGTAAGAAACCCTATAATGAACTGGTTGGCAAAAAACTCGTCTTCCCTCAATCAGAACAGAATACTCCATCCCTTCGCATGTTCAGAAACGGGCGATATTTTGTTGATTTCACCAGCAATAGCACGACGGGGATTGAACATATCTGCAATCTGAAAGAAGGAATTATTCAATTTCGAGAAATCTACAAAGATATGATCAATGGCGGGATTAAATTCGATGCGATGATCACTTGTCCGAGCGGGCTGTCCGTCCATGCCCCGTTAAATCACTGGAGCGAGCATTATCTAAAACTCGTGGGTCAGAAACTGTAGAACAGGATTGCTTGCAAACCGAGATAAATCCCGATTGCAACGAGACACAGGTTGAGTGTTCTATCCGCAGCCTTGCCCATTTCCTTGAGTTTCCTGGCAAAGAGAATGCGACCGATAAAAAGGGCAACAAAGGCCAGAAGAAGGATTTTGAGCAGCATAATTCAGATCTTTATCAAGCTACATTCGGAGACTTGGCTGGATTGTAAATGGAGACAGCATTTTTGCCGCCAGTTTTTGCAAGATACATCTGTTCATCAGCAAAATCTATCAGATCCATCCAGGTCTCCGCACCGGATGACTGAAGCTCCGCAATTCCAATACTTGCTGTCAGTGTCATGCCATCCGGGCGGTCTCCAAGACCATTTGATCGAATGCGCCGAATGGCATTGCTGGCCCCTACAGCATTGGTATGAGGAAGGAGCATCACAAATTCCTCACCGCCCCAGCGCACCAGTATATCTGAATCCCGTAAGTTTCTCTTTAATGCTTCAGCTGCAGTAACCAGAACTTTATCGCCTGTTTCATGGCCGTACTGATCATTAATTGACTTAAAATTATCCAGATCAAGAAAAGCAACAGAAAGGGATGTCTCCTGCCGCCTGGCAATTCGGAATTGAACTTCAAGGATTTCTTCCCCGCTATTTCTGCTGAAACACCCTGTCAGCGCATCGATTGAGGCCTGGTTGACAAGGGACACCATATAGCCAAGCTGGCTTACAGCAGAAAAGGAACAGAGCGCGCTGGCCACAATCAGGGAGAAAAATACTCCCAAACCGGGGCTTGGGTTTTGCTGGTCTGGCAGCAAACTGATTGTAATCAGTTCAACGGTCAGGAAGAGCGTTACAGCAAGAAATGTTTCTTTTACCGTGAGGGGGAAAATTGCGACACAGGTAACAATCAGAAACGGGAAAAGCGCATATCCGGCGGTTGGCAGGCTATCGATGGAGGCAATAAATTGCGGGAGTATTAGAGGCTGGCTCAAAGCCTGAAAAACCAGGTTAATCCCAAAAAACAGCGTTAAAGATCGATAGGCCGCTGCCATATTATCGCCATTTCTTGCTGCAAGGATAAGGGTCAGCATTAGAAATGCTGCAACACATCGATAAACAACAAGGGTTTCAAAGATGTCGGCTTCGAAAACCGCATAGTCTATGAAGATCCCACCGGTATAGAGAAGAGCGCCGATCAGGGCCATAAGGCGTATTCTGGATAGAATAACGTCGGCACGTTTCCGGCCGAGAAGCGGTGTGTGGTTTTTTGTCGTAAAAAGGCCTTCTATCTTTTCAGAGGGCAATGTTCCGGGCTCAGATCCCGTAACTGCCTTGATCAAAATACCAAATAACGACACGCTTTTCCCCCACCTAGACAAAGCAAACTTTGCCGAATACGTAAATAAGTAACAAAATTCTATCTTTTCTGATACAGGTTTTTCAGGAAAAAAGGCAGGTATTCGCGTCCTTGCCGGGCTCGATTACATAACAATTGTCACAGATGTGAGCTTTCGTCCTCTGTAATTTCATCTTTTGGCACTATATGATAGATATGTTTGAACCTGCCGAATGGGATAAGCCTTTCGGCATTATTTTGATTTTTGAGAATTGACTATGTTTATTCAGACCCAGGCTGGAAATAGTGAAGCCGAGATGGAGTTCTTTCCCGGAAGAGAGGTCAGTACATCTGGCGATATCCCGATTTCGGAAGAGGCGTCCGTTGAAAAATCACCTCTTGCTTCACGGTTATATGCAATCAGCGGTATTTCCGCGGTTACATTGAAAACCGAAAGTATTCTTTTGGGAAAGCAGGAAAAGGCGGACTGGGAACTGATGAGAACCGAGATCTTTTCTGCGATCATGAGCCATTACCAGAGTGGAGAAGCGACTGTGACGGACGGAGCTGAAAAAGCGGGGGAATTTGATACGGAGATTATTGAACAGACAAAGGATCTGCTGGCAACCCGTATTATTCCAGCGGTCACGCAGTCGGGCGGAGATGTTGAGTTTCATAGCTATAAAAACGGAAATCTTTACCTGAAATTACAGGGCTCGGCCTTTGGAATGCTGACCGGTATCACCAATATGCTCAAGCATTATGTGCCGGAAATCAAAGCTGTCCTGGACCATCGTGAAGCCCTGCCCAGACCAGGGCTTGAAACACGTGAAGGTCTTGCAATCCGGGACCTGTTACAGGAGCGGATTAACCCGTCAATTGCCGCTCATGGAGGGCATATTACTCTTGTGGATATCAAGGAAGAGACTGCATTTGTCCGCCTTGAAGGAGGGTGTCAGGGGTGCGGGATGGCTGATGTCACCCTGAAACAGGGGGTTGCCAAGGAGATTATGGAACTGGTGCCCAGCATCACAGAAGTGCTGGATGTGACAGATCACGCTGGCGGCACCAATCCCTATTATCAACCTTCTTAATCGAGAAGTTTATAGATACTGACGCTACTGTTACGCCCCTTCACCTGATGAGCGCCGATACTCTCTAGATTGAGGGCGCTCTCATTTTCGCGTTGAGTGATATCTGATATCAGAATTAGAACCTCGGTATTATCGGCATCTTCTACGGATTTCCCAAGTTGTTCAATCCTTTGGGCAATATTAACGGTATCTCCAACAACCGTATAATTGATCCGTCCAGAAGATCCGATATTCCCAACGACCAAACGCCCGGTATGAATACCAATCCGCATATGAATAGGATCTTCACCCTCGGCAATGCGTTTCTTGTTATCTTTCGATATGGCTGCGCGGATGGCGATCGCAGCCCTGCAGGCACGGGCGGCATGGTCAATCTGATATTCCGGTGCTCCCCAGAAAGCCATAACAGCATCCCCGATGAATTTATCGACTGTGCCACCCTCTGCCTCGATGCAGCTGGCCACCAGCTCAAAATGCGCGTTCAGCATTCTGGCCACTTCTTCCGAACTTAAATGCTCGGCGAAAGGTGTAAATCCGACAATGTCGGTAAACATTACGGTGACATCCCGCCCTTCCGAATGGGCATCGCCGGTTTCCATCAGTTTGCGAACCAGACCTTTAGGGACATAATTTTCGAACCAGCCCAGTCCACGCAGCATTGTGTTATAGGCGTCGCTCGCCTCATTCAGTTCCTTGAGACGGCTTGGGGGCAAAGTCGGAACCGTGTCGAATTCAAGATCTGAGATTTTCTGGGATGCGGTCGAAAGGGCTCTGATAGGTTTGGAAATTTTCCGGCCAATGATAAAGGCGATCAGGATGCTGAAGATCAGGATTGCAAGACCTGCAAATCCGGCATTAGCAAGCCGTCTTACCTCTTTCGTTGCTTCTTCAAATTTGATGCGATACCCGATGATTAAGGGGCGGTCCGTATACCCTTCGATGGAAGAGTAAAAAAACTGGTAGCGTTGTCCTTCCACATCGATGAAATGTCCTTCAAATCCAAGTTCATCATCACCAAACAGCCGGAAAGGGATTTTAGGCGCTGACCAGATTGAGGACAGGACAGGATCACTTATTTCAGAGAGTTTCGGTACCACGCCCTCGGTAATCAGGTCCTTGCCTGTGGTCTGCAGGTTTTTTTGAACCAGCACATGCTGCCGACCATAAAGTATAAAGCGATCTTCATCTACATTCATCCCATCAGTCTTGACGATATCATTGACGGCAGAGACTGGAATGGCTGCGATAAGGAAACCAGCAAACTTTCCATCAATCGTGACAGGTTGACGAAAGCTCATTAGAGTTTGCCGGGTATCTGCAGTGTAGATCAGTTTTGCCCACGATCCGGTTCTGGAAGTCGACATTTCCTCGAGGGTATTTTTAGCAACAGGGTCTTTACTGCGCTCATACTCAATGATTGTTCGCGTTCTTCGATCCGCGACCTTTAGCCTGCCATCCGGATAGACAAAGACCAACCCTGTGATTTTACTGGTCCCGGCAAGTCCTGCCAGTAGAGCTTCTTCTATACTATTCTCGTTATTTACATCAATGGAACCGTCATACATCAAATCAGCAAGATAACGAACCTGCTGTTCGACAGGGTCCAGCAAGCTGGTCAGGTTATTTCTGACAGTTCCCATTTCTGTTTTGACTTTTTCGATCAGCAGATCACGGGTATTGGCAAGACCCGTAATAATACTGACACCTAGAACTGCGAGAATGCCGATACAAACAAGCGTTCCAAAACTCAAAGCGAGAGCAGAGGCAATGGAAACACGACCTCCGCTTTTTTGTTGCGCCATACTAATGAAGCCTACTCCCCCGCGTCAGACGGACTTCGGTTGATCCGTCTCTCTTGTCAATAGACACCTATTCTAGCGATAATTCTAAAGCAGGTCTATTTAGAAGACTGTAACGCAGGTACCAAAACAGGGAGTAAGTAACTCACATTCCGTCAGTTTTTCAGTGCTTTGCTGAAAAAATCGACGGTGAGCTTGAGAGACTGCTGTGTCGCGGAAGCGTTATATCTAAGCGGTACAGGCCCTCCTTTTCCTCGATGAGCGTAGGTATCAACCACGATCCGGTTTTCTCCCGGGCTGTCGAAGCTGTGATGAGCCCCTTGTAAAACCTGAACGGAAATCTTTTTCCGGGCGCCTTCATCCAGGCTGTTGATCAGGTTCGGGCAGGTGTCGGCATCCATGTTATAGGCATCTTCGCTTCCGGTAATAATTTGCATGGGAATACCGGTAAGCTGTTTGAAAGTGTAACCGGGCACGGCATTGTAAACCCAGCAGACAGGGTAAACCGGATTGGCGGCCTTGAAGCCTCCACCATCGTGGCTGTTTTGCTCTTTATAGGCTTTCGTCGAGGAAAGCATGGAGACGACACCTCCCCAGGAAAAGCCCATGATCCCGATGTTGTTTCCCTGAATACCCGGTTGTGCCATCAACCACTTTCTGGCGCCGAACGCATCAGGAAGGGTCTCCATAACAGTTTGAGGGCGATCTTTGTGCGATTTAATTTTTCTGCCTGTCCAGGCGTCCAGCGCCAGGGAAGCAATACCGGCATCAGCCAGTGCATTCTGATAGAGCTCACCTCGCTGCATAGCACCGCCTGAGCCATGATATACGACAACAGCAGGAACTTTAGCGCCTTTCTGGACATTGCTTGGAAAGATAAACCGTCCACCAATTGGAACAGGTGTCTTATGCAAAGAAGAAAAAGTGACATAGTGAATTTGATGGGCGGCGGATTCTTCGCCAGCTTTTGCAGCAGGTGCTGTCAGGACAACACCGATCACCGTTGATGAGAGAAGATACTTTAAGAATGTCATTGTTTTTCCTCCTTGGTTCCTGTCAGGGAGGGTGCCTCTTGTTTGACAGGAACCTTGATTGCTTTAATAATTAAATAGTCTGCCTGAACCTCCTGATTTGGCTACTCGCATTCATGACCTTTAAAAAACCATTGCTGGAGCCTAGAAAAAGACCGACACAGAGCCGATCTGAAGCCACGTTTGACGCAATTCTGGAGGCCGCTGCTCGCATTTTGGAAAGCGAGGGGCTGAACAGTCTCAATACCAATCTTGTCGCGGAAAAAGCAGGCGTGAGTATTGGAACGCTCTATCAGTATTTCCCGACAAAGGAAGTCATTCTGGCTGAATTGAGCCTTCGAATGCGAAGAGACCTGCTTGGAAAAATCTCGGCTATTATCGAAAATCGGAAAAAAGACACTCTTGAGGAAGTTTTTAATCAGTTGATTAAGGTTGCGATCGATCGGTTATTCGATCGTCCCAGGCTGGCAAGGGTTCTTGATTATGCGGACGCTTTTTTACCTCTCTATGAAGAGGAAGCGGAAATCACTCGTCAGTTTGAGAAAAGATTAACCGCTTTGCTCACCGCACATAATATCCCGAACCCGGAGATTGCCGGAAGAGATATGAACGCGATGGCCAGGGGAATGATAGAAGCAGCAGCAAAGGCAGAAGAAATGGATCGTGAAGCGCTTGGATTGCGTATCCGGCACGCCATGAACGGTTATCTATCAAGGCCTCGCAAAGGGTGACCGGAAGCTTTGCTGAAGATGAAAAATGCTCGTTTTATGAGCGGCGCGGTGATGTTGGACAAGTGATGGCATTCCGTATAGAAAGACATTTATGAACTCACTTGTCATATTTGAAATAGTCTTGGTCATTTCCGCAATCGGTGCGCTTTTTCTGATGCGCAGAACCTATTTTCCCATGAACCTTTTTTGGGCGATCGGAGTGGTTTCCATTGGTGCAGCAGCTCTTCTGGGGGCGCTGGTTTATAGCGGATTTGCGGATTTTAAATATGCCCATGGTATCTTATCAAGCTTTGCCGGGACGATAGGCCTTTCGTCTTTTGCCCTTGCCGCTATTGGAGGGGCCTTTCCGCGGCAGTTTCATGCGGCGGGATGGTGGATTGTTCTGATCGCCGTCTGCTTACTTGCGGGCATTTTGTTATTCGGCTACTGGAAGTTTCCTGATGAAGGGCGTTACGCTGTGGTTGGAATTCTGGCGCTTGCAGGCCTTTATCGGCTT
>JAKSCD010000503.1 GCA_022360775.1 Sneathiellales bacterium | reverse complement strand
GGCTTCCATGAGGTTCGGGATCGTCTGTTCAAAGAAGTGATCCGCCCCTTCAACTTCATCATGATGAATGGTGATACCCTTCTGAGATTGCAGTTTCTCGACCAGTTTCAGGACATCTTTCTGGGGAACCTGCATGTCCCGGGTACCGTGAATGATCACACCGGATGACGGGCAGGGGGCCAGGAAGGAGAAGTCATACATATTGGCAGGCGGTGCAATGGAAATGAAGCCTTCGATTTCCGGACGGCGCATCAGAAGCTGCATGCCGATCCAGGCACCAAAAGAGAAACCGGCGATCCAGACGGCCGGTGCATTGGGGTTATGGGTCTGCATCCAGTCGAGGGCTGCAGCGGCATCAGAAAGCTCGCCAACACCCTGATCATAATCACCCTGGCTGCGACCGACGCCCCGGAAATTGAAGCGAAGAACGGAAAAACCCCGATTTTTAAAGGTTGTGAACTGGTGATAAACCACCTTGTTGTTCATGGTTCCGCCAAATTGCGGATGCGGGTGAAGAATAAGGGCTAGGGGTGCATTTGGCTCTGCTGAATGATGATAGCGGCCTTCCAGGCGACCTTCGGGTCCGTTAAAAATTACGTCAGGCATCTAAAGTCCAGGTTCTAAATCGTTCGGAAATACAGCTTTCCAAACAGGGTTCGCACTGTGATGAGGGTCAACATCTGCGCGGATTTGAATATACAGGCAGGGCCGTTTGCCTTGACGGAAATGGCCATTCCCTTATATTTTTTCTTAACCGGGCGCGTTGTAACGTCTCAATCATTTCGTTATAAAGGCGGCACAATACAGAAGGAAGTGGCATATGTTCAAGCATATTAGCGAAGATCTTGCCGGTATTATGGAAAGGGACCCCGCCGCGCGCTCAAAATTTGAGGTTGCGCTGCTCTATTCCGGTTTCCATTCCGTTTTGTTCCATCGGCTTGCTCATGGCCTTTGGAAGCGTAACTGGAGGATCCTGGCCCGGCTGATTTCGCAGTTCAGCCGCTTTCTCACGAATATTGAAATTCACCCCGGTGCGAAGATCGGCAGAAAGCTGTTTATCGATCACGGCTCCGGCGTTGTGATCGGCGAAACGGCTGAAGTCGGGGATAATGTTACTCTGTATCAGGGCGTTACCCTGGGCGGTGTTTCTCCTTCTGTCGATTCGGATTCCCAACGCAATGTAAAACGCCATCCGACACTTTGCGACAATGTGATTGTCGGATCCGGTGCCCAGGTGCTTGGTCCGATTACCGTCGGGCGTTGTGCACGGGTTGGCGCTGCGTCAGTTGTGACCAAAGAGGTTCCGGAAGGCGTAACGGTTGTCGGTACGCCGGCGCGCGCCGTCAAAGGCGTTCCAAAGGCCAAAAGTGACGATAGATTCGCGGCCTATGGTATCGGTAACGATGAATTGCCGGATCCGGTTTTCAAGATCCTCGACGGTCTTCTGGACAAGGTCCAGTCCCTGTCCATGCGGGTGGGAGAACTTGAATCCGAGCTGAACAACTGGATCCGGCAGTATGTGTCCGACCAGGAAAACCCGGGCCCGGGCGTCCGCAGCAGACGGCCGTTGCGCAAGGCACAGATAGAGGTAAATGATGTTGAAGGAG
>JAKSCD010000134.1 GCA_022360775.1 Sneathiellales bacterium | reverse complement strand
TAAACGCTATGGGTGAACCTGTTGATGGCGGACCTCCCCTTAGAAAGGGACCTGTTGGCGTTGCGCTAAAAAACCTCGCGCCGCCTGCCCATTCCAGACAACGCGTTGGCGGTAAAATTGATCTTGGCGTTCGGTCATTGAATTCGTTCGCCACATGTTGTCGCGGACAGAGAATGGGAATTTTTGCCGGCTCCGGTGTCGGGAAATCTGTTCTTCTCTCCATGCTTGCGCGCAATACAGCAGCAGACGTGAATGTCATTGGACTTATTGGTGAGCGTGGACGTGAGGTTCAGGAATTTCTGGAAGATGACCTCGGGCCGGAAGGGCTCGCGAAAAGTATTGTTGTTGTTGCTACATCAGACGAGCCAGCCCTGATGCGACGTCAGGCTGCGTATCTGACCATGGCGCTTTCGGAATATTTCAGAGATCAGGACAAGGATGTCCTCTGCCTTATGGATAGTGTTACCCGATTTGCGATGGCACAACGTGATGTGGGCTTGTCCGGCGGTGAGCCGCCCGCCAGTAAGGGATATACACCTACCGTTTTCAGCGAACTGCCAAAATTGCTGGAACGCGCAGGACCTGGACCAGGAAAAGGAACAATTACCGGATTATTTACCGTACTGGTCGAAGGAGATGATCACAATGAGCCTGTTGCTGATGCGGTACGCGGTATTCTGGATGGCCATATCGTCATGGAACGAAAAATTGCTGAACGCGGTCGGTATCCGGCGATCAATGTTCTGAAATCTGTTTCCAGAACCATGCCCGGTTGTAATACGGAACCGGAAAACCAGGTGGTCAATGTCGCAAAACAGCTTTTGTCCACCTACGAGGATATGGCGGAAATGATTCGCCTCGGCGCCTATCGGCAGGGAACCGACCCTAATGTGGATGCCGCCATATTCTATTATCCCATGCTGGAGCAATTTATGTCCCAGCAAAAAGGGGAATCAACAAGTTTGGAAGATTGTTATATCGAGCTTGAGCGCATTCTGAATACAGAACCTCAGTTTGAGGTGGAAGAGCAGGCAGTTTAGAGCGTGGTCTTGAGGATTAACGGATGAACGGAATTACCAATCTTATTCGGATTAATAAATGGAAACTGGATGAAAAACGCCGGGCCATTGCCGATATGGAACATTTGCTGGCTGGTTTTAAGGAACAACTGGCAAAACTGGACCGTGAGCAGGAAATGGAGAAAAGGATTGCTACTGAAAATCAGGAGACAAGCCATATCTATTCCAATTATGCAGAAGCAGCCAAAGCCCGCCGTGAAAATCTTCTGGCCAGCATAGCCGATGCAGAAGAGCGGATTGCTGCCGAGCAGGAGATTGTCGCTGAGATTTATCAGGATCTAAAAAAATATGAGATTTCTGAGGAAACCCGCCTTCGCCTGTTAAAAGAACAGCAGAAAAAACGATTGCAGGAAGAGATGGATGCTCTTTCAATTGATCTTTACCGCAGGAAATCGGCTCACTAGATCCTAGTGCGAACCCGGCTTGCTTTCCCACTCCTCTGCAGGATTGATCGGAAAAGGGTCCCGCTGCTGAAATTGTAAACTGCCTTCAATTCCCGTGATTTCCAGATTGGAGGTAAAAATGTCCATAACTTTAGCCTTCATCTCTTCAGGCAGATGGATTTTCGACCTGAAAATCAGGTCAAAATGCTGCGGCTTGAATAATCCATCCAACTGGACATAGCCGGTTTTCGACAAATCAAGTTCAATCACAAACCGGGTTGATTCTTCTTCGTCCGGGTGGTCGAGGCCGCCATGTTGTCTGTAGAAAAGCATAAGCTGCTTTAACTGGCCATCAGACAGGAAAGGGAAGGGGAGTAATTTCCAGTCCTGCCCTCCTGTTTCAGAACCCAGTCTTGAGAGAGTGGTGAAATCATCATCAAGCGCACGCATTAAATCACGGCTGCCAGAAGTGTCGAGGGTTCGTCTAAAATCTTGTCCAAGCCATTTGTCAATGGAACCGCCGTTAAGGGCGCTTATAAAGAAGAGTAATGCTGAACCCAGATTATTTCCCGGGCCGGGAAGCCGAGTTGCCAAAAGACTATTTGCCTGGGCCGGGTCGTAGGCTGCAAGAAGATTTAGTCCTGTTGACAGATTTTCCCATTGGCTCAGCAGGGGAGAATGGCCAGTTCTAAAAAGACTGACTGCTGGTAAAGCGTTCGTCAGCGGGAAATTTTGTAATTCTTCAAAAGCTGCAAAACTGAGCTGGCTTCCGACAGTCGGAGGCGTTGACGTTACATAGCGAAATGCCCCCAATTGATCCGATTGAACGGAGACAAGGGAGTATCCTGCTTTTTGTGAAGTGGCTCCATAGCTTGATACGGAAGAGACTATCCCCTGAACAGGAACAGAATGCTGCGGAACCTGTACTGCTGTATTTGATTGAACAGCGGAATTTGCGGGTTGTTGCAATAAGGAAAGCTGACTGTTTTTTATATGCGCGATCAGCGATGCCGGAAGCCTGGCATTTTCGATACTGGCGAGTGAGGCGCGGATAAGCGGCGAATTATCATTTGGTAATAAAGAGGCGATCTGATGGTTTTGATTGCCTGGGCCAACATTTGAAGGCAGCGCAGGGGATTGTGCGCTTGAGTAGGCAGATGCGCCGGCGGAAGCATTTGCAGAAGCGCCAGTTGCGGCAGTTTTTTCATTTAGGTTTAAAAACGTGTAACTCTGTTTAGGCGGGAGAACCTGCTCTTTCCCGAGTGTAACGGGAGCAGTTTCAGAAGTGCTGCTGTTCGCTCCTGCACCCGGTGTTTGATTGATCAGGGAACCGACATTTTGCAACTGGTTGGGATTGGTTGATCCTTGGCCAGGGTGCAAGGACTGATAGGTTCCGGGAGATTGGGGTTTTGCAGCCAGTACGGGAAGTAAGGTAACCGAGGGAGGGGAAGCCAGTTTTTCTCCATTTAGGGAGATCAGTTTGGCCGTGATAATGTCACCAAGATTTTCCACTGCAAGAATAACATGTGCGCCGACCGGAAGGGGGCTTGAAGTAGACATTCTGAAGTTACCAATTTCAGAATGCAGCATTGTGTTTCCGGCTGATGCACGTGCTGTAACGATTGCGGAGATCGCGGCACCTTCGGCAAGGCTGGTTACCCCTGATGTTTGCGGAACTGATCCACCGGTGCTGCCGCCAGACGGTGACGTGGGGGAGACCCGGGCGACCTGTTGTTGTGTTGTCGCCGATCCTTTTACACTTTCAACTGGAGGAGTAGCTGCTCCTCCTGATGTCGATTTTATCCCACTCATTATTCCTGGCCATCATTGGTGATGCCTTACATCAATGAAGTCGCGAGAGCCTCGATATCACTTGCCGCTTCACTTGTTGGATAACGGCTCAACAAGGCAGACTGGGAGCGGATTGCCCCCGCAACCTTGTCATCCTGTCGAATAATTCCGGCGAGCTTTGGTTCCAGCTGAAGGAAATTCTTACATGCCGTCGCCAGTTTATCATAGACTTTCTGACCTTCATTTTTGGACTTTACCATATTTACGAGAATTCTGGTATCCGCAT
>JAKSCD010000398.1 GCA_022360775.1 Sneathiellales bacterium | reverse complement strand
GGCTGGACAGCAGCGAGAGCGTGCAATCGGCCAGGGAATGAATCTGTGCGGGCGTGTAATCGAGCCCGCGTCGCCTCCAGATATTTTGGACGAAGTCATTGATTATAGGCCCCAGGCCACCGTCATTCGAAGCGGAAAACCGTTGACCGAATAACCGCTGCCGGGCGGTGAAGTAACCGTTGAATATCTCATGGGGAATCTTCAACACCAACATGTCCACGGGCTTGTCGAAGCAGAGATAGTAGGGGCGGGTGCTGTCGCAGATGGTAAAGTCCCCGGGCCTTAACAATGCCTCGCGCCCGTCCTGGGTATTGAAGCTTTCCCCGGTCAGCTGCAAATGGACCAGGTTGACGTCACTGGTGGACTTGGCGATCTGGTGATTACTGTGATCAACCCGGGAGGGGTCACAGCTCACTTTGGTAATCTGTATCCTGTCCAGGTCCCAGCGCTCCAGACTGCCCCTATAGCCCTGCGCCGTTGTTCTGCCGCGCCCCAGGTGCTGGCAGTCAAGGGCGGTAAAGACGTCGCAGACCGCGTCATTCCAATAGGAAAACTGTTCGTTTGGACTCAGTGATCGGGTATCAAAGTTTGTTATTGTCATGGTTCCGGTTCCCTTCCGGCAGTCTCCAATCAGCAGCGGTTAACTACAGATAACCCTCTGATTTAAAAGAAAAAACCATCTTGTTATGGCTGCCGAATTGAGCCGCGCCGCTACGCGCGTTAACCACCTTGGCGCCCTCCTCCTGGACACCCCGGTTTACCTTCGAGGCAAAG
Organism: Sneathiellales bacterium; assembly: GCA_022360775.1. Classification (GTDB taxonomy): domain Bacteria; phylum Pseudomonadota; class Alphaproteobacteria; order Sneathiellales; family Sneathiellaceae; genus Sneathiella. Next base: position 235 of record JAKSCD010000398.1, on the reverse strand, counting down.
TATCACAATAACTGGCAGGGGTACATAAATAGCGTATCAGGTTGCCGGTACAGGCAATCTTTTCCGCCGTCTCAGCAAAGAACGCCATTGCCAAACAGGGTTAACTGGAAAGGCTGCGACTGTGTCGGCAAGCTCCGGCTCAAAAGGGCGCCGAAGAGGCTTGCCATTGCACCAACTCCAAAAATTGTTATGTTAAGAGACGTTGCCACCGTAGATTTTGTCGAGGAAGGGCTTT
>JAKSCD010000136.1 GCA_022360775.1 Sneathiellales bacterium | reverse complement strand
TTTGACTATGAACGCCCTTCCGGGGTTAATGACGCAACCGGTGCTGTCGGGGAAGATGACAAGTTCCTTGCTGGTGGCCAGTCTTTGCTGCCCACTTTGAAGCTTCGCCTGGCTCAGGTCGACAAACTTGTAGATCTTGGCGGAATTGACGAACTGAAAGGTATTTCTGCAAATGGCAGCGAAATTTCCATTGGTGCCATGACCACCCATGCAGAAGTTGCAACTTCTGCTGATGTGAAAAACGCCATTCCTGCGCTTGCTGATCTGGCATCTCATATCGGTGATGCACAGGTTCGTAATCGCGGAACGATCGGCGGATCGATTTCCAATAACGATCCTGCAGCGGACTATCCTTCAGCTCTGCTGGCTCTGGGCGCGACAGTGCATACCAGCAAGCGGTCAATTTCAGCAGATGCTTTCTTTGTCGATCTGTTTGAAACAGCTCTCGAGGAGGATGAAATCGTCACCCGGGTCACTTTCCCGGTTCCGGAAAAAGCGGCTTATGCCAAATTTCCGAACCCGGCCTCACGTTTCGCCCTGGTGGGTGTATTTGTTGCCAAGACCGGTGATGGTCCGCGCGTTGCTGTGACAGGTGCGGGCCCTTGTGTCTTCCGCCAAAGTGATATGGAAGCTGCTTTAGCCAGTAACTTCAGCGGCAGCGCCGTCTCTGGCATCAAGACAGATCCATCCGGACTGAACTCAGATATTCATGCCTCTGCTGATTATCGGGCACATCTGATTTCCGTTATGGCCTCCCGCGCCACGGATAGTGCTTAGGAAAAATTGATAACTGGGGGAAGCTCGCTTCCCCCTCTTCTTCTTCCAGTCAAGGAGTTGGGGTGGTATTCTTGGCTAAATTCCTGACTTTTGATTGTATGTTTAAACCGGTAAGATCTACCCTATGCCTATATCTCTTCCTTCCTCCATCGATGCCGTTCAGGATCTTTTAAAAGACGCGAATTATGTCGCGGACAGAAGCCTGGCCACGGTTCTTTTCCTGTCGCTGAAAATGGGCCGCCCGCTTTTCCTGGAAGGAGAAGCCGGTGTTGGAAAGACCGAAATTGCCAAGGTTCTGGCAGAGCAGCTGGAGCGTCCCCTGATCCGATTGCAATGCTATGAAGGCCTGGATGTTTCCTCAGCGGTCTATGAATGGAATTATGCCCGGCAGATGATCGAAATTCGCCTTGCGGAAGCCACTGATACCGCAGAAAAGGAAAGTCTTGGAAAGGATCTTTTTTCTGAGAAATTTCTGATCAAACGGCCCTTGCTCAACGCCCTTGAAGATAACGGAAAAGGTGCACCTGTACTCCTGATCGACGAGCTTGACCGCACAGATGAACCTTTTGAAGCCTATCTTCTGGAAGTCCTCTCGGATTTTCAGGTGACGATCCCCGAAATGGGAACGATCAAGGCAAGCGAGCCACCGATTGTGATTGTCACCTCCAACAGGACCCGGGAAATTCACGACGCGCTGAAACGCCGGTGTCTTTACCATTGGGTGGATTATCCTGATGCTGCGCGGGAAAAAGAAATCATATCCAGAAAACTACCTGGCGCAGACGAAAGGCTCTCCGAGCAAATCGTCGCCTTTGTCCAGAAACTGCGCGAGGATCCAGCATTGTTTAAGCTTCCGGGAATTGCGGAAAGCCTGGACTGGACCAATGCCCTTACTGAACTCAATGTCATTTCCCTCGATCCCGATGTGATCAACGATACATTGGGGGTCCTTTTGAAATATCAGGACGATATTGGCCGTATTCAGGGCAGCGAGGCTGCGTCTATTATTGAACAGATCAACACCGAGCTGGAACAACAGAATTAATGCAAAGATCGCCAATCGATAAATCTCATACGGCTGCTTCTGACGGAACATTCGCAGAGAATATCCTGCATTTCGCCAGAACCTTGCGGCGGGCGGGCATTCCCGTTGGTCCGGGCAGGGTAATCGAGGCGATAAAAGCTGTTGAATGTGCAGGGCTTGAGCGGCGAGATGATTTTTACTGGACGTTACATGCGGTTTTTGTCAATCGTCATGACCAGTGGCCGCTTTTTGATCAGGCATTTCATATCTTTTGGCGCAATCCGGACATCCTGAAAAAAATGATGGATATGATGCTGCCCACTACGTATCTCGACAAGGTGCAAAGTGAGGAAGATCAGATCTCCAAACGCTTGTCACAGGCCCTTGCCCCTTCCGAGGCACCAGAGGGAGCCAATGAAGATCAGGGTGAAGAAGTGGAGATCAATGCTGAGCTCACAACTTCTGACAGCGAAATGCTGCAGGAAAAAGACTTTGAAAATATGAGTGTGGAAGAGTTGGAAGAGGCCAAAAAAGCGCTTCAGAAACTCCGCCTTCCTATAAGAGAAGTTAAAACCCGGCGACTGACTGCAAATATGAGAAACGGCAAGGTGGATATGCGCCGTACTTTACGTGCCTCGCAAAGAAGCGGCGGTGCGATTATTCCGCTTCGTTTCAAATCCCCGACAAAACGCCATCCACCGCTTGTTGTGCTTTGTGATATTTCAGGGTCCATGACCCAATATAGCCGCATGCTTCTGCATTTTATGCACGCCCTGACAAATGACCGGGATCGGGTTCATACCTTCGTTTTTGGCACAAGACTGACCAATATTACCCGCTATATGCGCTATCGGGACGTGGATGAGGCCCTGGATGCAGTTTCTGAAAAAGT
>JAKSCD010000293.1 GCA_022360775.1 Sneathiellales bacterium | reverse complement strand
GTTCGGCCTGCTTAAAAGGCCAGCAAAGAAAGCCGAGGTTGCCTAAGTGAGCTTGTGGCGTTCTTCATCGGCCAGCCAGAAAAGTAAGGCGGGGGCAGCATCTGCAAGTAAGGTATCAGCAAATCTGGATGATTTGTTTGATGATTTGCTTGAGCTTTCCCGTGTGACATTGATGGAAGGATTTAACGATGCTTCCGTAAATAAAAACAGTGTCGCCCATGAAGTGAAGCAATTTATCCGCGATACTCTTGCTGATCGCAAAGTAGAGCTGAATGTCCTTGATCAACGCAATCTTGTGAGCCGTCTTTCAGCTCAGATCTGGCAGGAAGTTGAAACTCAACTTATTGAAAAAGAACCGGTAATTCCGGAACACCAGCCTGAAGATGATGATGTTGCCACTTTGCAAACGCCAGAGGCGACCCAAATCCTCGAAGAAGGAATTACTGTTTTTGGTGCAGATTCGGCAGCACCTGTTGAAGTTAAGGCCGAATTTGAACAGCCGACAGAAGTAACGTCATCCGAACCAACTGCCGAGGATACCGAAGAAGTTGTTGAACCGGTTATTCCAACGGCATCCGTTGAGGAAACAGCTGAGAAACCAAATGAAGCGGATAATGCAGAAGCCAACAAGCTTCAGGCTGTAACCGAGAAGGCAGCCCCGAGAGCTGCGACGCAGACCGAGATCGTCAAGGAACGGGTGCAGCCGCTCCTGTTGGAGCGTATTGATATCAGTGCTGCGGTCACGATGGATCGGTTGGATCTCGCCCGTGATATATCTGATATTGTTGCAGATATTCTGATTGAGGAGAGAATTCAGCTCAATCAACGCGAACAGCGTGAGCTGATTGAAGCCCTGATGCATGATATGCTTGGTCTTGGACCGCTTGAGCCATTGCTCGCGGATGAAGCCATAACAGATATCATGGTCAATGGTCCTAAACAGGTTTATGTGGAGAAGAAGGGTAAGCTTGTTCTTTCCGAGTGCCAGTTTCGGGACAACGCCCATGTGATGAGTATTGCTGGACGGATTGTAAGCCATGTGGGACGCCGGGTAGATGAATCCAATCCGCTGGTGGATGCCCGTCTTGCTGATGGTAGTCGTGTTAATATTATTATTCCGCCCCTTGCCATTGACGGCCCTAGTATTTCCATTCGTAAATTTGCGAAACAGAAAATCACCCTGGACACCATGGCCAAACAGGGCAATCTGTCTAATGAAGCCGCTACAGTTCTTCGTGTTGCAGGCCGTTGCCGGTTAAATATCCTGATTTCAGGCGGCACAGGATCCGGTAAAACCACTCTGTTGAACGCGATTTCGCAATTGATTGACCCGGGTGAACGGATTGTTACGATCGAGGATGCTGCGGAACTTCAGATGCAACAGCCTCATGTTGTCCGCCTCGAGACCCGTTCTGCCAATCTTGAAGGGGGAGGTGAGATTACCATGCGTGATCTTTTGAAGAATTCCCTTCGTATGCGACCGGATCGTATCATCCTCGGTGAGATCAGGGGGGGTGAAGCTATTGATATGCTGCAGGCCATGAATACTGGCCATGATGGATCGCTTTCCACAATTCACGCCAACCGTCCGCGAGAGGCTTTAACCCGTCTTGAGAATATGGTGGGCATGTCTGGTGTGAACCTTCCGGCAAAAGCTGTCAAAATGCAGATTGCTTCGGCTGTCGATCTTATCGTTCAGGTTAGCCGGATGCGGGACGGCATGCGACGAATTACCTATATTTCTGAAGTGGTTGGCATGGAAGAGGATGTCATCACCATGCAAGACCTCTTCTGGTATGAATTCCAGGGTGAAGATAAAGGAGGACGCCTTCTCGGTGACTTTAAATCCTCTGGTCTTCGCCCGCATTTCGCTCCCCGGGCTGCGTATTTTGGCCTGGAGAAAATGTTATTGGGAGCCATGTAATGACAGGTACCGAAGATACTTTTTTCCTGACAATCGTCGTTGGAGGTGCAACCTTGATGGTCGCCCTTATCATCGGGTTTGCATTGCTGGGCGGCGGGGAAGTTGCGACAAGTTCAAAGCGCCGGCTCGCTGAGGTTGGCAGAGGCGATTCTGTTGCCGCAAAACCGACACGGCGTCATTCCGCCCGCATTAATGATCAGCAAAGCTCCATCAAGGCTCTGGACACGCTCGTTCGGAAATTCGTTCCCAATCCGGCTAAATTGAGGGCAAGGCTTGAAAAAACAGGCTCCAAAATGACGATTGCAGAATACTCGTTGCTTGTAGTGGTGACGATGTTGTTTGTGATTGTCTTTATGCATCTTTTTTATGGTGTTGGACTTATCTTGGCTATCCCCACTGGAATTTTTTCCGGCCTTTTCTTTCCTCACTGGATCATTGGTTATCTTGGGAACCGTCGTGTTAACAAATTTATGAAGTCCTTTCCGGAAGCTATTGAATTGATGGTTCGCAGTATCCGTGCGGGACTTCCTATCAGTGAAGCGATTGTAGTTGCTGGTAATGATTCCCCTGAACCGATTGGTACTGAATTCCGGGGGGTCGCTGACGCTGTGAAAGTTGGTCAATCCATTGAAGAGGGTTTATGGGATGTAGCCAAAAGGATTGATCTCCCGGATTTCAAATTCCTGATTATCGCTATCTCCATTCAGCGGGAAACCGGTGGTAACTTGGCGGAGACATTGGCAGGTCTTGCCGAAACACTTCGTAAGCGTCGCCAGATCAAGCTGAAAATTAAGGCGATGTCCTCGGAAGCGCGTGCGAGCGCCTGGATTATAGGAAGTTTGCCTTTCATCATGTTCTTCCTTCTCTATCTGGTGAATGACGCCTATATCACCATGATGATCGAAGACCCTCGTGGCATGTATATGTTAGGCGCAGGTCTCACCATGATCGGAGCCGGTGTCGGTGTCATGGCGAAAATGGTTCGCTTTGAAATTTAGGAGGAGACATGATTGAAATCTCCACATTACTCCCCGACTGGATGAAGTCAGAGGATATTTTGGCAGTCATTGCCGGTATCGCCTCTTTTGCATCTTTTTTGATGATCTGGAATGCGTTGCTGGTGAAAGACACGCTGCCTGATCGGATCAAGGGGCTCGAAAAGCGGCGTACCAAGCTGCGGGATGATCTTGTAAATGAAAGCCGCCAGCGCAGTCAGCTGATTTCCAAAGAAACCTTTATGCACCGCATTGTAAAGAAACTCCAGCTGATGAAAGGGGAGCGGGCCAAACATATTTCCACCAACCTGGCTCAGGCAGGGTGGCGCTCGAAAGATGCGTTGGTGACCTATCTTTTTGCGCGCATCAGCTTGCCCATAGTCTTTGGCAGTCTGGGACTTCTTTATCTTGTCGGAACGAACCCGTTTGAATGGTCGACGCCCGTTTCAGTTTTGGTATCCGGATTGGCGGCACTTGTTGGTTATGCATTGCCCCGAATTATGGTGAAGAACCAGGTCAGCAAGCGCTATGCTGCAATGCGAAAAACGCTACCTGATGCACTGGATCTTCTGGTGATTTGTACCGAAGCCGGTCTTAATCTTGATAGCGGCCTCGACAGGGTCTGCCGCGAGATTTCCAATTCAGCGCCAGAGCTTGCAGACGAATTCGGTTTGACCTCTATTGAGCTTGGCTTTCTGCCGGATCGTAAAGAAGCCTTGATGAATTTGGCGCAGCGGGTGGATTTCCCTGCAATGACGACCTTGGTCAATACACTTCTGCAAACAGAGAAATATGGTACCCCGTTGGCTGTTGCGCTCCGGGTTCTATCTGCCGAAATGCGGAATGAGAGACTGATGAAGGCGGAGGAGAAGGCGGCACGTTTGCCTGCCATTATGACTGTTCCGATGATCGTCTTTATCCTGCCAGCACTCTTTATTGTGATTATTGGTCCTGCGGTTTTGAAGGCCATCGATGCATTCTCAGGGGGGGGATAATCCCTTCCTTTAAACGGGTATACTGAATGGCAGAAAAAAAGCCGCTCATTTACTGAGCGGCTTTTTATTTTACCTGTTTAACTCTGATCAGAAGGCGATCAGCGAAGCGTCATATTTCTTGAGCCGTGGCCGGTAGAACGGTGCATAGCTGATATTGGTTGCTGTTACCTTATCAGGATCTGAGGGAGCCTCAGGCTCGTCAGCCACAACAGGTGCATTCCGTTCAGGTACCGGAGGTGCGGAGAAACGAATTGACGTTGTTGCGACTTGGGGTGTGTAGCAACCTTGTGCACGACTAATCAGCATTTTGCAAAGCTGATCAGGAATATCTCTTTCGTCAAAGGCTCCGACACGAATACGATAGAATATACCCTTGTTATCACCGAGCTCCACTTTTGAGATTACAAGAGGTTGTTCTGATAACAGATCGAAATGCCTTTCCATGAGGACTTGCCATCCTGCAATGGCACGCTCTTTTGTCCGGAACGAGCCGAGCTGTGCAAAATACTGTAGATTTTGGCTTGTAGGACGAGGAGAGACACTGCGCTTTCTGCTGACCATCTGACTATAGTCCTGCGGTGTCGTTGAACGCTGTGGTCGTGTTTGGGCAAAAGAGGTTGTTTCTTCAACCGCCTGGCTCTGTTCTTTTGTTTCTTCAACAGGTTTAAACTGCGCAGGCTGCATCAGAAGCTCACGTTCCACTTCTGGGATTGGGGCTGCAGAGATTGGGGCATAATCCTGCTCTTCCTCGGTCGGTTTCTGCCCGATGAGTTGTTCTGCTGTGGCAGGGGTTTTTGCAATATTTTCGTGAGGCTGGCGAGAGGCTTGTCGTTCAGACGGATTTACGAAATGCGGATTGCCCTCAACCTTTTCTTCAGCTCTAGGCTCAACACTCAATTCGGTATCATCGTCATGAGCGTTCAAAGGAGAATAAGGCTGCCTTGAAGTGGAAGGATCTCTGAATCTGGCATTTTCGCGAGACGCCATTAGATCCGCCTGATCCTGCTTTTCAGCAAGATCTCGGGATGCATTATTGGTCAAGGCCTGAAAATACAGGGCATTGTTGCGGGCATCCCGTTCGTTTAGATCCATTCGGGAATAGCGCATGGCTTCAGCAGATTTTCCTGCCATACCATACACCAAAGCTAGATTTTGCCGGTGCCGCGCTGTTGCCTTGGGGTGGGCGGTGATGATTTCAAGCATGGCAATTGCTTGTTCTGTCCGGCCAGCGAGAGCAAGAGATAATGCAAGATTGTTCTGGTAAGTCAGATTATTCGGAGCTTCCTTGATGGCAAGCCGGTAAAAATCCTGTGCCTTGCTATGTTCACCAGCGGTATCAAGCGCAACACCCATTCCGCCCAGAGCTTTTGGATCCTGAGGCGCTAGCGCAATGGCTGTCTCGAAGGATTGTGCAGCCATATAGGGCTTGTCCTGCTTGAGAAAGGCATAACCAATTCCATTATGGGCTTCCAGTGTATCTGGGGCCGTTTCAAGGATGCGTTTATAAAGTTCTATAGCCGCTCCCGGTTTTTTCGTCTTGCGCAGGATTTCCGCCATTGCCAGAAGAGGCGCCGGATCTTTCGGATTTTTCTGCGAAGCCATGCCGTAAAGGCGCAAAGCTGTCGAAGCATTTCCTTTTTTCCAGGCTCTGGCACCAATGCGCATCAGTGTTTCCTGTGTCATCCCCTTCTTGGACACCTTGGGGCTTTCATCTGACTTTTGAGCAATCGGCGTTCCAGTTGATGCGTCACTTTGCATGTCCGTTGTGCCCGCGCAACCGGCGGCGACTAGACATGTTCCCATCAAAAGGGCCATTTTGTTCAGTTTTAGAATGCTTGATGTATTGGACACGATTTCGGTCCTCCAATCCTGAAACAGATAATTTACATGCAAGCTAACGGAATCATCCTTAAAAACGGTTAAGATTAACGATGATATTTGCGGGAATTTTTAGGCAAAAAAGTGTGAAAATATATAGATTTAGCGGAATACAATTCTCTATTGGAATATCAGGTTGAGTGTGGAAGTCAGAAGTCTGCCATAAGGTCAATCAGGGTGTCCTTGCTGGATATCACAAGTTTGAAACCCTGTTCCGTGCCAAGCATTCGCAAGCCTAGTCATTTAACCTTCTGCGCCGGCCGGATAACGGGTTTGATGGAGCGGTGCCAGCAAGTTGCGGTGCTTGCGGGTGAGGCACTTGAGACGGTGAATGGGGCTGGGAATGTGGCTGATAGGGAGCCGC
>JAKSCD010000550.1 GCA_022360775.1 Sneathiellales bacterium | reverse complement strand
TCCGACGTAATCTTCAGTCTGCGGGTGTATCTTGGGGTCACCGTAAATTTCACTGGTCGATGCTTGCATGATTTTGGCGCCAACCCGTTTTGCCAGTCCAAGCATATTGATTGCACCGTGTACGCTGGTCTTGATTGTCTGGACGGGATCATGCTGGTAGTGAATGGGAGAAGCGGGGCAGGCTAGGTTGTATATTTCATCTGCTTCCACATACAAAGGAAAGGTTACATCGTGACGTAATAACTCGAAATTGGACCTCTCCAGTAACGAGACGATATTCCGTTCATCGCCAGTGAAAAAATTATCGACACATAATATGTCATGCCCCTGATCAACCAGCCGGGCACAAAGATGCGATCCGATAAAGCCGGCACCGCCCGTTACCAGGATTTTTTTTGCCGACATTCAGACTTCCCCTCAATTATGTCTGTGCACCCTGCAGGTTTATCGTATAAGTATTGTCGTGACCTGAATAGATAGACAGTTTTATCATGAGTATCCGGCACAACAAGAAAATCGATACGCTTTTTGATATTGCTGTGGTCATCCCCACGATCGTCAGAGCCAGCCTCCTCACTGCAGTCAGATCCATCTACAAACAGAATTTTACAGGAACTGTTCAGATCCTGATCGGCGTCGATACGGTAAAGGAAGAGATTTCCCTATTGGACGACCTGCTTGAGGACTGCCCCGAGAATATAACCGTTACGGTTTTTGACCCGGGATATTCCACCTCCACCCGACATGGCGGTGTACATCAGGCTCCTTATGATGGCGGTGCAATCCGGACAATCCTCACATTTCTCGCACATAGCCCTCTGGTCGCCTATCTGGATGATGACAATAGCTGGCATGAGAACCACTTAACATCGCTTGCAAAGGCGATTGTCGGCGCAGACTGGGCTTTCTCCTACCGCTGGCTCATTGATGACGAAACAGGCCGGAAAGTTTCCGTTGATAAATGGCATTCCGTCGGGCCAGGGCCGGACAAAGGGATCGGCTTTTGTGATCCCAATACCCTGATGATCAACAAAATGAACTGCCTGGATATCCTCCATGTGTGGAGCCATTCCGAAACGTCCCTTGTTGACCGCCCCTTTTATGCGGCCCTTGCCAGAAAAAAAAGAGGACGATCCAGTAACAAGGTAACCGTTTATTACCGCATCCGGTCCGACAATATTCTCTGGAAACCCATATTGCAGGAATTTAAAGCCCGGCAAGAGGCCACTGAACCAAAGACCTAATCCTCGAAAATCGCGACAGCCCGTGTAAAGCCTGCAGAGGCTGCCCGGATTTTGAACGGAAAGCAGCTGATCATAAATCCAGAGCCCGGCAGTTCCTCAAGATTGTGAAGTTTTTCAAGATGGCAATAACCGATTTCCATTCCGGCCCGGTGCCCTTCCCAGATTAATCCTGCATCTCCGGTTTCCTCAAACTTCTCTTGCGTATGAACGAATGGCGCATCCCAACTCCAGGCATCCGTGCCTGTCACCCGCACTCCGCGTTCCAGAAGATAAAGGGTTGCTTCGCGGCCCATTCCGCAGCCCGTAGCCACATAATTATCCTGGCCATATGCTTTACCCGCAGCTGTATTTACAACAACAATATCCATGGGCTTCAATTCATGACCGATGCGTTTGAGTTCTGCTTCCACATCGGCGGCCGTCACCACATATCCGTCTTCCAGATGACGAAAATCAAGCTTCACACCCGGATTAAAGCACCATTCCAGGGGTACTTCATCAATGGTGATCGCCCGCTTTCCTTTATCCATGGTCGAATGAAAATGATAGGGCGCATCCAGGTGAGTGCCATTATGCGTAAGGGCATGCACCCATTCCACAGCCCAGCCTTCCGCATTGGGAAGCTGATCTGTACTTAGGCCCGGGAAAAAATCAGCCACTTGCTGGGCTGTTGATTTATGATCCAGATATTCAATTTTCGGCCCAAATCCCGGAGGATCTGATTCCACATCATTCTCCAGAAAAACCGAAATATCGACAAAACGTCTTGCCATTCTTTTCCTCCCACAGACTATTAGAGCAATGCTGTACTGATCACCGGAAAAGCAATAATTAATCCGAGTACAACGAGCATGATAAGTGCAAAGGGGAATGCTCCTCTAAAAATATCCCCAAGCGTAATACGGTCATCATCAAGAGTTCCCTTGATGACAAAGGCTGCAATTCCGAGCGGCGGGGTCAAGAGCCCGATTTCAACCGCCAGAACCGTTACGATACCGAACCAGATAAGATCCACCCCCATATCCATCATAATCGGCAGGACCAGGGGGATCAGGATCAACATGATAGAGGAGCTGTCGAGAATAGTGCCGAGCAGCAGAACCACCAGAACATAGAGCAGAAGAACAGACCAGAAGCCCAACTCCCCTGCGACAATCCAGTCGCCGAAAAAGCCTGGAACACCACTTAGGCTGAGCATCCGGCTATACATATTGGCCGCAATGATCAAAAAACAGATCGACGCGGTTACATGACCTGTTTCCACAACAACATTCCAGAAAGCCTTGCCGGTCATTTTCCGTTTGAACAGGGCAATTACCAGAGCACCGAGTGCCCCAACCGCGCCGGCTTCAGTTGGCGTGAAAAGGCCCCCGTAAATCCCCCCGAGCACGAGGCTGACCAGGAGGACAATCGGGGTAATTTTCCAGAAAATCTCGAAGCCCTGAAGATCTTTTTCCTGTGGCTTTTGAGGAAGGGGAGTTTCTTTCCTTGCCATAAAAACAATGGCAATGGCAAAGGCACCGGCCAGAAGCAGGCCTGGCAATATGCCGGCAATAAAGAGATCACCAACCGATTGTTCTGTAAGAACTCCGTAAAGGATGAGGAGCAGGCTCGGCGGGATCAGCATCCCAAGAACAGAACTTCCTGCAACAATCCCAACGGCAAAGCGCGGAGCATATCCAAAACGCAACATTTCCGGGACGGCGACTTTCGTGAAAACAGCGGCAGACGCAATGGAAATCCCGGTAATGGCGGCAAAAACCGCGTTCGCGGCAACCGTTGCAACACCCAGCCCACCCTTGATTTTTCCAAGAAGCCTGTTGGCGACATCGAAGGTATCCCGGCCAATATCCGCGACACTCACAATCATCCCCATCAGGACAAAAAGCGGTACGACGCCAAAAATGTAACTCGAAATACTGTCATAGGCGGCGAGCGCGAGGAGCTTGCTGGCCAGCACCGGTGATCCTTTTATCGCCCAGACCCCGGCAAAAGAACAAAGGGCGAGGGCGATGGGGACATAAAGGCCTGCATAAACAAGTACAACCATGCAAAGGAGGGAAATCAGGCCGATATCAAGGGAACTCATGCACTATTCTCCTCTGGAGAAGGAGCCGATCTGTCCGGTATATTTCCTGAAAAAGCTCCATATAGGGATCTCAGGGCGGCTTCAAAAAACTGAATTGCCGTCACCGTTGAGCCCACAACAATAATCAGCTTAATGGGCCAGACGGGAGCCGTGAAATCACCGATGGATCCCACAAAAATCTCCCCCTCCCAACTTTTCACGAAAAGAGGCCAGCTTGAATAGGCGAGAATGCCCAAGAGAGCGAGACCGGTCAGGTTAAAAACCCCATCCAGAAATGCTGAAAGGCGCGGACTTCGCTTGCCAAGAAAATTGCTAAGCGCTTCGGACCGGGTCAGTCTGCCTTTGCGCAACGTATGACCCAGCTGCAGGAAGACAATCCCGACGATGGACAGGCTCACCATTTCCGGAACACCACGCACCGGCGCATTCAAGAGGGCTCGCCCTCCGATATCAGTATTAATCAGAACCATCAGGCCAATAATGGCAAGAGTGCCGACCCCGTTGAGCAGGGCGGCTACTCCTCCAAGAAGCGAGGAAAGAGGGCTTAAATACAGGAAGACGCCCCCTTTCCCGCGACCTTGCGAAACTTCAGACATTGAATAGACAGGTGCTTGTTACTTGTCCCAGTCCCGCAAGGGGGTGACCCCTTCTTTACGCTGCGCTTCCATATAGGCTTTTAAAACTTTGGTTCCGGCAACACCTTTGCCATCCAGTCCCTTTGCCCATTCCATGGCAAAATTCGGCATATTCTTCGCCCAGGAAACTCTTTTTTCCGCTGCAAAATCAGTAAATTTTGCCCCTTTTCCTTCCATGATCTTGGTGAATTTGATAACGGATTGCTTCAGATCCGCACTATAAGCCTTGGTATAAGCCTCCGCCCCCTTGCTCAGTGCTTTTTGCAAGGCTTCAGGTTGCTGGTCATACCATTCCTTATTGGCTGCCATACCTCCTGCATAAGGAGAGCCGAAACTGACCCGGGTTACATGCGGGGCAACCTCAAACAATTTTGCAGGCAGAGCGGCCGAAACAAAAACAATCGCCCCGTCATACACACCGGTTTTTATGGCATTATAATATTTGGTCAGATTCCCTGATACACCTACAGCCCCGGTGCCTTTCAGCCAGTTGATAGCGGCGCCAGGTGTTCCGATTTTTCGCCCTTTCAGATCCTCGATCGACTTCACCGGGAAGGTTGTAAACAGCTGGTAGTCATCAATACCAAAACCGCCACCCAGATATTTCATATTATGTTTTTCCCAGGCCGCAGACATCTCCGGCACTGTTTTATGCAGCGCATCGATGATTTTGGTGGTTTTTTCAGGATCCTGCGTTCCAAACGGCGTGTAATAGCTCACATTCTGCAAGGGCAGCTTCGCTGGCTCAAACAGGGAAGGGACAACAGCAACTTCCGCAAGCCCTTCTTCCAGTGCTTCCAGTTCACCCCCAACCTTGGCAAGGGATCCTCCATATTGCTCGCTCCACTTCACGGTGATTCCAGAACCCTCAAGCTCCTTATTCACTGCCGGGATAAAGGTTTGGGAAAGATGCTTTACCCATCTGAAAACAGGCGGATGACCATTAACAAGTGTTACTGACACTGTCTCTGCCGACACCAGTGCTGTCATCGCTGGAACAAGGGCCATCCCCAATACCCAACTTCTAATTCTTTTTTTCATGTTATCCTCCCGCTTTGTTTCACACATTTGTTTGTTCAAGAGCGCGCAATCCAGCAGCGACAAAAGTCACTGTGCGACTCAGGATTTCTTCAAGATCATCTTCATTGCATTTTCCATCTGAAAGCCCCGCTGCCCGGCCGGTTTTCGACATGGATGTCAGGGAAACCCCGACCAGAAACAGATATCCCCAGACAGCATCCTTATCCGAAATACCCGGTAGAACCTCGTGAATTGCTTCGATATAAAGGCGGGCAATCGGGTCATAGAGTTTGCGCGTAAAATAGACAGATCTTTCATCATTCGCGCTGGATGTTGTGGCAATGAGACGAGCGTAGAACTGTCCACCTTTTTCGGTGTCATGTCCCAGGACCAGATTGGGCCTGAAAAATGCCAGCAGCAAGGCTTCCAGATCAAGCCTGCCATCAGCCCGCAATTGGTCAAGGGACTGTTTTCGGGCCGAATTGATGGAGCTTGAGCGTCTGGCTACCACCTCTTCAAACAGTTTATCCTTGGTGTCAAAATGGTAATGAATGAGGGCCTGAGCAACCTGTGCTTCATTTGCAATCATACGCATGGAAGAGCCGGCATAGCCATTAAGGGCAAACACCTTTTCCGCAGCATCCAGAATGACCGATTTTCCCGGTTCTTTTGCCACACATCCCTCCCGAACTGATGGCATTGGCCTGATCATAGATCCTGACTGATCGATCAGTCAAGAAATATGAGCAAAAATTAATCTTTGTAAGGGTTGCGTAACCTTTAGGAGAATAAGATAAAGTCTAAGCCACTCTATTCCGGTGCCTCCAAGTATCCTGTTCGGTAACTAGAGTGCAGTGAAAACCGCCTAACCCGCTGAAATGGTCAGGATCATGCCCAATAGTTACAGTTCGCCCGGTGTTTATATTGAAGAATCCCTCATGCCCCCTTCTATTGCGGGGGTGAATATGAATGCCGCCCTACTGGTGGGGAATTTCTACAGAGGGCCCGTGGACCGACCACAGCTCTTGCAGTCCTATGCCGAATTTGAACGTATTTTCGGCTTTCGGGCGGAAAAGTGGCGAGACAGTTTTTCGGCAAAACTATTCTTTCAAAATGGTGGCAATGAACTTTATGTCAGCAGGCTTTTCAAGGGATCCCGAAAGCCCGCAAAAATCTCTGTTCCAATGGGGGAAGGCTCTCTCACATTCGAGGCCACCTCTCCCGGCGCGTGGGGAAATGACCTCAGTATTGAAGTCCGCCATCACGACACCCGGAGGGATCATTTCAGCCTGTTTATCCGTTGCGATTTTCCCTATCCTTCAGCAAAAAGCCAGGATGTCGCCGCTTTTAAAAACATCTCCATCTCTAATTCTGAACCCAGGCGGCTCAAGGATATATTCAATGGCAATCCATATGCCGAACTCCTGGAAGACGGCCTTTTCACTGAACGGCCGGATAAGGGGATCTTTTACCCTCAAAGCCCTATTGCAGAACAGGATTTCACATCCGAAGAGATCATCAGGAATTTGCTTGAATGCGAGACTCTCCTCACCGCGCCGGTCGGACTTGTCTGTCTTGCAGACAGGCGAGAGGGTCGAGGTTATACAAAACAGCAAATAGCAAGAGCCGCTGCATTTTGCGAACGAACGCACTCTATTCTTCTTTTGGGACCACGGCAAAATTGGACAACACCACTTAGCATCAAATCTGCGGTGGAGAAAATTCAGGATCATCTGAGCCCGGCCCAGCGCAGCCGTGTTGCGCTCTATGCGCCGAACTTACTTGTCGATAATCCTGATACCACCAAACAGCAGTTATCTATTTCGCCAACCTTGGCGATTGCGGGTTATGTTCAAAAAAGCGACCGGATATATGGCATCTGGAAGGCTCCCGCAGGTGTTGAGGCGACACTCTCAGGATTTACCGGGCTGAAAGATCTCTATGAACATGAAGAAGCCAATTTGCTCAATAGTGCCGGGATCAACAGCATTCGATCCCTCTCCTCTCATTCTTCAGTGATCTGGGGTGCCAAAACAATGGATGGGCATAGTCAATACGGGTCCGACTTTACCTATTTACCGGTACGCCGATTAACTGACTATGTTACGCGTTCAATTCTCCAGGGGAGCCAATGGGTCGCATTTGAGCCCAATTCAGAAGAAACCTGGAACGCCCTTAATCAACGGGCAAGCGGTTTCCTGAAAGATCTGTATCGCACCGGAGCTTTCGCAGGAACAACAGAAAGTACCAGCTTTTTTGTTCATTGTGATCCGGAAATTGTCACTCCGGACGATCTTGAAAAAGGTCGCATTCCCCTGCAAATCGGATTTGCCCCTGTTCGGCCCGCTGAATTTGTCATCCTCAATCTCGCGATCCCGTGCCAGCCTCTTCGGGCACGGCAATAGCATTGAATAATTTCTGAATATTCTTGCCAATATTCAGAAATCACGTCCTTTGACAGCGTTCTGTTTAAGGACATTTGAGGGGGTATGCCTTTTCTGACAACAGTCAAGCTCTTGAGTTACTTCAGAATTTGCGCAATCACGCCAAGGGAGGACCCTGCCAATGGCTCCCTTCATGCAAGGGTCCATCATCTTTCAAACAATGATTTAATGCTTATTCGTGAGGAACCTTACGGCTTCGGATGACAAGGTACCCTGGGCATATTGAACACATGTGCCACCAAGTTTAACCGACTTGAGAAGTCCCTTTGAACATTCGATTTTGAGGTGGATCCGGCTGGGTCGCCCCATATCAACCCCTTGATGAATGATGTATGTCGCATAACCATCAGGCATGTTGAGGCACGACGCCAGATACCCTCCCAGTGAAACGGCGGCGGCTCCCGTTGCAGGATCTTCCTGGATACCAACACCTGGGGCAAACATACGCGCATGGATTTCCCCCTTGCAGTCCCGCGCAAAAACATAGACATGCGGGGCCTCTGCGCTCTCCAAAAGACGATGCCAGTATTTTTCAGCGATTTTGGCCTGTCTCACCGCCCTCTGGTCCACAAGTGGTATACAAAAAAACGGTATGCCCGCTGAAAAAGC
>JAKSCD010000138.1 GCA_022360775.1 Sneathiellales bacterium | reverse complement strand
CGGCGTCTGGGTGATCCGGAAGCCACTTCAATTCAGGGCCTCGACAGATCGTGGCGTTTATACTGAACTTTCTCCAGTAATAGCAAGAAGGAAGCGCATGTTTTCCCGCCTTTTTATGCGGATCCGCAAATGCCGTGATATTTTTGGCATTCTTCCTTCAAAAAGCGGTTCTTTATAAAGGATAAGGAGTTAAGAAAGCTTTGTATCGTCCAAAAACCGATCGGCAAATCCAGACCCAGCCTGCGAGGTGCTAAATTGGCCCCTTGACACTCTTCGAACAAAGACCTAAAACGCCTACTCTTTTCAGGGATAGCCTCCTGGAAATGAGGCCTGGTGGCGGAGTGGCTACGCAGCGGATTGCAAATCCGTGAACACCGGTTCGATTCCGGTCCAGGCCTCCATATTTAATCAAGGCAATCCCTGCGACTATCCGTCAATTTCTCCTTCTCAGGTTCCTCAAAACAGCGGATCACCGGACCGGAGGATTATTGAGCGTTTCCAACCAGATAGACAAATTCGGTCAAATGAGCCCGATTAAATTCCCCGACCATGGTCAGGATGTCCTGATTTTGATTGCGAAACCTGTCCGCAACTTCCGCCGAGGAATAGGAAATCATGACAACTTCATCCACTGCCTCCATTTTCAGGGTATCATCCACATTAAGATAATATTCGTCTTTCCAGTGCCCTGTTCTGGTTGACGCGCTGCGATTGATCCCCTGCTGTTCCTGGTTGCGTTTGTCAACGTCCAGATTGTTAAAACGCGATAGTTTAAAGATAATCTGCTTTGCCTGTCCCTTCTGCTCCCTGTGGATCCTGTCAGCAATCACAGTACCCGAAAACGCAGCCAGAACATTGGAAAATGCGTCTGGTGCTGATTTGAAAAAATCAACGCCCTTCTCACAATGAAAAACGGAATAGGCTGACGCCCCTTCTATTTTCATCGATCCCTGCTGACCAAAAATCTGCCCTTGTTGAACGGTTGCGCATCCGTGCAGCTTCAATTCATTATTCGCTCCCGTACTGCCCTTTGCATAGAGGGCGACAATATTGCTCCCTGCAGCAAAAACCGGGGAGACAAAACCAAGAACCAACCAACTCGTTACAAACAAACAAAACTTTCCAATAGACATAAGAATACCTTTCCAAGTCATCTCAAGTGAAAGAAAGACGAGCCTGCGAATGAAGATTATGCACCCGACAGGATCATCCGGATGAAAAGGTAAGAGGTCTTGAGCGGATTAAATATGATTGATTTTTCTCTCTACTGGTACAAAAATGAACCATGCAAAACTGGGATGATATTCGATTTTTCAAAGCCCTGACAAAGGCACAATCAATTCGCCAGGCCGCGGCCGAGTTGAAGACCACGCATGCCACAGTATCCAGAAGGCTCAGGCAGCTTGAGGAGGATTTGGGAGGACGCCTCTTTGAACGCGGCCTCAACGGACTTGAATTAACTGCATTTGGACAAAGCATCCTTGATCCAGCATGCAAGGCTGCTGATCAAATCGCCAGAATTGATCGACTTTCCTTTGCACATGGAGACAGCTTGGCAGGCCCCTTGAAGCTTTCAGTATATGAAGATCTGTTCAATCGCATTCTGATTGATCCGGTTTCTCGATTTATGGAGTTGCACCCGGAAATAGAACTCACAATCGATACTTCGGTCCATCTTCGGGATATCTCCGGCCGGGAAGCCGATGTGATCGTGCGGATTACGAATTCACCGCCTGAGCCGGCAGTCGGCCGTAAACTCGTTGCCAGCCCCTTGGCTCTGTATACTTCTGAAATATATCTGGCGAACCGACCAGACGTGGATCGCTGGATTGCTCTGGACTACGGTCCATCACGCCCGCCACGTCTGAATGCGAAAACTGTTTTTCTTGGCAGCACCCCTTCTGTTGTCGCCGAGGTCTTAAAGAGGGGGCATGGAATTGGGCTCCTTCCGATGTTTATCGGTGAAACGGAACATGGGCTTGTCCGAATGCCGGAACTTCCCCCGATCCCGGACAAGGATATCTGGGCTCTCACCCACTCAGACCTGACAGAAAGTCCGCGGGTACGCCATTTTATGGATCATCTCTATACAACATTTAACAGCCAGAAGGTATTCTTTGAAAGTGCTCCCGCCAACCAGTAAATTCCTGTTCAGGCGGCTGTTCAAAAAACAGCTCCGCCTCTTCTTTACATAAAATGCATCAATCCCTTACTGCCGATGATTACCAAGCAACCAGTCTGCTGCACTTTTCTGGCTACCGGGGCTGAGATTTTCGACCACCTTCCTGTTCAGTGAAGACAGATCAACCTCCGCCAGAACAGCGCGATAGGCGCTTTGGGCCTTGGCAAATTGTCCGGCAATACCGCAGGGGGAGGTGCACTCCTTTTTAAGCAATGCACAGGGACCATTTTGTCTGATCTCCGTGCATTTAAACATTGGCTCATCACCATCCACCGCAAGCAGGATATCCAGTAATGTGATGTCTTTTGGTGGTTTGGCCAGAACATAAAAACCGTTGCGTCCCCTCCCTCCTGTCACGATACCGGCACGGGAAAGGGCTTGCATTTGCTTGGCCATATAGGCTTCCGGCAACTCATGAAATTCCGCCAGTGCAGAAAGGGGCAACCCTTTTTCCGGCCATAAGGGTTCAAGCAATGAACACGCATGGGCAGCCCATTCCACACCTTTATTTATCCTCATGACGCAAATTTCCCTTTATTCATTTTCTATATTCGGATATTTTTTATCCAAATTAAAACACAGGAGTGTCTCATGTATAGCAGATTTGACATGATCGATCATTTTGTACAAATCCTGATCGGTTCGTCAGCAGTTTTTTCATTCCTTTTTGGTCTCTACATGGTGATCGACCCCTATGGGTGGTACAATTTCGTAGAAACAGTCAAGGCAACCGGCCCCGCAAATGCGCATTTTATAACCGACATCGGATTTGCCTATCTCTTTTCCGGCCTGGTGCTGGGTTACGCTACACTGCATCCGGGTCTGCGATGGGGCACTGCTGTGATCGGCAATGCGTGGCTTGCGGCACATGGTATTTTTCATATTTATGAGGTTGTTGCCGGCCTTTGCAGCGAGGACATCTTCTGGCGTGAAGCCCCGGGAGTGTTAGGTCCGCCTGCTCTTGTTTTTATCGGTTTGGCAATTCAGCTAGCCAGACAGCGAATTTCTCCTGTTCCTCTGCCAAAACAGGCCTTTGTCTCGGTGATGCGCGCGACAAAAGAGGCGTATATTGACGATCTTTCAAATGCAAAAGGCTTCCTTGTTGAAAAATTCCAGCATGGAATGCTGATTGTTGGTCATCGTCATCACGCAACAGCGTCATTGCTCCACATGACATGCCTTGGTGCGATACGTTTTGAAGACTGCGGACCTTGTGTTGAAACAGTACGTAAATATGCGATCGCTGACGGTTTAAGCCCTGATCGTATCCAGAATGCTTTGACCGGCAAAGCAGTGTCGGCTGAAGACGCCCTTGCTTATGATTTCGGTTTCGCGATTGCCTCCGGGGATATCGCCGGAGCAGCCGGGCTCGGGGATGAAATCGAGAAAAAATTTGGCCGTGAAGTGCGCACCGAGTTATCTCTTAATGCCGCCAGTGTCCGGATTTTCCCGGCAATGAAACGGGGATTGGGACATGCTTCCGTCTGCCAGATACCAAGAGCAGAGCCAATAGAAAATCCGTAAAGACCGGTTTCGTCCTGGCCTGGGCCTTCCGAGGTTTTCAACTTATAAATTGATTTTATCGGCACTGGACTTAACTAGTCCTTGCAGCTATATCCCCTTAACTCTAATTTAGGGGTGTGATTGACGAGGAGATCTTGGATGCGACTGATTTTAGCGCTGCTGCTGCCTTTTTTGGTATTTTTTACAATCGGTAAACCCTTTCAGGGAATTTTATGCCTGATCCTGCAAATTACGATGATTGGCTGGATCCCTGCGGCGATCTGGGCGGTTTACGCACTCAGCCAGTATAACACGGATAAAAAAATCGAAAATATGCAGGGCTGACGACAGCCTGAATATGACGATAGACAGGGCGGCCTTCAAGCCGCCTTTTCTTATGCCTCTTTCCATTCATCACCGAGAAGCTCCGGCTCCTCATACGCTTCAAAGTCGGCGAAATGCTGACCCGCTCCTTCCTTAAAGAAACGCTTTGTCAGGTGATCCACCAGACGGGCTACTCCAGTGTTGGCACCCGGGATATCACTGCTGATCGGGGCATGGGTCATGGTTGTGCCGGAATTGAAAAGATGCAGGCGCGACAAGGGCTCAGCCTCCCGCCCCTCTTTTGGTAAAAACTGAAATCCCTCCCCAAGATACGGGTAAGATCCAAGGGTCTGGTCCTGCAAGTCCGGCGGCGGCGTATAGCAATCCTTCCAGAGAAGGATATCCTCTGCAAAGGAGGAAAGCTCCGGCTGTTTTGAGAGATCCATGGCATAGCCGGTCCCGAAAATCACAAAATCTCCGGTAATCTCGCCTTTGGAAGTAACCGCTGTGATCTCCTCGCCTTTTACCTCATAGGATGTTACAGAAGAGCCGAAATGCAGATAAAAATTCTCAAAGGCTTTCAGGCGGAGCATGGAGCCGCGCGGCGCGGCTATCTTCGCATCAAAGCCGGATTTCAGGAAGGCCCAGCGCTCCGCTTTGGGGATTGAGGAAAATCCGCCCATAAAACCGGGATAGACGATCGCCTTGAATTTGTTAAGCCGTGGCATCTCCTCTGCCCGGATCAGCATATGAACCTCTTTTGCACCCTTCTCCAGTGCAGTTGCGGCACTATCGGCCGCCGAGGCGGCACCGCCAATCACCAGAATTCGCTTGTCCCTGAACCGGCTGTAATCCAGCTTGTCCTCAGTATGGGCTCGCAGTTTTTCCGGGATGCTGCCAGCCTCTTCCGGCAGGGAAACACCGCCTGTTGCGGCGCGCCCTGTCGCCAGGACCACATGGCGGGCGAGAATCTTTTCCTTTTCTGTTCCTTTTTGCAAAGTCAGGCGAAAGAAACCGGATGCCGGTTCTATCGCGATTAGCCGGGTGTCATTTTCGACAGGAATATCAAGAACTTCCCTGTACCATTTCAGGTAATCCATCCACATGGAAGTTGGAATTTTATCAAGCTCTTCCCAGGCCTCAACGCCCATCGATGCTTCAAACCAGGACCGAAAGGTCAGTTTGGGAAATCCGAGGTTCGGGCCGGTCAGATGTTTGGGCGAGCGCAAGGTCTGCATACGGGCTGTTGTGATCCAGGGGCCTTCAAATCCGCGCGGACTTTTATCGAAAATCCGGATATTGCGAATGCCGTCTTTATTCAGGCCAAACCAGGCAGCCATCCCGTTTGCTCCCCCGCCGATAATCGCCACATCCAATAGGGGCTGACCGGCTTCCTGAAGTGGCTTCACCCAGTTTTCGGGCGGGTAATTAATGTATGCAAATTCCTGCACGATCTCGGCATTCAGCGCGTCAAGGGAGGTAGGATTTATACTCATGAAGGTCTGTTCTTTTTATTGTTCTGGATCACACCGTTTAACGGAAGACATACTAGCCCAGTCTCCAGAACAGGAAAAGAGCGCTTCACAGCCACATAAATTACGACGGAGACTGACACCATGCATTATGTCCTTGCCCTGCTGCTTCCCTGGGTGGTTTTTCTGATCCTCAACAGAACAGTTCCGGCGATCCTCTGTTTTATCCTGCAATTCACCCTTATTGGCTGGATTGGCGCTGCAATCTGGGCGTGGATTGCTGTTGGGCGAGCGAAAAAAAATGCAATACTTTCAGACGCCAAGCCGGACGATACCAAACCAGTCGATTAGCAAATCCGGCTCCCCCCGATTTTTTTTCAAAAAAATTGAAATCAGGACTTGGCAGACTAATCTGCAATTGCTATAAGCCGCGAACCCGATACAATCGGGCCGACTGATCCCCGATAGCTCAGTTGGTAGAGCAGCTGACTGTTAATCAGCCTGTCGCAGGTTCGAGTCCTGCTCGGGGAGCCAATCCAAAAGGCCGGAACTGAAAAAGTTCCGGCCTTTTCTTGTTTTAGCTCCAGATATTTCAGCTTAGCCCCGTAAAATCGGGTTTGTAAGACAGGTAGGGCCGCCTTCGCAGGCCATGCACAGGGCATTGCCGTCAAAGGTGGCGACTTTTATGCCAGCTTCTTCCATCACTCTTTTTGTGCCATCAAAACCGCTGATCATGATGCAGTTGCCAGGGCTTAGCGGCAGCACATTCAGGTTAAGCCCGAGGGAGGCATGAAATTCCTCTTCAGGGGCAACAATCAGCTTGATGCCGCGCGCTTTCATCTCTGACCAGAGCGCTGCAGGGATCAGTTTTGGATGAACGAGATAGGTTGTCTCGGAGAGCGGAGAAATCACCGACATCAGATGAAGGCAGGCCGCCTCCCCGTTCCAGACGGGCAGATCAAAGCCCAGCACTTCAATCCCTTGCGGGCCAAGCAAGGCATTGAGCTGCTTCACCCCTTCACGGTTTGAGCGAAATCCCATGCCGACTGCGATGGTTTTTTGATCCAGCCAGATCATATCTCCGCCTTCAATACAGGCATTCCCCTCAAGCGATCCAATGACGGGAATTCCGAGCTTTTCAAAAATCCGGCCATGTTCCGCAGGCTCTTTCAGACGAAGGTCCTTGCCCATGCGGAACAACACCGCCCCTTCCCGGGTGACCATGGATCCATCACGCGTAAACATGGCATCACAAAGGCCATCGCCCTGATCGTCAAACCAGGTGATTTCTGCGCCGCTTTCCACGATCAGTTGCTGAAAGCCCTGATATTCACTGATGGCTTTTTGGGGATTGAAATGGGTCCGGTTATAGTGCCATTCATCGGCATCCGCCTTCAAATAGCTTGTGCCCGGTTTACGCATCAGGACCCTTTTCAAGGGACCTGCCATGGAGTGACATCCAAATTCAGCCATATCAACTGCCCTTCACCTGTAACGACAAAAGGGCGACTGTATCTGAATAGGCTTTTTATGCAATCCCTGTCCGCCTAGTCAATCCCGCCCTCATGCCTCATGCCAAACATATAGCTACGCGCATCACCGCCTTCTGGCGCATCCAGGCGAAACTCCGGAGATCGCTTGCGGTATTCATGCATATGAATAGTAACCTGGTCTTCCTCCAGCAATACAATCCCGTAAGCAGGCTCTTCAAGATTTCCAAGGATGTTTTTGGTAGAGTTGAGCGTATCACAGGCGACCTGATGATTGGTGCCGCGCATGCAGGAAAAGGAAATGCCGCGCCAGTTACCGAAGATAGGCCGGTGGACATGGCCGAAGAAGAGATGACGAATTCGCCCGGCATGGGATTTGATCGCATCATAGAAGGCATTGGAATCTTCCAGCATGATCTCGTCCATCCCCGGAATACCTACGCTAAAGGGGGGATGATGCATGAAAAGAAGGATCGGCCCATTATATCTTTCAAGCTCATCTTTCAGCCAGGCCTGACGCTTTTCACAATACATTCCCTGATCGGTGCGCGGAATGGTCGTATCCAGAAACAGGCATTTGGCAAAATCCGTCTGCAGGCTTCCTTGTACAAATCCATGTTCATCCCGCATGGCGTCAGGAAAAAATGTCCGAAAGGCGGGCGTATCATCATGATTGCCAACCACCAGAATGACCGAGACAGCCAGTCGCTCCAGTTCTTTGGCAAGGGCTTTATAGGCAGCGTCATCCCCCCAATGGGTCAGATCCCCGGTAATGACGACAAAGTCGGCATCTGCATTCTCGGTTTTGATACTGGTAATCGCCTCCCTCAGCCGCTGGGCGGGATTAATGCCATAGAGCAAGCGGGAGTTACCGACGATATGCGTATCGGTCAGGTGAATGAATTTCATAGCAAAAGAAGCCTGCCTTAAAAGTTACAGGCCTTGTGGTAAAGGTCGTTTTTTTCAAAAAAATGACACGATCTACCGGCTAGTCTTTTCCGTACTGTGCTGGAGAGCAAGTTCACTTTGCGGGGCGACCGCTTTTTCTTCAGCCCCTGTCATGATCAGGTGGATATATAGCGGTGCTGCAAGAACCCCCGCGCCTGTTAAAACCGCCTTAAAAAAAATACGAT
The DNA here is from genome assembly GCA_022360775.1 of Sneathiellales bacterium. Taxonomy (GTDB): domain Bacteria; phylum Pseudomonadota; class Alphaproteobacteria; order Sneathiellales; family Sneathiellaceae; genus Sneathiella. The sequence goes on along the minus strand of JAKSCD010000138.1, from coordinate 3,450 downwards.
GCGGTGTGTTTTCTTTATGTGACATCAATCCATCCTCCGAGGCCATCCTGGAATACCTGCCTCAGTTCATCGGGGAGAGTGTCGCTCTTTAAATCTTGCAGGCACAGCAAGTCCCCTTTATCTGGTTTAGCCTAACCGCCAACTGTTTCGAAAAAATGACGTTGGGAATTTATTTTCAAATCATAGATAAAATGCACTTTAAGTACCCGAAACCCTCTCCAGACTATAGATATGGCAGCTTCTGACTTCGGCCCTTTTCAATATTCTTAACTGCCAGCCGGCATCATTAAGGAAGGCGTTGACAGGGCAGCCAAAAACCAGCTTTTCAAACTCGGTATAATTGAGGGAGGAAAAATGGGAATAGGTTGTGCAAAGAACGTTAAAAAGGGCGGGAAGAGAAAAATGCCATTCCTTGTCCAGAACCTCGATCGGATCGCCCGAGATCATCATCTGTTCGATCAGATGTTCTTCCTCTTCCAGTAAGGAGAAGAAAACAGCCAGAATATCATCATAGCATACGGGAACAGTCATCGCGCTTATCGCCTCTTTTTTCAGGACTTTGACCAGGTAAGCAACGATGCAGGGTTGAGAGTGTAAAAAGATTTATATTAGTTTTTTATTAATAAGTTTCTTTTCATACTTTTTTCACCTTCTGATCCTATTTTGATAAAATTCTATCTAAACCAAGGTGCCTGTTTATGGATGGACTATATAAAGCGGAATTTCAGACCCCTTTTGGAAAAGGCGGTGCTGTCTTCGTACTAATAGACGGTAAGCTACGTGGCGGCAATTCTGCATTATATTATGTAGGAACCTATAGCTTTAACGGCTCACAATTTTCAGCCACCATGAAAACCAATCGTCATACATTCGATCTGAAGGTCGCTTCTGTCTTTGGAATGGATGAACTGACAGTTACCCTGGAAGGTCAGGTGAACGGCGATACAATCTCGATTGATGGTATCGCCGATGAAGTACCTGATATGCAATTGCACGGGAAAATGTACCGTCTAAGTGATTGACGGGCCACCTACTCGGCCAGGAAACCCCGCCTGCCTATGTTATCGGTAAAATCCAGTTCCCTTGGCATGTCCCCCGAATAAAACGGGTCTCCAAATGCCTGGTTTTCGTCACTGCCTTTAGCCTCTGTGAAATTAAGGCCGGTTTCAGACAGATCAAAATTTGCATCATTGTCATTTTCTGCAATAAGGACATCGACGTCCAGGTCAATGGCCTGCAAATTGTCATTAGCAGGTATAGGCAACTCCCAGTGGACTTCCTCCTGATCCTTCCTCTTTATGATTTTAACGCCATTTCCCGATCTTTGTTGCTGTTTCATCTCACTTTCCTTCCCTAGTAGTACCAGTTGCACAAGCTCTATTTCTCTGCTTGTACCCCCTTGAGATAAGCCTTCATGGAATGTCCATAGGCCGTTAAACCAACTCTGCGCCCCACATGTACATATGTCCCGGTTTCCTCCTTTCCTTGTCCCTTGATCTCACCCCGATAGGGAAATCTGGTTAAGAAATCGCATCTGTTTTCAAACCGGACGACCCGGGTGAAGGCGTTCACATTTGCTGCGAACTCCTGATCTCCAACTTTTGGGCTGGCAAAACAAAAAATCCTGGAACTGCCAAGACAGACACCGGCAAGGACAGCAAGCGCCGCCCCCATGGAATGTCCTGTAAAACAGACTTCTGCTCTACCTGAAACTGCCGACTTCAGGTCATTCATTAAAAACCAGAACGCTCTGTAATATCCTTCATGAACCCGGCCGGGTCCTATCCAGGGAACAAGATCTGTCTTCAGGTTGGGTTCAAGAAAAACGCTTGAGCGATGCATGAAGCGTGTTCCCTGAATAGCCACGACTGTTTTGCTCCCCTTGTGGCCCACCCAACAGGAAAGCTTACCTTTCTGAATTTTTTGATAAGAAAATCCTAATTTTGCTGCATCGAGGCGACCATTTTCCAGATAGGCAATTCGGGCACAAAGGGCCGCATCCTGTGATCTCATAGGTCATCCGCATTTTTGTTCCGCCCCACATTGCCAGCCAGCAGGTTCAGAAAGAACAAAATCCGGTTGGCAAGAATATTGTCAGATCGACTTGGTATCAGTGCCGTAACAACCGTGGCCAGCACGACCAGATAGGCGAAAGTTTCGGTTGCCTGATCCAGCCCTTCAAGCGCAGCAGTGATAGTATCCAGAAGCTCCATTTTTCCCCCTAATTCCCGTTTATTCCCGATATTAAAAAGGTTTCAGCACCTGCCCGATCCAGGCTGCAAAAGTCGTTAACGCCACGGCGAGAGAGCCTGTGATGCCGATTAGTTTTATGGCGCCGCGTCCCATGGACACCTGGGTCGCAAGAGATTTAACTTCCTCGCGCAATTCAATCATATCCAGGTGCAAATTCTCTATCCGGGCCCGCATGGATCCGATCTCCTGTTCCAAGGTTGTCATGATGATCTCCGTGAGTTAAAGGATCAGGAAAAAGCCTGAAGGGAAAACCAGCAACTGTAATGCTGGAGGACATCCCTGCTTTCTCCTGAATTCTGCCAGACAGCCACTTCGAAATAGTCCCCTGCTGTCACCGCAAGCGGCGGGGAGACCAGATTGAGTAACAGATTATTTGTTGCAGCCCGGCGCAGGAAAGCTCTCCCCTGATAGGAACTGTTCCCGTTTTTCCAGAATTTCACTTCCCGGATATCAGAATCATCACTATCCCAGCGAATTTGGGCCGTCAGAATGACTGTGGAAATACCTACAGGAATGGTAAATCTGGACGGATTAGTGCCAGTGTCATGAAAATCGTCGCTGTCATGATTTGAAACAGTCCATTCAAGGGCTGTATCACTGCTATCTGCGACAGACTGATTTGCTCCAAGGGAGACCATGGCTCCCGAGAAACCGCTCGCCGCCGCACCAGTGGATGTTTCATCGGTCAAAGCGATAATATTGCTTCCATCGCAATAGAGAAGGCGGACAGTCCCCTCCTCAACAACAATGGAGGCTCCTGAGCCGGTTGAAACTGTTGCAGACTGCCCACTTGAATTCATAATCACAAAAGGACGCTTAAGGGCGGGAACTGTAACAACAAAGCCCGCTCCTGCGCTCCCGGCGATACGATGAAACCAGTTTTCCCGAAATGCAGTTTCAGTGATGCCAAAATCACCGGCTGTTGCATCATGACCAAGTTCGCAATCGCAAATCGCTTTTTCAAGCGCCGCATCGGCATCATTGGATGTGATATATGCCGCCAGCTGGTTTTCAGCGATCTGGGGCAACTCCAGTGTTCCCATTAAATCTCCTCCTTTGCCGGATTGCCGCGACCAACGGCCTCCGATAGCTGATAAAGGGCAAGTGTCATATCCGGTATTTCAGCAAAACTGTTCTCAAAGGCCTCTTCAAAAAAGGAAAGTGAAAATTCCGCTTGCATACTGCCGGTAATAAATT